>NZ_JAQIVI010000803.1 GCF_028618695.1 Natrinema soli | reverse complement strand
TCTAGTTACTGACTATTCTAGCTTGGTGTCTCTGGATCCCCCGATCTGCTAAACTAGAACGGATGCGGATGACCCACGAGCAGGAGTACTATAAGAACTACGAGCGGAAAATTGCAGGCCTGCAGGAAATCGCTGAATCACTTCGCTCTGGCGACGACCATGACGACGTGTATATCTTCTCTCAAAGTAGAATTGACGATATTGGTAGAAGACCATTCCTCTACTGGTTTGGGGAAGAAACACTTCGTTTATTCACGGATTACGAAGCCCTTGGTGACGGGATCGCAGATATTGGGGTGGGATTACAGACGGACAATGATGATAAGTTTGTTAGAAAATATTGGGAAGTTGACAAATCTGAGCTCGGGAGACGCTATATCAGGTACCAAATGAGTGGGACAGATGCAGAGTACTATGATTATCCCACAGACTATGTTGACTGGGGTCAAGGTGAAGAGGAAATGAAAGAAACAGGATGGGTTAGGAACGAGAAATTCTATTTTAACCAAGGCGTCACATTCCGAAGATTTGGAAATTACTTCGTGGGGCGATGGTTGCCAAAAAACTCTATATTCCATGATAAAGCTCCATTTGTCACCTCTGAGTCACTGAGTGAAGAGATTCTGCTCGCAAACCTAAACTCTACCTTATATAGATACCTAGCAAATGGATTAAATCCAGGGATCAATTTTGAAGTTGGTGACGCAGAACGTCTTCCTATAAAATCATCCTATAATAATGAAGAAACATTAACGAAGCTTACCAACTTGTGCGTGTCCGAACGGAGATCTGTCTCAGAAATATACGAAATATCAGCTGATTTTAATGGTGAAGCCGTCGCTGCGGTCTTAAACAAAGACGTGTCGAGTCTTCTACGTGTTGAAGAGGCGATGAAGGCGCGGAAGTTGGCTGCTCACGGAGCAATCGACACTATTCTGTTCAATGAGTATGAAATCTCTCCTGAGACTCGGGATCAGATGTATGAACAGCTTCCAAAAAATACCGCGAGGTTCCCGGTTGCAACTGACGCACACGTCGAGTATCCTGATGTTCTCAGCGATCATATAACTATAAAAGACTTTGATCAAGATCGCCTCAACGAAGCAGTAGAAACGCTCTCTGAGATGGACACGCCGACACTCCGTGAAGCAGCACTGGAAACTAAACTGTCGCCACTAACTGTCGCACAGCTTCGGTATGATCACGACCTCTATACTGCTGATGAGTACACCGACACCGCTGGTCGGATCGTGTCGTTGATTGTAGGGACTCTGTTTGGGCGGTGGGACACGGGTAAAGATCTCCCTACGCTTGATGATGAAATTCTCTCATTCGGTGACGATAAACAAGTCGAATCGTTGCTCTACGAGGCAGTCGACTTGCTGTTCACAGATGGACAGGCCGTCATAAGCGACATGGAATCTGCGCTAAGTCGTAATTTGGAAGAGTGGCTTCGTGAGCGTTTCTTCCGGTATCATCACGTCGACGAGTACAAACCCCGTGGAGAGCGGAGCCCGATCTACTGGCAACTCGAAAGTCCGAACGGTGCGTTCAGCTGCTTCATTTATTACCACGGAATAGATGCAAATACCCTCCCGAAGCTCCGTGGCCAGTATCTCGATCCACGAATCGGCGAGCTCGAAAACGAACTCGAAACCTTGAACGCCCAAACCAACGGGGACAACCCAGACAAGGAACTCCTGAACAGAAAAGGAAAAGTCCAGAACGACCTCGACGACATCAGAGAGTTCCGTGACACCATCGACGAAATGATCGATGACGGTGTCACAGTTGACGTTGAGAAAGGAATCTGGGAGAACATCAAAGAGTGGGACCAGTACGATATTCTCGAAACCGGACTTCCGAAACTGAAATCGAGCTATTCGAGGTGATTCATTATGGGAGATCTTGCGAACAGTATTATCACGGAACTTCAGCAAAAATTCGACCGACACCCGGTCTGGGTGTGGTATGACGCCCAGGAGAAGTACAAGGGCGTCCTCGACGAGGTCGAAGCGGCACTCGATGACGTTACGCTCGCGCATTACGACGGCAGCTACTTCGAGCTGAAGCGCCGACTCCACGAGGAAGACCCGAATTACGAGAATAACTGGCTGTTCTACATCCCCGAGTCTCGAAACGACGCTGAGTGGTTCCGCGATGTCCACGCACTCGGACGGCAGTACCGCGTCGGTCAGGACATCGACGACACGCCGGTGACGCAGTTCCTCGTCGAGCACGACGAAGAGATCCCTGACGCGTACGAGGACTGGGGCCAGAACCGCGAGGTTCAGCGCCTGGCGTTCTTTTGTGTCCTCTTCGATACAGCAGGCCCGGCAACCGACCACTGGGTTCGATCCTACCTCGCCGACCCTGAAGAGTATCGTGACAAGATCGAGGACAACGCGATGGCCGACTCCTGGGACGCACAACTTCGCCAGGAGTACGGTGTCGACGCCGGACTCGACCCGAAGGAGTTAGCGACTCAGCTGCTCTTTGGCGAAGTTGCGAGCCGAGCCCCGACGACGCGGTACGACGAACTCGCTGCAGATGACACCCGTGCTGCGGCGGCATTTTGCGACGAATGGCAGCAATATGCCCCTGCCGAATTCACGCGCTACGCACAGCAGATCGAGACAGACTACGATCTGGCGGAGGCCGTAATCGACTCTGAACGGATTCACTGGGACGCCACAGCGTTCAAGGGCATCGACATGGGCCTTATTCGACTCGTGATGGAACGTCTCGCTGAAGAGACGTACGCCGACCTCCCTGAGATCGCAGCGGATCTCGAACAGACCGCCACGCAACGACGGAACAGCTTCTGGAACAACGAGGACCTCGTCGATTGGTCGGTTCCCGTTCAAGCAGTTAAAACGTTACAGCTGGTCGGAACCGTTGATGCGGATGAGGCGAAAACCCTTACCTCAGACGAGCTTGCCCAGAAATACACGAGTGAGGACGGCTGGTGGAAAGTTGACGCAGCCTATCGAAAATACATCAGCGCAGCGCGGGAGGCTACGTACCCCTATCCAAAGGAGACCACGGTGAAACAACGGGTCACCAAACACTACATGTCCTTCCTCCAGGATGTGAACCGCCCGCTTGCTGATATTCTGAATGAAGATCCGACGCTTGGAACACCCCAGACATCGTTCTACGAAGAGTTCGCTGACCTTGAGGACGGTACGGCGATCATCATCTGTGACGGCCTTCGATATGAACTCGCCGAAGCAATCAAAGAGAACCTTGGACTGCGAACCGACTTCGAGCAAGATCTGAGTGCAGTCAGCGCAGCACTCCCCTCGGTTACCGAAGTCGGAATGGCCGCCCACCTCCCCGGCAATCTCGGACTTTCACTCGAAAACGACGACCTCGTGGTGACCAGTGGCGGTGAGGAGATGAGCGGAAAAACCGACCGCGTCGAACGGTTCAGTGCTGCTGGCTTCGAAGTCGTCGGTATGAACGAGGTGAGCGACATCTCACTGGAAGAGCTCCAAGGCTCCGATCCTGTTCCCCGAATCGTCTACTCGGGGACAATAGACAAACTCGGCGAGAGTCTCGATGACGACGCTGCGTTCAGCCAGGTCGCCTCACACGTCGACGACGTGGAACGGACGGTTCAGCGTCTAAAACAGGCTGGCTACACACGGTTCGTGATCACGAGCGACCACGGCTTCCTCTACACGAATCGATTGACCGATGATCTCAAGGTCGAGTCACCAGACCTGGCCCCTGTGGTGAAACGTCGGTTCGCTGCGGCCAATCGTGACACGCCGCTCGTGGACACGGACGAATTTATCGAGATCGACCACGAGGCGCTGTCTGACCTCGGTATCACTGCCCCCGATCTCAAACTGCTATTCCCCCGAAGCGTCGCGTGTTTCAAAACACACGGCAACATGCGATACTTCCACGGTGGGATTTCACTTCAGGAGCTACTCGTCCCATGTCTTACCGTCACGACAAGCGAAATCGAAGAAAGCGCATCGATAAGTTACGACGTTTCGATACCGGATCCGATCACCAATTCGATCATTTCCGCCGAGATCGAGGCCAAAAGCGGGCAAGTAGCGTTCGATAGAGCACCAACCCTGGAAGTCCGCGCGAATATCGACGGCAAACCAGTCGCAGACACCGTTTCGATGGAGATCTCGCCTGGAACCAACAGTACCCGTATCCGACTCAAACAGGGAGCAATCTCTGGAGAGAATTCTGTTCAATTCGAAGTCATCAACACCGACACTCGCGAAACAATCACGAAGAAGACGGTCGAACTCGATCTGCTCTTTGGAGATGACGATATGGGGTTTGACATCTAATCGCTGCGGCATTCAAGCGATTGTCGCCACGATAGCAGCCGGGAGTTGAGATCGTCTGTTACCGTCTACCTCTATTTTTGTTCGACCGATACCAATATGCCCCCGGCTACATTGGCCATTATACAATGACAACTGAGGACGTCGATCAGAAAGCCCTCGACGTCTTTCCCGGACGCGTCGTCCGGAAGGATCTCGTTCAGGATATCAAGTCTGGGGTAAACGTTCCCACATACGTTCTTGAGTACCTCATTGGACAATACTGTGCCACAGACGATGAGGAATCTCTTGAGGAGGGGCTCGAAAAGGTCAAACAAATTCTGTCGAAACACTACGTCCGTCCCGATGAGGCCGAGTTCGTTAAAAGTGAAGTACGTGAGCGGGGCCGGTACCGGGTCATCGACAAGGTAACTGTTAGACTCGACGAGCAGCAGGACGCCTATGTCGGGTCGTTCGTCAACCTCGGGTTGAACGACGTCGAGATCAATGAGCACCTTGTCAGCAAACATCCGAAACTTCTGGGAGGTGGTGTCTGGGCAATTATCGACCTAGAATATCTTCCGGACAATGCGAACAGTCCCAAGAGTTTGTTCGGCATCGACTCTTTCAAACCGATCCAGGTGTCGAACCTAGATCTTGACCAGTTGAAAGAGCGGCGAAGAGAGTTCACACGTGACCAATGGTTGGATCTTCTTCTCCAGAGCGTTGGGTATGATCCCTCCGCGTTCAGCGACCGCGAGAAATTCCTCTTTCTAACCCGGTGTATTCCGCTTGTCGAATCAAATTACAACTATGTTGAACTCGGTCCGCGCGGGACAGGAAAGAGTTACTTGTACCGGGAAATCAGTCCCCATTCAATCCTTATTTCTGGTGGGAAGACAACCGTTGCGAAGCTTTTCTTGAACCTCAATACGGGCCGAATTGGACTGGTCGGTCGATGGGATGTCGTTGCGTTCGATGAAGTTGGAGGCCTTCGGTTCAGCGACTCGGAAGCCGTACAGATGCTCAAAGACTACATGGAGTCAGGGAGTTTCTCACGCGGAACTGAGGAACTTACGGCCCAAGCATCGATGGTCTACGTCGGAAATATTGACTTGGACATCGAGGGCGTCCTCAAAAGCTCTCATCTCTTCGAACCGTTTCCCGAAGAGATGCAAGATCTCGCGCTCATCGATCGATTCCACTACTACCTACCTGGATGGGAAGTACCTAAGATGCGATCCGAATTCTTCGGTGATCAGTTCGGCTTTATTGTCGATTACTTCGCTGAGTTCGTTCGCGAATTGCGGAAAGAATCGTACGGCGATGCCATTAATGAAGAGTTCGTATTTGGCGATCATCTGAACCAACGAGATGAAAAAGCCGTTCGGAAGACGGTATCTGGGCTGCTCAAATTACTCCATCCACATGGAGAGTATACGAAGGAGGATCTCCGTCAGTATCTCGAATTCGCTATGGAAGGGCGACGCCGAGTGAAAGAACAACTGAAGCGAATTGGCGGAATGGAATATCGAGCAGTCGAGTTCTCGTATCTAGATTTGGAAACGAAAGAAGAAATCCACGTTCCAGTCCCAGAAGAAGCTGATGAGGCACTTATTCCGCCTGGAACACAGCAGTCAGGCACTGTTTATACTATCGGTGATAGTGAAAACCGTCATGCTCCTTTCCGAATAGAAACTCAAGCACTTCCTGGCTCCGGGAAGACAAACATCTCGGGAACACCCGGTAAGCAGATGAAAGAGTCGTTTGAGACAGCGTGCGACTATCTCCAAGCAAATATGCGGGAACTTAGCCGTGACGAGGCTTTGAGCGAATACGACATCAATGTTCAAGTCCTCAATCCATCTGATGCGACCGAAGGTAGTGAGACAAGTGTTGGACTGCTTGTAGGAATCGTCTCGGGGATTCTCGACCGGCCGGTTAGACCACAAGCCGTCGTACTTGGAGCAATGAGTCTAATGGGTGAATTAGTTGCCGTGAGTTCTTTGATTGATAAGCTGCAACTGGCAGCAGATTCGGGTGCAAAGACAGTATTGCTTCCCGCAAAGAACAAAGAAGACTTAGCGACGATACCGGATGAACTCTTGGATCAACTACAGCTCGTGTTCTATACTAACCCTCTCGATGCGGCCAGTAAAGCGATTGAGTTGGATTAGTCATCTGTTCATCTACTTCGAATTCACCTCAAAACACTTCCTGCAATGGCCCTGCAGACACAACCGTCTCGTATCGTTCACGCACGTCCTCGAAACTCAAGAATTGCAGCGAGCTATGCGAAACAGGCTCGAGCACCGTCTCAAACGTCGGCCGCGTCATCTCCTTCCGAACAGCATCGGAATCCGACTCAGCTGCGACAATATACATATCCACTGCAAAGTTCGGCACCCGCGTCACGAAATCGGTCATCCGCAAGATCCCGCTATAGATACTCGTGGTACTCTCGACTTCGAACATCGCAACTATCGCGTCCCCCTCGAGCCAGATCACGTCGACATAGCGGATAATATTGGTCACTGCATCACTGAATCCCGGCAACACTAACTCCTCGAGACACCCCTCTCCCAACCGCTCACCTTGGTACGTCCGATTCTTGTCATTGATAGCAACATGAACGTCGTACCCGTGTTGCTGGCCTAGCTGCACGAGATACCACTGAATCTCGGTGTGCACTCGTCCATCATCGGCGTCGCTCGCTTGCTCGGTCTCAGTCTCCGGCTCAGAAGGACTCGCAACTGACTCATCAGACCGGAGATCCTGAAACGCCTCCTCGACAGAGTTGTATTCTGTCAGTAGCGAATTGATCGCCTGCTCAGAGACGCGCATGAACCCTCGAGGATGCCAGCCTTCACCGTAGCTAAGAAGATCACCGAGCTCAGCAGGCAACACAGAGATCGGCTCGTACTCGGAGATGGTGTAGATGTACTTGCTCTCGGCACTATCCCATAGTCGCTCTCCTAACGCCGCGTCCTCGAGTGTTACCCCGATACGGCCTGATGCGAAGAACTCCCCATCTGAGTAGAACAAGACCGGATCCCCAGTCTCCATCGCAGTGAAATAGCTGTATTTCTGTTTTCCGTCTGAAGTGCCCCAGATCCGTATTTCTTGATCGGCTTCTAAAATAGACGGGAGATCGATATCGGACGCTGAGATTGGCGAACCGACCGTCTGATCAAATCTCTCGCACCAATCTGAGCCAACTGGTGCGATATAGAGGCGAGACATATCTTGAGAGTCACAAGTGAATCTATTGAAGATTCCGCCGGTGAAATAGCTGACAGACGAAAACTCCGCTCTCACTGCTGATTTTCGCCCTGATCTAACGTGCCAAGTTGTGATCGGGCATCCTCCAGCGTGAACGACAATTGGATGGTGCTGACAAGTCCATAGGAAACAATCGCTTCGTCCGCGTTGAGTGCAAATCGAGCCAGTTGTGCCAGTCCAGCCCCCGAAAACTGCTCGTGATTTCTAAGTCCAGTAAGGAACGTATCACTGGAGAAGATTCGCTGAACAAGAATATAGAGGATCAGGGCTTGCACTCCCATTCCGTCTAATTCGAGTCTGTCCTCAGAAGATCCAAATTCTACAGAGAGTGTATCCAGTAATGCTTCAACTTGCTGTACCAACGTTTCCCCATCTAACAGGTGTTGCTTGATATACCGGTGGGATTCTTCGCTAAGGGTATAAGCGCCATAGAAGTCGAGACGCGAGTGAACAGAAAGCAACGCTATTCGAGTGAATCCACCATCGACCGAAGCTCTGACTCGATCTCACTCATCTGCCCACTACTCCACTCAAGAGACTCCTCGACGCCGGCGTCGGTAAACCGAAGCGATGCACGAACGTCACGCTTGGAATCGTGTTGCAACAGCGCCAGCGCATACGAAAGCAACTGCGGACGATAGTGCTCAAGCAGATCCGACGACGTCGTCCTCGAGAGACTGTTCGTCTTGTAATCGATGATCCAGTAGGTATCTGGAGTGACAAGCAGTCGGTCGATATCACCGACGATCCGATGTCCATCGAGCCGTGCGATCACCGAATACTCGTCGTGTGCTTCCTCGATTGTCACCGCCCGTTCGGCAGACTCCGCAAACGAGATCGCATCGTCGGCATGAGCCACTACTGACTCAACGTCCGCTGCAGTCGGTTCATCATCGGCCATTCGACTCACTCGTTCGATAAACGACTCCCAGTCATCTCGTGGCGGTCGAAGTTCGGCGAGTCGATGAACGACGGTCCCAAACGTAGTCGGTTGCAACCCGGTCTCCCGTGATTCTGCCGGGAAATTCATCCCTCCACTTTCCTCACGTTCATCGGCTAGTGCATTGACAAGCGTGGTTGCAGCCACTCGAGTCGCTGGCTCCTGTACAGACGGCGCCGGTATCGATATCGATGGCATCGAGTCATCCGAAGTCTCGTCCTGTGTCCACTCGACGGGACGTGACGGGGATCGAACCGTGTACGTTGCATCTCCGATTCGACCAGTTGCACTCCCGTTCCGAAACGCAGCCGTAGCCAGATCGTCGTCAAAGAGTACGGGCTGCAGCCAATCTCGCCATCGGCCTGCCTCGTCGAACGCATCCGGTTCACCAAGCGCGATACCACCCTCTTCCTCGAGTTCGATATCGTGAGTCCCACACAATAAGAGCCGATCTCGAGCTCGCGTACACGCAACGTAGAGAAGCCGCTTCGCTTCGGCTCGGTCCTGTGGACGTGAGATGCGATCTGCGTACTCGTGGGCGGCAGTCTTTTCGATCGAAAATGCATCGTCCGGATCCGGACCACCGACGGCAGGCAATGGTGGGATATCCTCAGACCCGTCGACCAAACGCACGTACCCATGATCGTCGATACTCCGGCCGAACTTGAGCGACGTCCCAAGATCCGGAACAGTAACGATAGGGAACTCGAGTCCTTTCGCGGCGTGAATCGTCATGAGCCGAACTCCCTCCGTATCACCCGGAATGTCGGCTTCACCCTCTCGTGGGTTGACCTCTGCCTGTTGATCGATTCGATGGAGCAACCCTGCGGCCGTATGAACGCCGTTTTCGCTCCAGGATCGTATTTGGTCGCGGAATTTTTCGACGTTCGCGACCGCCTGCTTCCCTCGCTCATCAGCACTGACGCTGGCGAGGTAGCCAGTGTCGTCGATAACGCGTGAGAGAACACGGTTCCAGGGAAGCGTTCTTGCTTCAGTCGGCGTCGCACAGCCGCTGAGCGTTCGCCACGTAGTCAGGAGGTCGTAGGCATCAGCGAGCTGTGGATCCTCCGTCGTAGCAAGCCCATCCCACACCGACTCCGCGTCAGCAACTTCTGTGGCGAGTCGATCGTCCGTGAATCCAAACAGCGGTGACCGAAGCACGCCGTAGAGGGAAACGTCGTCAGTTGGGGCGCCGAGTACTCGAAGGAGATTCGTCAGCGCCTGTACTTCTGGAGTATCGTAGAATCCGGAGCCACCGACAGTCGTATACGGAATCCTGACGTCCTCGAGAGCGCGCTGGTATCGATCGAGATGCCGTCGCCGACGGAGGAGAATAGCTACGTCAGCAGGCTGTGCCGGCCGGTGATCGTTCGAGTCAGGATCCTGGACGAGCGGTGGATCCGCAAAGAGATGTGTAAGTCGGGCAGCAAGCGCCTGTGCTTCAGCTTCGATCGTATGCTCGAGGGCACCCTCTGCAACGGGGTGATTGTCGCCCATGAGCGAGGCTGCCGTCTCGTCGTCGTCAGGGACGAGCAGGTACTCGACGTCACCTTCGAGACTATCGACGTCCTCGAGTCGATCTCGTTCCGCAGTAAGCTCCTGAGGCGATGCCTCGAACGGAGCATGGTCGTCACCTTCTGCCCGAAACACAGACGCAAAGAGTTCGGTCAGGAACGTCAGTGGTCCCTCGAGCGTTCGGAAGTTGCCCGACAGCTCGAGCTCCGTCGGGCTTTTGGCGTCGCTTTCAGGAACCGTATCGAGACCGAGTGCTGCGTTCGCCGACTCCAACTCATCACGAGCGTCACTGAAAGTTGTCACGTCGGCACCACGAAAGGCGTAGATACTCTGCTTCTCGTCACCCACGAGGAAGGCGTTAGTCGCTGTCCCGTCGTTGAGACCGGTAAGCAGTTTCACCAGCACCCACTGCTGCGGATCAGTGTCCTGAAACTCATCAACCATCACCGCTGCAAACTTGGCTTGCAACCGTTCTCTAACGTCGTCGTGATTCTGGAGGAACGAAATCGCCGTCTCGATCAGATCCGGGAAGTCAAGTGCATCTCGACGGTCCTTCTCGACGTCGTAGCGCTCAAGTACGTCCGCAAAGACTCGGAGCAGTGCCAGCGCATAATGTGCACTGTTTCGCTCTAGTTTGCCGGGCGTTGTTTCGACGGCGTCTTCGTATGGTTCGACTGCGTCGATCAGCGTATTGAGCGTCGCTTTCAGATCCTCGTAGACATCGGTGTGCTTGCCCCACTCGTCACTGCTCCCGACGATGTAGCCCGAGCTGCTGTAGAGACCACCGTTTTTCTTTTCACAGACCTCGTACAGTTCGGGGATCGCGTTCTGGCACTCTCGAGGATCGCTGTCGGCGGAGTGACGAGGGAAGCGCTCGGCTACAGCAGTAAGCGTCTCGAGTGCCTGTAACCCGTCAGCATCTTCGACTGTATGGTCGGCAGGAAGTCGCCCCTGAAGGTCGCGAAGGTTCTCCAGAACACCGTCATCATACAGCGTTTCACGAGCTTGGTCAGCATCTAGGTCACAGACATCCCAGAGGACGTCGACGTAGTCATCGGTGTCTGCATCCTTCCAGTGCTCGAGAGCCGTTTCACTTTGCGGCCGGTCATCGAGCAAACTGGTGAGAATCTCGACGAGCTGGCCGCGTCCCCAGAGCTGAGCGAGTAACCTCACATCCTCATCAGCTTGATTCTGATCGAGGAACTCCGTGACAACCTCGCGCTGCAGTACCGCCGCACCGTCCTCCTCGAGGACGTCAAATCCGAGCGGAACGGGTGCTTCGACGGCATACTCACGCAGTAGCCGCGTACAGAACGCGTGGATCGTATGGACGTACCCGTCCTCGAGTTCGTCGAGCACGTTGCGCCATCGATGGTACTCCTCTGGTGACTCGACAGCCGCAAGCCGGTCGTACAGTTCCTCACGAACTCTCTCAGTCAGCTCAGCAGCGGCTTTCCGGGTGAAGGTTATCGTAACGATATTTTCGGGTGTCAGCTCCGGATTCTCCGCGAGAAGTTTCACGTACCGTTCGGTCAGTGTTGTCGTCTTCCCAGTGCCGGCGCCGGCGGTGATCGCAACGTTTCGATCGAGGAGAAGCGCATCCTCCTGCTCGCTAGTCAGCGTGATTTCATCGCTCTCGTCAGTCATCGGCCATCACCTCCTCGAGGTCGACATCATCTTGTGCCCGCAATGGGACGTATGCACGCCCATCCTCTCGAGCTGTATCGAGATGCTCGCGTTTCCGGTGGTGCCGAACGTCACAGGACCGGCGATACTCACAGTACTTGCAGCTCGCGTCGCGTGAGGACAACAGCGTCGTGTGGAACCGCCCGTTCGCGATCGAATCGTCGAGTTGTCCCAGCCATGATGGAACAACCGTATCGAGGAACTGGCGGAGTTCGGTCTGTGAATCGAACTTCGATTCGATCCCACGTGGAACGTGGATGTCGTTTGGCGGGCGTACCTGATAGTACGTCGCTGCCAGATCAGCGTTCGCGAGTCTGTCGCCGTCGACGATATGATCGGCAGCGAGCAAGTAAATTGGGAGCTGGAACTTCGTCCCGCCCGTAGTTTTCGTCATATACGGCGCACGGCCAGTCTTGTAATCGTACAGTGTGAGCTTCGATCGATCCTCCGAGTTAGCTACGTCGAGGCGATCGAGGTAGCCACGAATCGAGACTGTCGATCCATCCCCGCAGTCAATGTTGAACGGCCCACTCTCCGAGTCCGGGAGGCCGCTACCGAACGGCGTTTCGAACAACGATGGACGGTCGTCAGTATTTCGTGAGAGCTCTTCCTCGAGAAACGTCACGAACAAGCCGCGTTCGAGTGCATCGTGTGGCACATCGGTAGTAGTGTATGGGTTTGACTCTTCATCGCCGAGGCCGGCGAACAGCTTGGCTGCCCACCGTTCGTAGAACAAGCCATCGTACGCGAAGTCAGCGTCGGCGAGTTCCTCGAGTGCGACATCGAGAAGATGCTGTTCGAGCTCATCTCGGTCATACTCGACGAGATCGATCTCATCGTCCGAAGACTGGAGATCTACGTAGAATCGCTCGAGCACGTCATGCACGTACGATCCAGTTTCCAGTGGCGTCGGCGTCACCTCGACGTCGTCCGGATCTTCAATGTCGAGAACGTTCTCGGCGTAGAATTTGAATCCACACTCGACATACCGCTCGAGACGGCTGGCACTGTACGGTTCCCGTTCCGACGGTGGATAGACCTCGTTCACGGTCTCGGCATCGAGAACGCCATCATATGGCGTGAGATCCGTACTGGCCCGTCGGTCGGCACAGACCAGGCCCCGATCGGTTCGCTTTGTCTGGGAAGGGGAGAAATCGCCGTGGTTGCCGGCGTGATCAACAGCGGCTCGTTTGTTGGAGCAATCAGCGATATGTCGCTGGAGATCTTCGCGGGATCCTACTCGCTCATCAACGCCTTCGATAGGATCGATACCTGTGACCCGTTGCAGTTCATCCAGTATGGGTGATCGAACGACAGCAGAATCGTCGTTACCCGTCTGTGGTGTCGTCAGCGTTGCTTCCGCAACGTTTGCAAGTAGTGTCGCGAAGAGATATCGCCCCCGAAGACGCTCGTCACCAGTATCGAATCGCGGATGGGCGTCCGTCATCTCGTCGAAAAACGCTGGTCGCTCTGGTGTCGTCGGGAAATGCTCCGTCGTCAATCCAACGATGAACACTTTGTCGAAAGAGCGCATCCGAGCATCCAGCATCCCCATTACTTCGACTTGGCCATCCGCACTACTCTGTGGAGCACGAACAGGCACGCCATCAAACGCGCGAGTGAACAGCGCTAATGGTGAGAGCCGACTTGAAGTAGCTGTCATCGTTTCAAACGATTCGAGAACCTCCTCAGTGAGAGCATACGCTCGCTTCTCGAGTTCCTGATCAGTGCCACCGGCGTAGGTCTCGACCGTATCGCTGATCTCGAGTTGCTCATCGAGAATCCTCCGAAGTGTCTCGATAGCTACATCAAGATCCTCCGTTCGAAGGGTCTCGAGTTGCTCGAGGAGTTCATTGATACGCACCGTTGTCTCGCCATCGAGGGTCTCGAGAAGGGGATGAAGAGATGCAGTATCCCGGCGACGTGCTGTCGCTGTAACGGTGGCTGCCTGCTCGGGTGAGATAAGATCAACAAGAGGGTTTGCCAGCAGTGATGTAAGATCCTCAGTTCGCAGATTCGGTTCAGCAAGGGCCAGAAGATCATGAATCACGTTCCCGGTGTACGTTCGATCTAGCTGGGCTGTCGCCGTCGTAACGTATGGAATCTCAAACGTCTCGAACGTATCAGAGATATATTCAGCGTAGGATCGAAGACCTGGAACGATAACGGCGAGGTCGTCTGGATCACGCCCGGTGGTCAGTTCGTTTCGAAGTTCGCGGGCAACATACCGCACCTCGCGTTCGGGTGTCGGAAGCTCCCGCCACTGTAGGGCCTCTGTATTGGGCACCGGATCGGGATCTGGCTGATACAACGCACTCGTAATGGCAGTTAGATCCGTTGTAGGCTCGGTCTCTTGTCGCTCAAAGTCCAGCGTCCGATACAGTCCGAGTGCATCAGTTGCGATTTTGTCGTCACCGCCCTTCCCGGCTTGGTGAAGGGGTAGTATCGCAATTGCATCGAACGAATCGACGATTCGCTGGAGAAGTGCTCGCTCGAGCGGCCGGAATTCGTAGTAGCCAGAGAGGATGACGACATCGATTTCCGGAGTCAATTCCGACAACGGGACATCGGCTGTCGCTACGGTTTCAAAGATTTCGCCTCGAGTCAGTATCCACTCCTCGAGGAGTTCGTCCTGGAGTGAGCGATACTGGCGATAGACATCGACTGTAGCTGTCGCAATGCGTTCCTCGAGTTCCGATCCGTTGAACTCTGTCTCGAGTGCAGATGCAGTCACAACGCCGGCGTCATCAAACAGCGAAAAGCGACTGCTGAACGCATCTGCAAGTGACGCCGAGGCCAATTCACAAGCGAGTATGCTCTCTTCATTTGCGGTTGCCCTATCGAGTGCGTATTCGGTAAGTCGTCGATCTAGCTGTCCAGGTGGGCGGTCGACTGGTCCCTCGAGTTTCTCGTACCACTCCCGCACAATGCCATCGAGCGTCTCGGTGCGGAGTTGGAGTGGTTTGTGTGTTTCAGCCCACTTATCCGCAACATGACTACGTCTCACGTCGTTCCGCGTAAGGTAGAGAACACTCCCAATAGAGTCCTCAGCGATCCGCTCAGCTGTCTGAAACGCTTGCGTTTCTAGATATTGGTGCTGGGGTCCAGAGAAAAGCGATCTACTCATTGAATATCTACTCTGATGATAGTGACAGTACTTTGTTTTTACCGATGATAGCTTCTCGAGTATAGTTCAAAATATGCCGAATAGATGTCTTAATAAGTTCTGTAATTCATGAATTTATAATGTCGGTGATGGAATAGAGGCAAATCAAAGTGGACGAGGATATGACGAGATCACTCACGTATAACGCTTGAGAACCAGATCACCGAAGGGGTTGAGTATCATCCTAGACCGTTACTCACCACTCACTGAACGGTCAATATCATTTTCAGCAAATAGTTCGAGGACAAGCACAACACCATCCGAACAATTTGGTGTGGTTAGGGACACCCCACTATATCTGCACAATCTATACGCGGAAGAGTTAGACACGCCAGCTCCAGACAAAACATCGAGGATCTAGTTGACATTGTAACCGTGAAAGAACGGGTCTGGTTCAGCCGAACAGATTTTCTGGTCCTACTCAGAGTCGTTCGTTGTACCAGCTCAGCCGCTCACCAATCATTAGCCCCTCTACTGGAAACTGGACCGAGACAGCCGTCTCCTCGAGCAGCGGTAGCAACTCCTCATAGTACGCACGCCCAGCGTGGAACACGAGCGTTTTCCCCGCCTCGAGCAACCCTGCCGACTGCAACTGCTCGAACACTGTTTCCGACCACTCTCGCTTTGTCGCAACCCGCGCACCCGTCAACGTTTCATCGTACGGCTCGATAGGTGGCCTGTTAGGCTCGAGCAGATAGTGCTTGGCCGAGAGGATGAACCAGTCGTCATGATTCTGCTCACAGTACCGTCGGGCCTTGCTGAACAACGGCGATGAGGCATACAACTCGGCAGGCGGCGCAGGCTGCTCGAGTTTAGTCTTCGTACAGCTCACAAGTCCGATCTCAGTCACAATCAACTATTCTGAGGGTCCACTCATGAGCCTACTTCTCTCTGAGATACTCATTTGGGCCTTATTCTGGATCAATAGAATAGCAACACTACAAATAACGAAATCTTCACTGTTCAGCTTACAGAGACTATCATATCATGCCAAACCCACTCTTCTCGACATACACACATAGCGAAAACCGAGTTACGTCGACACTCATGGCCGTCCTCGAACACGTCAATACCAAACTCGGGGAAGAACTCCTGGAAGCAACACTCGACGAATCGGACCTTTCTCTCGTCACATTCGAGAACCAAATTGCTGGTGACGGCTCTGTCCCAGATGCGTCGATCCAGAGCTCGACGTCGCTGTGGTTCGAGACCAAAACGGTCCCCAACAGCGTTGACCTCGAGCAGATCCGAAACCATCTGAGCGGCCTCCGCCAGGAGGCAAGCGATACCCAACGCCTTGTCGTCCTCACACCAGACCACAGCCGCCCGAAGAAACTCGATCGGATAGAGGACGATCGCCTCGTCTGGACGAACTTCGACCAGCTCGTCGATGCTGCCGAATCGATCTTAGCGCGGGACCACGGCAGTGTCGAACAGTCTCTCGAGAACCCGCCGAACGAGAGGCGTTTCTCCTTCGAGAACTCGTTCGCTTCACATCAACTTCTTGAAGTGGGTCTGTTAATATATGATAAGCAATGAGTCGTGACGTCGCTCGTGAACGCCTCGGCAGATTGAGGGTCTTCATAACGGACAATTGGGTAGGACTGTTCAGTGCTGTTCCGGGGATTGCGATTCTCTATGGGGTTATCAGTGGAGCTTCGATTGTGTATCAACTAGTGTTTTTGATAGTATTGGTCGTTCCAGTGTCGTATTATATCGGGGTTCGCCGTACTGAACGGCGGTTATCTCAGACTTCAACTGCTGTTGAGGGATGTATTGAGTCCAGTGGTGTTCTCTGGCGAGGTCGTCTCCATCATGGCAACGATTGGTCGGTTGAAGTTGAGAAGCCGTATTGCCCAAACTGCCAGACGCCGGTACAAAAAGAGTGGCATGAACCTAATTATGGAATAGGTGCTCGCGCAGCAAACCGGAGAGCCTTAGCAAAGGCGACTGGAGACCATCAAAGGATTCGAGTGTGGAAATGTTCGGGTTGTGAGGATATCAATCGACGACAAACAGAAGATGAGCAACAGGTTCGGAACCTGTTCGAAAAGCATTTTCGCCGGATGCGCGAATCAAAAGGAGAATTCTCCCTCAACAAACTGCGTGAGGAAGCTGGGGACGACCCGAAAGATATCTGGAGCGAATACGCGGCCGTTGTGGACGACTCAGAAGTCTCGACGGCCTGTTTCTTTTGATGGTCAAGCGAGGTCGGCCTGCTGTATCTCACGCCCGATGGTCTCCGGCGTAAGAACGGTAAGGTAGGGTTCGATTGCTTTGTAGTTGCTCCAACCGCCGATGGAAGTGATCATGCGCGGATGTCGTTTTTCGGAGCGAACACCGAATAACACCTCGATGCCCGCTCACTATTTCGGAGCACTGTTCAATCTCGTCAGCCTGACCTGCTTCTCGAGGTAATTCTGGGTCTCGTTGAGCTGGCGTTAGACGTCTTGGTCGCTGGTACTAACGCGAGCATAGATTGCTGCTTGAGTCACGACCTTCTGGGTTGACTAAATGGACTATAAAGAGCACGGGCTTTTGGATAGCTATTAGGAAGAAGTTCCTTCTGAATATCTACCTTCGAGCTTGTCTCTCGAGATCCGGTAGTCGTTACGTAGGTATGCGTACTGAGCAGTGGTCGCTAGCTACGACTCTTGTCGAACGAAGGTATCTCTCACGCCTCGCCACGTGAAGACGAGAATTGCTAATACAACCGTCATACCGATTCCTCCGTAGAGACCTAACGAAATCGCATACAGGAGGTCTCGAGTCGCAACGAATCCTATCACCAGATAAAGGATGAAGAGAGAGGCAACAAGAATTTGCCACTCAAAGATCGTTTGGGGGGCTGTAAATCTGGAACCCATAGCTCACAGATTACTACGATACGACATATGACTTTCTGTGATTCCAACGGTAACTACTCCACCTATACGTAACAGCTGATACGCTGATGATGAGTGTGAAAACAAGTTAGCAGAGAAAGTAGAGGGTATGCTCGTCGAGGTCTCTGTACTGCTATAACGCATGCACGTGGTGTTGTTCGTCCCTTGAGAGGGGTGGAGGTTTTCACAGATGGCACGACAGCCAGCAATGACAGCACAGACCGAGAGCGGAGGCGAGCACTAATGTTCGACAATCTTCCTCCTGGCGTCCGCCCCAAAGATTGCGAGCCAGATGAGCCGGACCTACCCGGCGATCCTGATCGCCACAACGAAGTCCGCATCGAACAGGAACTGGAGGAGCACTGATGGGCGCTGTTACCTTCGACACGCTTGCGTTCGCCAAGACCGCCGATGACGCGTTCGAAAACGCCGTCAAGGATGCGAATCATATGCACGATCACAGCGGTTACACGGGAACGATCGCTGAGAAGACCACGTTCACCGTCATCCCCGAGAGCGAGCACAAAGGTCGGCAGAGACGCATGGTCGCCCGCGAACTGATCGAGGATGGAGACAAACGGATCCGACACAAGCGAGGTCCTGCTGGTGCGATCAACTGCTCAGAGACGAACGCCGCCACCCGCCACCGCAAACAACACGGGCTGGAAGGCAAACACGGCGACGTCTGACTCTTCTTCGGCTAGGTCGCCCACTGACTCAGCCCTCACGTGACTTGTGTTGTTCGCTCTCCTGAGCCGTGAGAGAGTCGAAGCAAGAGAAGCATCATTCCACTCGTAGTTACCCCACGCGGTTGGTCTTTTCATTGAGAATGAGACCGCCACTATCTCAAAAAAGATTGAAACTTCGGTGTGGACGGTCATTCTGTCATGCTTGTCTCATTACTGCCTGAAAAGGCCAGGACGTGGGGTAACTGAGCAGCAGCTCACTGCGCCTTCCGAAGTCCATTCTATGTCACGATCCGCACACCCGATACCGATCAGTGCCGACAGTTCCGCCGAGATTCGAGCCGCTCGCCAAGCAGATTACGTCGCCTTTCTCCACCGCGTCCCGTTTGCGATTGATGCACTCAACCTCGGCTACGTGACCGGGTTCCGTGAGGACTGCACCTACCAGCAGGGTCAGTACGAGACGCTCGAGTTGCCAGTCGGAATGCTCGACAACGACTTTCGCAATCCCGACCTCGAGCGATATCTCGAACGCTTCAGAGATTACGAGCCTCGCGTTGGCGTCCTCGGTGATGCTTACTCCGTCGACGAGGCCCGCGAGTACGTTCGGACTGCACGCGACCTTCAGGCGAGTTACCCTGAATCGGAGCTTGTGATCGTACCGAAGTGCCGCAAGGCGATCGACGCTATCCCCGAGGACCTCGTACTCGGCTACCCGCGTGGGTACTCCGACCAGCTCGCACACGAATTCTCGGATCCGGCAGATTGGCGTGGCCGACGAGTCCACATCCTCGGTGGCAGTCCGCGAAAGCAGGTGAACGCGATCGAGACGCTCACCCGGCCAACGCTCTCCGGGGATCCACCGGCAGACATCGTGGGGCTCGATTGGAACGGCTTGCATCGTGGAGCCCAGTTCGGCGAGTGCTGGTCAGCTGACGGCTGGGACGATAGCGGACGCGACGCCGATCACGTCACTGTCCGAAAGCTAGTTCGGCACAGCCTGGGCCGGATTAAAGCCTTCTGGGAGGCCCAGGGCATTTGGCCGGAGACACAGCTCCACGACGAGGACGTCGATCTCGAGTACGAGGGACCAACGCCGAGCGACCTCTCAAGTGCGGCGTGTGAAGCGTGTGGAGCGAACGTCTGGACAACCGACCGTGGCCCGTTCATGGCTGAGTACGATACTGGAGAGATCTGTGGCTACTGCTCGTACGACTGTTACTTTGAACATCGGACGCAGAATCGACTCGAGGAGATCGTCGACGAGCGGAGCGTCTTCATGCCGCCGTGAGCCGATTTTTCACTCGAAGTCTGGTGTGCGATGAGCGTGGTGTTGGTCGTCCCCCCGAGAGGGGTGAGGCGCTTTCGAACAGGCGAGAACGTCAACACGAGTGATTCCAATGTCTGTGACCACAGAGCGACCAGCTTCGTTCACCGAGACCGAGACGCGCAGCGACGAGATGAACAAGACGATCGAAAACTGGGTTAACGACCTTGTCGACCTCGTCGACGAGGCGGCGGCCAGTGAGGAGTTCAAAGCCTGGCTCGATGTACAGAGTCACTTTCACGACTACTCCTACCGGAACACGCTGCTCATCAAGTACCAGTGTCCCCACGCAACCCACGTCGCGGGGTACAACACGTGGCGCACCGAGTTCGACCGGCATGTCCAGAAAGGCGAGAGTGGGATCTGGATCTGGGCACCGGTCATCACGAAACAGTGTCCTGCGTGCGGAAACTCGCCGAGTTACCACGAGAACAGTCCCTGTGAATACGACGAAACAGCACCCGAAAAATGGTCGAAAGGACTCGTCGGGTTCAAGCCCACCGCTGTCTTTGACGTCTCCCAGACTGAGGGCGAACCGCTTCCTGCCCTCGAGACTGAGGCATACGGTGACGCCGGTGAGCTGGTGCCAGCCCTCCTCGAGAGTGCAGAGCACCTGGATGTCGACGCACAGATTGTCTCCCCTGAGGAGTGGGAATATGGAGAAGCGAATGGCGTCTGCAAACACCGCTGTCCCATGACGATGCGCCCGCGCGTCGAGGTGAAAGATCGAGACAACCAGGCAGACCTCGCTGGGACGTTTATCCACGAGTACGCCCACGCGCTGTTGCACTTCGATATCGATGATCGTGATGAGCGAGCGAAACGCGAAGTCGAAGCGGAAGCTGTGGCCTACATCGTCGGGCGCTATTTCGACCTGGATATGAGCGGGTCGGCATTCTACCTCGCAGCGTGGAGCGGTGACGATCCCGAGGCGGTCGCTGATCGGCTGGGCCGAATTAGCAACACGGCTCAAGAACTGATCGACACGCTCGAACGAGAGCAAGAAGACGGATAAGCGAGCCAAGGAAACGGCGACTGAGAAGCCACCATATCGATACTGGCGAGAATGCCGTCAGTGTGGCATTGCCGTGTGACTGCGAAAGCAATCGGACAAGACGTCGAAACACCCCATGCAGAGACTCGAGGGAGTAGCAGCCAGTGACCGAACGGTGAGTCTCGCTCCGAGGGTTGGTGAAATCGCCAGTACTCATATATAGGTCAAGATAAGAGGCCCAAAAGAGGAGAAAAACCACCATGGTAACCCGAAACCGAATACAGTACTGGGCACGCCGCCGTGGCGTCCTCGACTGGCAGACGGATCCATACACATCCTCAGGGCGTGAGACTCAATGGCGCTGATACGGCCGCAAGAAAACGTCGAAGACGCAGACTGGCTCCACCTGACGGAAGATGAAAATGTACAGTGGTCCGGACGGCCGTCGCGATTCACGATCCTGTTCACGATCATCGGTGGCCTCCTGTTCGTACTCGGCGGGATCGTTGGCACACTGATCCTTCTGTCAGTACTCGACGGTCAAGCGCTGCCGGCGTGGGTTGGATTCCTCCCGCTCGTACTCACTCTGGTCGGCGCGGGGATCGTCGGAAAGACGTATTTGGAGTGGTTGCGGCTGCTGTACGTGATCACCGACGAAGAAATCTACGTTAAACACGGGCTCGTCTCCCGCGATGTCACGCAGATCCGCCTCGATCGCGTCCAGAACACTGCGTACGAGCAAACGATCCTCGAGCGGGTACTCTCATTCGGCGATGTGCGCGTATACACCGCCGGGACGAGTACGGAAGATATCACGTTTCGAAATGTGCCCAACCCAGAACACATCAAATCCATACTCACACAGCTGCTCAGTGACCAACAGCGCAGTGATAACAGAGAAAACCCCCTCTCACCGTAACTACACGGTCGTTCCACAGCTTTGCATAAGAGCGATTTGGATGGATGAGATGTGCCTCGCATGCTCAGCTCTATTAACCAACAAAACTAAGATTTCAACGACAGTGTTGGTTAATACGGCCCGCTCTTATGTAGAACTGCGGAAGGCCCCGATAACGAGACAATCAATGGTTGATTCGACGGATTCGCCAGCCAGAGTGAGTGACCGAACGATGCCGAAGGTGTGAGCGGCCTGTTCCAAGCCCTGCTTGGACAGGCCGCGAAACTTCTGCAGCCACGGCTGGACGAGCGAAAACAGGCACTCAGCTTGGTTAATGTGGACGCCGTCGGGCGATACGTATCTCTCTTTGTGTACGACTGTTCGGTGGTCACGCTCCATCTCTCTGTAGGCCTGGAGGCCGTCGGTCCAGACCTCTCCCAGTGGCTGGGAGAGGTCTTCTGCCTTCTGGATCACTGGTTCTAGATCACCGCTGAAGTCGATGCCGAGTTGGCCGCGAATCACGCGAAGCGAGTCGCGGCACGCCGCGACGAGCGTCAGTTGATCACCGTGACGCCCTCGCCAGCGTGAGCGCCCTCTCTGGGACGAGCCGCCGCGGGACCGGCTGTTCCGCGGCGGCTCTTGCCCTTTGTAGCCCGAACAGACCGTGCCAGATTCGTCGACTTGCGTCGGGCCATCGATGGTCTGGTCGAGGAGGCTCCAGACGACGGGGAAGCCGCGATGGATCGCGGCTTCCACCTCCCGAATCGCCGTGTGAACGGTTTTGTAGGCCCGACCGAGCAACGGCGCGATCTGGTTGATACTGAGCAACGTATCGGCGTAGAGCGTGAATGCGAGAAGTACCTCGCCGCAGGAGAGGTGCTTCTCGTGAAACGGTGTTCCGTAGGTGTAGACCGGCTTGAAGTTGCAGTCACGGCACCAAACACGGTCGAGATGCGGCCACGTTTGAACGGAGTTGTGCCCACACCGTGGACAGGATGTATTCTCCCAGAATTCCTTGAGTCGCCGCTCGATGCGGGCATCGAGCGGCTCCGTGTCGATCTCGACGACGCCCAGCTCGATCAACTCTCGAAACATCGCGCCGAACGCTGGCTGAGCAGAAGACATACTCCCAGATTATGGCTAGCTCAGTGTAACTACAGGGTCTTTCCGTGGCTCTACACAAGAGCGATACGGCCGTGACCCATGTCCTACTCGCCACCAACTCCACCGCAAGAACTTCCGGACAACGTCGTCGAGTCGCTCGAGACTCATTCACCAGAATTGCTTCGGCACATCGCCCAGTATGCCGAGGCGCTCGCCGAGTATCGCGAACGCGAAGCACGGATTGCTGAGCAAGACGACGAGGAGGAACTGATTGAGGAGCGACCGGAGGATCTCCCGGACGACGTCCCCTCGAAGGCGACGATCACAACAAAGAAGATCAACGACAACCGCTACTACTACTGGCAGTGGCGGGAAGGGGATAGGATTCTCTCGAAGTATAAAGGACCCGTCAATCCAAACGATTAGATAGTCTAGGCATCTCCAAACCACCCCCCTGATTCGGAATGAGTTTGTTCATTTTCCAGATGATTTGACACCCCTAATTCGGAATGAGCTTCAGTGGTTGGGTTCAAAGCAGAGCAGACCCTCCTCCTTGATTAAATCTCGTACGATCCGTTATGGAGTTCTGAAAGTCGTTCGTCGCTCTCTACAACTGCTTTCATCACTACATCTTTGTCCTTGATGAGCTGGTGTTCCAGATAGACTCCCTGCTTGTGTCCGCCACCAACCTGATATGACTCAGAAATCCCCATGAGCGAGAGCGTGCTGAGAATCTGGCTCACTCGATCATACGAAAGGGGATCTGCGCCGACGTCACCACAGGTCGTCTCGTACTGAGCGTAGATACCAGAGGTTCGGAACCGGCGGTTGTTCGAGTCAGTCAACCGGCCGAGCGTATAGAGAACGAGCTTCGATTGCGGTGAGGTACTCTCGATTGTCTCCTTGACCCGATTGACCTCTGCGCGTTTGACTGCTTTATCGACATGGTCCGTTCTAACGACATCCGCATTGGTGTCGTCAGCGATATCACCAGCAATCCGCAAGACGTCGACTGCCTTCCTCGCATCACCATGTTCATCCGCCGACCGGTCAGCAGTCTCGGTTATGACGCCGTCCTGTAGGACATCCTCTTGAAACGCATCTCGTCGATACTCGAGGATCTGCTCGATCTGATCGCTCTGGTAAGGTTCAAACACGAAGTCCGTCGTCCGCATCGAGCTCTGAACCCGTGCATTCAGTTTTTGCCCGAAGTCGATGTCGTTGCTGATAGCGATGATTCCGATATAGGCATCGGTATGACCAGCTTCTCGGGCTCGCGAGAGTTCATGGAGGAGTCCCTCAGCGTTATCGACCATATCGATCTCGTCGAGGATGACGATGAGTCCATCGTAGTACTCGTCGATGATGTCGTAGGCGTAATCATAGTATTCGGCGGATCCTAAGCCAACACGAGGGATTTCGATGCCAGAATCCGATGCGTCACTTAGGGCACGGGCGATCGTTCGGGCGACTCGCGTTTCGGTATTATTCTTCTTGCACTCGACGTAGACGCTAGCAGCGGGAACGTTACGCGCAGTGGCAGTATCGACGAGACGGTCGGATACGTGTCGACTGACAAGTGATTTGCCAGTCCCAGTTTCGCCATAAATGACGACGTGATTAGGTTGGGATTCGTGGACGAGGTGACGGATTTCTCCAGCAACCGATCTAATTTCTTCGTCTCGACCGACGATGCGGTCCGGCCCAGGAACAGTTCCAATAGAGAGTAGATCGCGATCTGCCCAGATCTTAGTTGAAGAACCGTGTTCATCGCCTTCCCGAACGAACAATGGGTCATTTGCTGGATCGTTCGGCTCTTGTTGCTGGATTTCCTCAGTGGTAGACGTATTTTCAGAGGCCGAGATATCCACCTTGGTTGAATCGAAGTCATCCAGCTGTCGGTCCGTAATAGATTCGTCACCCCCTCCTTCAGATCCTTCGTTGTCCGTCATAGATTCACCCTCGAAAGGCAACCACTTAGTCGTTACCCCCCTCGTTCGGAATGAGATCCCCCGTCTATAGGCGTTGAATAGCATAAAATCGTGAGATTGCGTATTTATACCCGAAGAAACCCGATTCAGAGTGAGTTGTCGTCCAACCATATGTCGTACGCTGACTACACCCCCCCTAATTCGGAGTGAGTTATTCTCTTGACGGTGATATTCCACTAGTTCAAAATGATTAGCAATTCCAGCTTGACACCCCTGATTCGGAATGAGCTATCCGAGGGCCTGATCGGCGAGATGATTTCAGAGCACTCTGGAAAAATATTGATGTGAGAGTTTTAGGGACACACCCCCCTCGTTCGGAATGAGATTCTGCCCTATATACCACCGGATTAGGGACGGTGTTTCCACTTGATCACGAGGTTTGGGTTTGAAATTCGTCGAGTGAACACTCTCAATGCAATATTCATCCCCTATATTCGGCGGATAGAATAGCTGTACTTCCAGTGTTAGGCGTATTCACGAATACTCTAACTAGTGGCGTATTCTACTTGGAGAACTATTGGGACTGCTAGGTAATAAATCTAGGCTAACAACTAGACAACTGATAGATAACTGATCATCGGAAGTCTACGCTGTCTTGTAGTTTTAGAATATAGTTTCAGAAGACATCTTGTCTAGTCAGGAAATTGTAGCTGATTACTGCTGCTATCCATTCCGTAGGTCGTACGGGATCTCACTCCGAACGAGGGGGGTGTGTGCTTCCACGCTATTCTGTTATTGCTGCTCGGTCAGAATGATGTGATCTTGGTTGATCGTGTTTCTGCCAACCTTCGTCGAATATCCGACCAATCCCATCTGAAGGTGAGACGATCCTCTCAACAGCCCACACCAGCTGCGTCTCATAGTACGACGGATCATACTGTCCTGTCTCCTCGTGGGCAAGGGCGACACACTCTCGTGATGATTTCTGGTCGTTTGTCCGGGATGGACAGCGAGGTCCTGGTTGCGAGCACGTTTGATGCCGTCATGTTCTTGTGGACGGCACGCCACCCGCCCGCTTCTAACCACTCCGGGGACGTTCTCACGATTACTGTGGCAGTAACATCGGATGACGTCGGGGCGAGACGTTCCGTGTGCAGATCGTCATGTTTGCCAGCGTTGTCAATAGCGACATTGTTTGGACGTCTATTCGAAGAGGTGTTGAGGCGCAACGTTGAAGCCTACAGATCTTCATAGTCTATGTACGAAACGCAGGTATGAGCTCTACACAACAAGCGAAGAATATACGGAAGGGACTTTCTACCCGTGAGAGCCGGCTCCTCTCGCACCTCGCCGCGGAGGGCCACCAGATCATCTCGATCGACGACATCGAAGCGACGCTCGAGGTCACATCCAATACCGCTCGCGAAATCGCGTCCCGGCTCACCGAGAAGGGATGGCTGGACCGGCTCCTCCCCGGGAAGTATCTCATCATCCCGCTTGTTGCTGGGGAGGAGGCCGTGTACACGACCCATGAATACCTGATTGCGTCGCACGTCGCAGAGCCGATGTATATCGGCTACTACAGCGCTCTCAGCCATCACGGGCTGACCAAGCAGGTCCCGCGAACTGTGTACGTCGTCACCCCGACCCGGGCCCAGAGTCGCGAGATCCACGGTGTTCCCTACCAAGTTGCGACGGTCACCGAGCGGAAGTTCTTCGGCTATGAGTCGACGTCTATCGAGGGAACCGCCGTGAACGTGGCCGACCTGGAGAAGACGCTCGTTGATTGTGCCGACCATCCTGAGTACTGCGGTGGTGTTCGAGAACTCGCAAAAGCGATGGTCGCAGCTGACGAGCAGGACTGTTCGTGGGCGACAGTCGGTGAGTACCTCCAGCGGCTTGACAATGGCGCGGCGACCAAGCGAATCGTCTACCTCGCCGATCAACTAAACATCGACCTTCCGACCCGTGAGGCGCTTGTCGAGTCGTTCACGAGCGGGTATTCGCTGCTCGACCCCACGCGAAGCGAGCAGGGGACCTATGACAGCGCGTACCGCCTTCGGATCAACGTCGACCCGGACACGCTCGGTCCGATGGAGTCCTGACTTCCGATGATCAGTCAAAACCGATTGCGTGTCCTCGCTCGGGAGCTCGGTGTTCGCCAGGGCTACGCCGAGAAGAACTACGTCAATTCGTGGATTCTCTGGGGTATCTTCACGAGTGGATACGGCGAGAACCTCATGTTCAAGGGTGGGACGGCGCTCAGTAAGCTGTACTTCCCTCAATCGTGGCGGTTCTCGGAAGATCTCGATTTCGGCGTCGAAGGCCGGTATCAGGGGTCAGAAGATGACCTCCGAGGCGTCCTCGACACGGTAACTGAGCGCTCCGGGATTGAGTTCACGATCCGCGAGCACCACGAGTCCCGCCAGCAACACTATCCGACACATTACGTCGACATGAGTATCCAGTATCGGGCGGTGCTCGACCATCCAAATACGACCAGCCTCGACGTAATGGTCGACGAGTACGTTGCGTTCGACTCAGTTCACCATACGCACTCCTACGAGGATATCCCCGAGTTCGAACTGCAGGCGTATAGTGTCGAAGAGATCTTCGCAGAGAAGTTGCGAGCGATCTTCCAACGGGGTGCAGCCAGGGACTATTACGACCTCTATCAGCTCTTAGAGACCGAATCCGTTGACATCGAGTTCGATGTTGTTCTTCCTGCTTTCGACGCAAAGTGCGACCACGACGATCTCGACGTCAATCTCACCACGGGGCTGCCGGTAGATCAGCGTGAGGACATACGCCGTCAGTGGGAGACGACGCTCCCAGACCTCACCGGTGATCCACCTATGTTCGATACTGTATGGAAGAGACTGGATGAGGCCGTTATTGCCAGAGGTACGGAGTAGGTGCGGACTCTTGTCTGAGCCCCGAAGTAATCAGGTTCATTTCGGGGATATTCTGAAATCGCATGTAGTGTTCTATTCATAGATCGGTTACTACCTATGCTATTCAAGCTATTTATGAATACTATACTATCCATTCTATTTAGCATATTTATGCTATTCACACTATCTGCACGATTCTTGCTATTTACCGGCCATAGATATAAGGGAGACTAGAACGCTATTTCAGAATAGCATGGCGGGAACGAATAGCAGGAATAGCATAGATCGCACGAATAGCCCAAATAGCCCATACGACTCGGTGAATACGGCGGGGAATTCTCGCGCTGTCTCGGTCTGTATGCTGAAGGGTGGCGTTGGTAAGTCGACCATCGCAGTGAACCTCGCGCGTCAGCTGGCCACCCACGACCATAATGTCCTTCTCATTGATCTCGATCCAAATGGCCACGCTTCGGTCGGTCTCGGATTCGATGATCACTACCACAACACAGACGAGAGCATCGGCGAGGTCTTCTTCGATGACGCAGATCCCACATCCGTCATCTACGATACCGACTACGAGTTCGATCTACTTCCCTCAAGTGAGGATCTTGAGCAGGTCGAGCGGGAGATCGTCGTTGGCGACGTCTTCCAACCGTCGGCGCTTCTGCAGCGGGAAGTCGTTGAACCTCTACTTGGCGACGAATACGACTTCATCGTCACGGACTCGCCGGCGTATCGCTCCCGTCTAACCGACAACGCACTCGTCGCAACGTCCAATCTCGTTCTTCCACTCGCGCCCGGCAACGAGGCGATGTCCGGACTGGAACGGACCATTGAGCGCCAGATTGCACCGCTGCGAAAACACATGGACGTCGACGTCCTTGCGCTCGTTCCGAACATGCTCGACGGCCGTATCGATCAGCAGACGCAGGACCGCCAGCTCCTTGAACGGCTGAACTCACACAACAGCTTGCAGGATCGAATCCCGAATTTCGCTCGAATCACGGACTGGGAGGCTGTGGGTACCGGCGACATTAGTCCGACACCTGGTATCCGCGACCGAACCAGTATCACAAAAGCGTATGGTGAACGCAAACCACTGTTGGACTACGATCCCGACTGTGATCAGCTGACGTGCTTCGATGAACTCGCGCACATCGTTGAGGCTGGTGAGGTGGTCCGACATGGTTGACGACGATGATCCGTTTGCAGATCTTGGTCAGACACTAGAAGACGATTCTAACGATCAAGACGAGACGACAACCACAGAGGAACCGACCGAGCCATCAACCACAGACACGACAACTGAATACGTCGAAGAACCGGATGAGGAGGACGTCGAGGAACTGGATCCGATGTCAGATACTGCCTTTTCATACGAGGCAGCCAATCAACGGCCGTTCTACGCGCGCGAAGAGACTATCGAGAACTTCGATTCTTGGCTGAACTACGAACTAGAGCGTGAGCTTAGTACCCGTGGATATCAGAATATCGTTGTTCGTGAGATGACTGACGCATTGCTGCGTACGGTTGTCGAGGAAGACTTGGTTGACGAGGTTGCTGAACGATTCGAACAAGAACGAAAGGATGCGATTTCAAAATAGCATGAATAGCATTCTCTTTCTCTTCTAAGGAATATGGCGGAGGAATAGTTCTCTTCGGGATTGTGAATCGCTGGAAAATATTGGATAGCATGAATAGCATTCTATTCAGATGATGCACCCCTCTTGGAGTACCAAACTCACGAACTCAGGATATGATATTCATCACTTCATAAGAATTATTATTATTATTTTATTATTTCTCATTAGATAATTAAATATGATATAATCGGGGATGAGGTAATCATTCCAGCGTCTGATATGGTGCTGTGTTGAATTGCCATAGGGCGCGGTGATCAGAGTGGTTCACAGAGCTGTTCGATGTTCGAGA
>NZ_JAQIVI010000802.1 GCF_028618695.1 Natrinema soli | reverse complement strand
GACCGAGCGCTCGAGGCCCAGCCCGCCGCGAAATCGCCCGCGACCGCCGCTGTCGTCTCGGAGCGCGTAGTGCTCGACCCGGAGCGGGTACTCGGTCTCGAGCGATTCGACAGGGGTGTTGAGCGTGTTCGTCATACCGACCTGCACGCCGTCCATCCCGTCGCGGTCCGCTCGCGCGCCGAAGCCGCCGCCGATCGTCTCGTAGTAGGCGAAGGAGCCGTCCCGCGCGCCGACGGTGAGGTTGTTCATCGTCCCCTGGCTCTGGGCCGGTACGCGATCGGGCGCGGCCCCCGCGAGCGCGGTGAAGACGACATCGGTGACTCGCTGGCTGGTCTCGACGTTGCCACCGACGACCGCCGCGGGCGGCTCGGGATTGAGCAGCGAGCCCTCGGGCGCATGGACGCTCACCGGTTCGTAGCAGCCGTGGTTCGGCGGGATCTCGGGGTCGGTGATACAGCGGACGACGAAGTAGACGGCGCTCGTCGCGACCGCCACAGGGGCGTTGAGATTGCCCGCGACCTGCGCCGCGGTCCCCGCGAAGTCGACGTGGACCGTCTCGCCGTCGACGGTCACCGTCACCGCGATCTCGATGTCCTCGTCGGTCACGCCGTCGCCCTCAAGGAAGTCGGTCGCTTCGTAGGTGCCGTCGGGCAAGGCCGCGATCTCCTTAGTGATCCGCTCACGGGAATAGTCGATTACGGCGTCGAATCCCTCGAGGACGGTCTCGCGGCCGTGTTCCTCGAAGAGCGCGGCGAGCCGTTCCTCGGCGCGCTCGTTCGCCGCCTGCTGGGCGCGGAGGTCGGCCCGGCGCTCGCGAGGGTTGCGGACGTTCGCGAGGACGAGCGAGCGGACCTCTTCTCGATCCTCGCCGCCCTCGACGAAGCGAGTCGGCGGGAGCCGAAGCCCCTCCTGATAGATCTCCTGCGCACCGGCGGGCATGCTGCCGGGGGTCATCCCGCCGACATCGGCGTGGTGGGCTCGAGAGACCGCGTAGCCGACGATCGTTCCGTCGGGGGCGATCGGCGAGACCATCGTCACGTCCGGCAGGTGCGTTCCACCGGTGAAGGGGTCGTTGAGCACGAACACGTCGCCCGGATTCAGGTCGTGCTCGCGTACGGCGCCCACGGCGGCCGGCATCGCGCCGAGGTGAACGGGGATGTGCTCGGCCTGCGCGATCATCCGTCCCTCGGCGTCGAACAGCGCCGTCGAGCAGTCCCGACGTTCCTTGATGTTCGGCGAGTAGGCCCCCCGGATCAGGGTCTGGCCCATCTCCTCGGCGACGCTTTCGAGTTGGTTACGTAACACCTCGAGGGTCACCGGGTCGATGCTGTCGTCCGTGTCGTTCGTCGAACCTGGCGTCATTGTTCGTCCTCCTCCGTTCGCGTCATGATCAGCGTTCCGTCCGCGAGAATTTCGCCATCCCAGGCGGGCGGCACGACGGTCGTACTTTCGGCCTGCTCGAGCACTGCCGGCCCTGCGATAGACGCGCCCGTCTCGAGTCGGTCCCGGTCGTAGACGGTCGCCGCTCGCGGTTCGGTCCCGGTGCCGGGGAAGTGCGCTTTTCGAGTCCCAACGGCGGCGTCGCCCGCGCCCTCGTGGCGGATGGTCGGCTCCGATCCGGCTATCGTCGCCGTCGCGCGGAGATTGACGACCTCGATCGATTCATCCATCGCGTAGCCGTGGGTCCGCTCGTGGGCATCGTGGAAGCGATCTGCGACCGCTCTCGCGTCGAACTCGTCGTCGACGGGCACGGTCAGTTCGAAGCTCTGGCCCGCGTACCGGCAGTCGGCGCCCCGTTCGACCCGCGCCGCGTCCGGCTCGGACGCGTCCGAAAGCACGTCTGCCACGAGGCCGTCGTAGACGGTCTCGAGAGTGGCTGGATCGGCTGTGTCGAGGGCCACCCCGACGGTACGAACGGCATCGTAGCTCTCATCGGCCGCGAGCAGGCCGAACGCGGAGAGGACCCCGCCTGGTCGCGGGACGACGACCCGATCGACCGATAGCGAGTCCGCCAGCGCCGCGGCG
>NZ_JAQIVI010000801.1 GCF_028618695.1 Natrinema soli | reverse complement strand
CGCACCCGGAGCCGCCGTCGGCGGTGTGGCTCAGGACTCCCCCGCGGCCGATGCCGGCATCGAACCCAACGACCGCATCACGGCGATCAACGGCACCGCGGTCGAGGGCAACGACGACCTCGCGGATCGGCTCGAGGCCGTCGACGGCGAGCAGGTAGCCGTCGAACTCAACGGCGAGGAGACGGTGAGAGTCGACAGGTCGCTGATCGTGACCGCGGCGATGGACGACGGTCCGACGGGGCTCTCCACGGGTGATGAGATTCGCGCGGTCGACGGCCAGACCGTCGCGACCGAACGCGGCTTCTTCGACGCCGTCGGCGACGACGAACGAGTTAGCCTGACGATCGAACCCGCGGACAGTGAGGAGAGCGTCGAACGAGCGGTGACGATCGGTGCTGCCGTCTCGATCGCCGAGGGCGAGCCGCTCGAGGCCGAAACCGGCCCGACCGACGAGACGTTCGTCATCACCCGCTTCGACGGCGAGCGGGTGCACAGCTACGAGGACCTCGCTCCCCTGCTGGCGGACACCGAGCCCGGCCAGCAGGTCGAGGTGGCGGGCTACATCGGTGACGAACGACAGACGCACACCGTCACGCTCGACGAGAACCCGCGATCCGAGAGCGGGTTCCTCGGGATTCAACCGTATCCGGGAACGTCCGGCGTCGACGTCAGCGATATCGGCGTTCAACTCTATCCCGCCGACGAGTATCTGGGCCTGCTCGGCGGGGACGGCGAGACGCGCTTCGGCGGCGTCGCCGACACCTTCCTCGGAAAGATGGGGCTCGCCCTCCTGTTGCCGGTCATCGGCGTCAGCGGTGCCTTACCGTTCAACTTCGCCGGGTTCACCGGTGGGATCCAGAACTTCTACGAGGTGCAGGGTGCTCTCGGTGCGTTCGGCGACGGGACCGTCTTCCTGGTGGCGAACCTGCTGTTCTGGACCGGCTGGATCAACGTCCAGCTCGGCTTCTTCAACTGCGTCCCGGCGTTCCCGCTCGACGGCGGGCACATCCTCCGGACGAGCACCGAGGCGATCGTCTCGCGGCTGCCCATCATCGACCCGACCCGGGGGATGGTCCGTCTGGTAACGACGACGGTCGGCGTGACCATGCTCGTCAGCTTCCTCGTGATGCTGTTCGGGCCCCAACTGGTCTCGGGGTGATCGAACCGTCGCACAGCTGCGCACCGAATCGGCCGTCCCCCTCGAGTACTGCGTCGAACGGGCGCGAACTGTCGTCCCCGCATACTGTCTGCTGTAATCAGGTATCGGCGCACCCGTCTGGCGGGTCGCGAGTGTGCCGGAACTGACGGAGAGGCGACCGTCGTCCGACTCAGTCTTCCACATCGACGCCGTGGCGCTCGGAGAACTCCTCGGGCGTCGCCTCGAGGCGTTCGAACTCGGTATCGAAGTAGTGTTCGTGGTGGCGGACGACCTGTTCGACGACCCAGTGGCTGAACGCCTCGTCGAAGCGCCACTCGCCGTCCATCTCGGGGATCTCGAACCGGTCGTCCGTCGAAAAGGCCGCGTAGACGTGGAAGAAGCCGAGGATGACGTCCGCGAAGTCACGGGCCTTCTCCGAGCCGCTCTCGCGGCGCTCTTCGAGTTCGGCGAGACCGTCGTCGGTGAGTTCGAAGTACTTCCGATCGGGTTCGTCCTCGCGCTCGATGCGCTCGGCCCAGCCCTTCTCCTCGAACTTGTAGAGGATCGGATACACCGAGCCGTACGACGGCTCCCAGTGACCGCCGCTGATCTCGCGAATCTCCTTGAGGATCTCGTAGCCGTACCGGGGCTTCTCCTCGAGGAGTTCGAGCACGAGGTAGGCGATGAGTCCCTTCGGCGGCCCACTTTTCCGCATATACGTCGTGGATAAAACGGACGCACGTAAAGGGTTTCGGTCGCGCTCGAGATCGGCGGTTCGAGGTGTCGTCGACCCCGGCGGCGGTTCGAGGGGCGGCTCCGACGGCGGCGGTCCGAAGGTCGGCGGCTCCGATGGGGGCGAGTCGGCGACGGTCTCGGCCGCCGGCGCGACGTCAGCGGCGGGCTCACCGAAACCCGGTCCTTCTTAGCGATCCCGTCCCAACCGGTGAGCATGGAACGACGACGACCGCCACAGACCGAAGAGGGCTGGTACGTCCTCCACGACTTCCGGTCGGTCGACTGGGACGCCTGGCGAGACGCGCCCGAGCGGCGGCGCTCGCGAGCGATCGAGGAGGGCATCGACTACCTCGCGGCCAGCGAGGCCGTCGACGACGCTGACGAGGGCGAATCGGCGACGTTTGCGGTGCTCGGCCACAAGGCCGACCTGCTCGTGCTCCACCTGCGACCGACGCTCGCCGACATCGACACGCTCGAGCGGCGGTTCGAACACACCGCGCTCGCCGAGTTCACCGAGCGGGCCGACTCCTACCTCTCGGTGACGGAGGTCTCGGGCTACATGTCCGAGGACTACTTCGACGAGGATGCGGAGGTCGAGGACACCGGCCTGGCGCGCTACATCGAGTCGCGGCTCACGCCCGAGATTCCCGACACCGAGTTCGTGACGTTCTACCCGATGGACAAGCGTCGCGGACCGGAAGACAACTGGTACGATCTGCCCTTCGACGAGCGCGCGGAACACCTGTCTTCACACGGCGACATCGGTCGAGAGTACGCCGGCCGCGTCACGCAGATCATCTCCGGCAGCGTCGGTCTCGACGATTTCGAGTGGGGCGTGACGCTGTTCGGCGACGATCCGACCGACGTGAAGGAACTGCTCTACGAGATGCGCTTCGATCCCTCGAGTTCCCGCTTCGCCGAGTTCGGCCGATTCCTCTCGGGCCGGCGCTTCCCCCCTGAAAACCTCGGTGCGTTCCTCGCGGGCGAGCCGGTTCCACAGGAGGGCGACGCCGAGAGCGCCCACGGCGAACACGGCCACCCACACGCCGAGAGCGACTCCGGCGGCCATCATCACGGGGACTCGGACGGCCACCACGGCGGCTCCGGTGGCCACCACGGTGACGACGCAGACGGGGACGAGGACGTTCGAAGCGAACTCGAGGAACTGGGCGTCTACGCGGGCCAGCCACACGGCGAGGACGTCCACGCGGTCGTGCTCTACTCCGCGGCCGATCCCGACAAACTGTTCGAGGAGGTCGACGGACTGCGGGGGAACTTCGATCACTACGATACGCACGTGAAGACGGCGGTGTACGAACCTCGGGGCGGCGGTGATAATGCGGAGACCGCAATCGTCAGCCTCTGGGACACCGAACGCGCCGCGAACACGGCCGCCGGGTTCCTCGCCGATCTCCCCGATATCGTTCGGCAAGCGGGTGACGATGAGGGCGATTCCTGGGGCACGATGGGGATGTTCTACACGGTCAAACCCGATCACCGCGGTGACTTCACCGGCGCGTTCGAGGACGCCGCCGGCCTCCTCGCGGAGATGGACGGCCACCGCAAGACGGACCTGCTGATCAACCGCGAGGACGAAAACGACATGTTCATCGCCAGCCGCTGGGACTCCCGCGAGGACGCCATGCAGTTCTTCCGGAGCGACGCCTTCTCGGAGGCCGTCGAGTTCGGCCGCGACGTCCTCGTCGACCGACCGCGACACGTCTTCCTGGCCTGACGTTGCCGGCGCAGCCTCTCCGCCACGGGTCGCCGATCGCCCGTCACAGGAGCAGGTTACTCTCACCGGTAGCGACACGTGTTGGTAGGTCCCGTTCATAGATCAGTGCCATGAGCACAACTCAGGAATCGACGGTACGGTCCGCCTGGAACCGGTATCGGTCCGTCCCGATCGTCTACCGCATCGCGGTCGCGTTCGCACTCGGGACTGCAGTCGGCGCGATCGTCGGTGAGCGAGCCGGCGTCCTCAACCCGCTGGGCGACCTCTTCTTGCGCTTGCTCGAGATGCTGATCATCCCACTGATCGTCTTTACCCTGTTAGGCGGGATGCGCAAGCTGACACCGTCGAAACTCGGCAAGGTCGGCGGCCTCACCGTCGCTCTCTACGCTGCGACGACAGCGGTCGCGGCCGTGATCGGTCTCGCAGTCGCGAATCTGTTCAATCCGGGGACGGCCGTGGAGTTTACCGGTGGCGAGGCGCAGGAAGCACAGCCGCCGTCCGTCTCGGAAGTCGTCCTCGGCATCGTCCCGGAGAACCCGCTGGCGGCGATGGTCGAGGGAAATATCCTCGCGACGATCTTCGTCGTAATCGTCTTCGGACTGGCGCTAACGATGGTCCGCGAGTCGGCAACCGAGGATTCGATCGTGGACGCAATTGACGGCTTCTTCGCATTCGTCGACGCCGGCACCGAGGCGCTGTTCAAGATCGTCTGGGGCGTCATGGAGTACGGCGTGATCGGCGTCTTCGCGCTGATGGCGGCCGCCATCGGCACTGAAGGGCTGGGCGCGATCGTCCAGCTCGGCGCGCTCGTTGCCGTCATCGCGGTCGGGGTCACGATTCACATGACGGTTACCTATCTCGGCGTAATGACTCTGGGCATCCTCGGGAAGTCACCGCTGGCGTTCCTGCGCGGCGCGAAAGACGCCATGGTGACGGCCTTTACGATCCGCTCCTCGAGTGGTACCCTGCCGGTGACAATCGCTGATGCGGAGACAAATATGCGGATCGACGAGTCGGTCTACGGCTTCGGACTGCCCCTCGGCGCGACAATTAACATGGACGGGGCGGCGATCAGGCAGGCTGTGACGGTCGTCTTCGCCGCGAACATGGTCGGCGTCTCGTTGGGGCTGGCCGATCAGGTACTCGTCCTTGCGACTGTGATCCTGATCAGCATCGGCACAGCCGGCGTCCCCGGTGCTGGCCTGATCATGCTCACCGTCATCCTGAGCGCCGTCGGGCTTCCCCTCGAAATCGTCGGATTCGTCGCGGGCGTCGACCCGATCCTCGGCCGGATCGCGACGACGAACAACGTGACCGGCGATCTCGCCGTCGCATCGGTCGTCGGCAAGTGGACCGGTGGAATCGATCTCTCCGGGGGAGTCTGGAGCGACGGCTCGAGGACGGATACCGACCAACCCGTCTCGGTAACCGACTGAACGTAAACAACCGCGGGCACGGTGGCCCGAGGCTTTTGTTAGATCTGGCCCGACTCCGTCGAGTCGTAAAAGAAGTAAGCCGCGATTCCGGCCAGTCCGAACGCGAGCGTCACGAACGGCCACTTGCCGGGGTCGCGATCGGTCGCGAACGCGTGGACGGTGACGAAGATCGCGAACCCGATGTGGCCGACGAGCGTCGCGGCGAGAAACGCCTGAAATTCCATTACTGAGGGATTCGACGCGGCGATGAAAGCCGTTACGAAGCCATTCGTCGGAACCACAGCCACAACAGTCGGTGCCGTGGCCGGGAAGGCGGCTCACCGCACTCGCGGTGAGTCGCCTGACCCGGGGGAGGGCAGGCGGTTTACGAAACTCACCGCGAGCGAAGCCGTGCGCGGCGCTACGCGCCGCGAGAAGTCGAACGGCCGGAGGCCGTGAGACCGGCTGAGCGAGCGGGCCGACGACCGACCTGTAAGGGAGGGAGGAGTGCTTTTGATCGACCTTTTACCGAGGGACGTTGCGAGCGCGGCGCTCAGCGCCGCGTTCGCAACAGACCGCAGCGTAAAAGGTCGTTAGAAGTCGTGATCCGGGTCGTCTTCGACCGTCCGCTTCATCGATTCGCGACGTGACTTGGCGTCGCGACCGGTCGCCTCGAGCAGGAAGTCGTTTTTGGCGTCGACGGCATCGCCCGCGGCCTCGAGTTCGTCGGGGCCGAGTTCGGTGGGGTCGCGCTCGTAGAACTCGACGGCGAGTTTGTCCTTCTTGCCGGAGTACTCGATGGTGCCGACGACGACTTTCTCGAAGACGGGGTTGTCGGGTTCGCCGATGACGAAGAGATCGCTTCCCTTGTACTCCTCGGACCCCGTGATCGGACCGAAGTAGTCCTCGACGGTCGACTCCATGTCCGGAATTCGCTCCTCGAGATATTCGCCGCGGCGCATCTTGTACTCCTTCATGGATTGGGAGAAACACGGCGGACCGTTTACCTCTTTTCATAGGAAACGTTTCGGCCTGCTGATCGGTTTCGGTGCGAGAACGGATCACTGAGACGGCTGCAGTAGTATTCGAATCCGCTCCGGCCAGGACACTGACCGATCAACCGCGGACGGAGGCGCGAGTGAGCGGGGACGCAACCTCTCGAAGGTTGTCGGGGTCGTGCGGGCGACTACTGGCGCTGGCGCTCGCTGATATACCCCTTTCGACAGTCGGGGCAGATGTCGCCAGCGCGCAGCGAGCCGCCGTTGCCTGCGGTCACGTAGTCACACCGCGGGCAGTAGAACTCCGTCGGTACGTCGGTCGCGGGAGCGCCGTCGCTTTCGACGGGCGTCGCGACCGAGTTGGCCCGCTCGATACCGGTGCCCGACTCCGACGCGGCGTCGGC
>NZ_JAQIVI010000800.1 GCF_028618695.1 Natrinema soli | reverse complement strand
ACGGACGGATCCGACGACGGAATCGACGAATCCGACGTGATCGCAGCGGGACCGGTCGGCTCGAGCACGGGGGCCGAGACCGAAACGCGCGTCGCTGCTGCCGAGACAGTGCCGGGAGACCCGGCCGACGGGGAAACGGACGATGCGGTCGACGGCGACGGTACCGAACCGATCGGCGAACCGATCGACGACAACGAGGCGGCGGCCGACGGTCGGGAGGCCTCGGACTCACCCGACGGCATCGATTCGCTCTCGTTCGACGATCTGACCGAGGACGCCGACGCTCCGGCGGAGGGAGCGAAAACGGCATCCGCTCCCGACGAATCCGCTGACGATGAGTTCGCTGACGACGAATCTGAGAACGCGAACCCGGACGATCCGGATCGCTCCGACGTCCCCGACATCGTCGACGATTCGACCGGGCCCGAGCCGGTGGACGAGGACCCCTCGCTCGAGGACGATGCGGCGTCCGACTCCGGTGGGGCGGCTGTCACGGAATCCGAGACGGACGACGCGGCTGCCGCGGACGCGCTGTCGCCGTTCGAGTTCGACGAGGACGAATTCGAGGCCGAGGACGTGTCCGTCGAGGACGCCGTCGACACGATGAACGAGAACGCGCCGGCACCGGAGCTCTCGAGCCACCGATTCGACGTGACGGCCGAGGAAACCGGCGACGGCGGGGCGGTGGTGACGCTCGCGTTCGAGCCCGACACGATCGAAATCGAGGGGTCGACGAAGCGACTCCTGCAGTATCAGCTGCAGAGCTTCGCGGACCGGGAGTCGACGCCGGCGGCCGACGTGACGATCGGTCGGGATCGGATCGTCATCGAAATCGCCGACTCCGACGGGACCGCGATCCAGCGGTGGGGCGAAGCGGCCGTCAGCATCGTCGATCGGACGCTGTACCTCTCGGATAACAGCTCCGACAGCTAGCGAATCGACCGCCGACGGACCGCGGACGGCGACCGATCCACACGTTTTTCCCTCCCCCGTCCCCCTGAACGGGTGTGCGAATCGAGAACAGCTTCATTCCCGTCCGCGGGGTCGGCGAAACCACCGAACGACGCCTCTGGGAGAACGGCGTCACTCACTGGGACGAGTTCGACGGCAGCGTCGTCGGCTCGACGCTCGCCGACCGGATCGAGACCTTCATCGACGAGGGGCGGACCCACCTCGAGCGCGGGGACGTCTCCGTCTTCGCGGAGGCGCTCCCGGCGTCGAGTCGCTGGCGGTGCTACGAGAACGTCAGCGCGGAGACCTGCTTTCTGGACATCGAGACGACCGGGCTGAGTGCCGACACGAACGACGTGACGACCGTCAGCCTCCACCGGGGCGGCGAGACGAAGACGTTCGTCAAGGACCGCGATCTGTCGAGCGACCGCCTCGAGCGCGAACTCACCGACGCTGCCCTGCTCGTCACCTTCAACGGGCAACGCTTCGACGTTCCGTTCCTCGAGACGTGTTTCGACGTCGACATCGACGTGCCCCACGTCGATCTCATGTATCCCTGCAAAAAGCTGGGGCTCGACGGCGGGCTGAAGGCGATCGAACGGGAGCTCGGCATCGACCGAGACCTGCCGGATATCAGCGGGCGCGATGCCGTCCGTCTCTGGCACGAGTACGAACGCGGCGACGACGGGGCCCTCGAGACGCTCGTCGAGTACAACCGCGCGGACACCCGCAACATGGAGCCGCTGATGGAGATCGTCGCGGATCGACTCCACGAGACCGTCTTCGAGGCCGCGATAGTCGACGAGTGAGCGGACGAGGCCAGCCGGTCGCCTCGAGAGTGTTTCGTCGGAACCGTGCCGGCCGTGCAGCGCGACGGCGACGAGTAGATATATATGGGAATCGTCCCGAATTCGCTCCCAATGACTGATTTCAGCTACGAGACGTCCGTCGACGTGCGACTTCGCGATATCGACTTTATGGGGCACGTTAACAATGCAACGTATGCCACCTACCTCGAGCAGGCGCGGGATGCCTACTTCAGGGACGTGCTCGACGTTTCGCTGGCCGAGATCGACACCGTCCTCGTGAGCCTCGAACTCGAGTACGCACGGCCGATCGAGGCGGACGACGACGTCACGGTCGCGCTCCGCGTCGCGGACCTGGGAACGTCGAGTCTGCCGATGGAGTACGAGATCCGCGCGGGCGGGTCGCCTGCGGCAACGGCGACTACCGTCCAGGTGCTCGTCGAGTCGGAATCGGGGGAGTCGCGACCGCTCCCGACCGAGTGGCGAACGCGAATCGAGCAGCGAGAATAGCCGCCGAACGAGTTGTCCGGTCTGCTGTAACTACGTACCGGCGCACCCGTATAGCGGGTCGCAGGTGCGCCGGTACTGATGGGGCGTAGTCCGTATTACTCGAGGGCGGAGACCTCGACCTCACCGTCGCTCGCAACGGTAACCTGATAGCCACAGAAGGGGAATTCGACGCAGCCGGTCGGTCGCTGTCGGCCGTTTTCTCGGGTCGCAAAGAGCGAATCGAGCGCTTCGGGATTGACAACGTCGTAGAGGGCTTCGTACTCGGGCGGCTCGAGATCGAGGGGATCGATGCCCTCACGCTCGGCGACGGCTGCGATAACGTCGAAACTTACTGACTGCGCGACTGTCGCGTCCGAGCGATCAACTGAGAGTAGCATTGGCCGGACTCTTACATTGATCAGGTATAAATCCTCTGGCCTCAATCAGTTCTTGGACCCCACATTCGATCAGAGGCGAATATATATGATCCCTACTGCCTATATTGGGAATCTATTATAGTCTAAATTTATTGTATTCATATATTCTAAAACTATTCAGGGACTGATAGTCAGTGCACAATCACTGGTTATCGATTCGGGAGATCAGCTAGCCACCGGTGTCGAGGTCCGATTCCGGACTGCGTTACATGTTCGGTAGTATCTACTGGTAGAAACGACTCCAAGCCGCGCTCACGATGACCCCGGTCGTCCTGTGGACGATCTTTCTCGAGCGGTTGGGCTGACCGCGGTTCGGCCCAGCTCGGACTTGCGACGGGTCGGCTCGAACAGCGTTCGAACGATCGTCGCCGGGCTCCGAGCTGGTTTCCGTCTTCCGATCTGCGACCAGCGCCTTGCAAGTGACCGCCTGACGCTTACACCGCTCATTCTGGATGATCGAGTACGCCGGTCGGGGACGACATCGATGGCCGCGAGACGCGGACTCCAAACCGAGCGGGCGACGGGTACGGTCGAACCCACCCGCGACCCTGTTTGGACACCGTCTCCATCAGTGACGGTACCGATGCGGACCGATCGGTCGAACGCGCAGCGGACGACCCCTGATTTCGAACCATGCCAGTCGACGATTCAAACCCCGACGGACGAGGCGACCAGCAGCAACGGGCGACCGACGGCGGATCGGACGAGCCCGACGTGATCGACGACCAATCAGACGACGAAGCGACGAGTGACGCCGACGAGTCGCAGTCCGCTCCGGAGTCGAGCCGAGCGGGCACGAGCGACGCCCGCGAGGGCGAGACGGACGAGAACAGCAAGCAGGAGCAGCTCGAGGAGGTCCGCGAGAACCCCGAGGGCGAGACGCTGACGACCGATCACGGTGTCACAGTCAGCGACACGGATAACTCCCTGAAGGCGAGCGAGCGCGGGCCGACGATCATGGAGGACTTCCACTTCCGGGAGAAGATGACGCAGTTCGACCACGAGTCGATCCCGGAGCGGGTGGTCCACGCCCGCGGTTCCGGCGTCCACGGCTACTTCCAGCCATACGAGGATCCGGATCTCGGCGACGAATATGACGACCTCAAGGAGCTGACGAAGGCGAACGTGTTGACCGACTCCGACCAGAAGACGCCGGTTTTCACCCGGTTCTCGACGGTCGTCGGCTCCCGCGGCTCCCCGGATACGGTACGGGACGTCCGCGGCTTCGCGACCAAGTTCTACACCGAGGAAGGAAACTGGGACCTCGTCGGGAACAACATCCCCGTCTTCTTCATCCAGGACGCGATGGAGTTCCCCGATCTGGTCCACGCGATCAAGCCCGAACCGGACGACGCGACGCCCCAAGCCTCCGCGGCCCACGACACGTTCTGGGACTTCGCCTCCCTGAAGCCCGAGATCACGCACATGATCATGTGGGTCCTGTCGGGTCGCGCCCTCCCGCGGGCCTACCGCATGATGCAGGGGTTTGGCGTCCACACCTTCCGGCTGGTCAACGAGGAGGGCGACGCGAAGTTCGTCAAGTTCCACTGGACCCCCAAGTACGACACCAGTCAACTCGTCTGGGACGAGACCCAGAAGATCGCCGGCAAGAACCCGGACTTCAACCGGATGGACCTCTACGACGTCATCGAGGAGGGGTACGAGCCCGAGTTCGAACTGGGCGTCCAGATCTTCGACGAGGAGGACGCCGCGGGGTTCGACTTCGACGTCCTCGATCCGACAAAGATCGTTCCCGAGAGCGAGGTTCCCGTGCAGCCGATCGGCAAGATGGTCCTGAACGAGACGCCGGACAACTTCTTCGCGGAGGTCGAACAGGTCGCGTTCCACCCCGGCAACGTCGTCCCCGGCATCGACTTCACGAACGATCCGCTCCTGCAAGGCCGGCTGTTCTCCTATCAGGACACGCAGCTCAACCGCTTCGGCAGCGCCAACTGGGACGAGATTCCAATCAACCGCCCCGTCGCCGAGCGGCACAACAACCAGCGGGCCGGCTTCATGCGCCAGGAGATCAACGAGGGCAAAGCGTCGTACAAGCCCAACTCGATCGGGGACGATTACCCCGAGGAAGCGCCCGAGGAGGAGGGCGGCTACGAGCACTACGCCGAGAAGATCGAGGGCAAGAAGATCCGCAATCGGTCGGAGAGCTTCCAGAACCACTTCTCGCAGGCCCGCCTGTTCTGGAACAGCATGACCGAACCCGAGAAACAGAACATCGTCGACGCCGCCCACTTCGAACTCGGGAAGGTTGACCGCACGGAGATCCGCGAGCGGATGGTCTACGACATGTTCAACAACGTCGACCACGAGTTCGCGAAACGCGTCGCCGAGGGGATCGGCGTCGAACCGCCCGAGGAACCCGGCGACCAGATGCCGACCCACGACCGCGAGGACTCGCGCTTGAGCATCGAGCAACGGCGCGACGCCGACTCCATCGAGACCCGCAAGATCGCCGTCCTCGTCGACGACGGCTACGACAGCGACCACCTCGAGACGATCCGGTCGACGCTGCAGGACGAGGGCGCACGCGTCAAGATCGTCTCGAAACTGCTCGGCGACAAGGAAGCCGAGAACGGCTCCACGGTCGAAGCCGACAAGAGCCACGTCACCACCGAGTCGGTGTTGTTCGATGCCGTCTACATCCCCGGCGGTCAGGACAACGTCGACGCCCTGCTCGAGCAGGGCGAGGCCAAGCACTTCGTCGCGGAGATGTTCAAACACAAGAAACCAATCGCTGCCGCCGGCGAGGGCACGGAGCTACTCGAGTCGGTCGAACTGCCGGGCGTCGACGAGGCAAACGACCAGGAGGGGGTCATCTCCGAACAGGGCGTCGTGATGGACCCCGACGGCGAGGACCTCGAGTCGTTCGCCGAGGAGTTCGTCGACGCGATCGCCCAGCACCGCCACTGGGAGCGCGAACCGACGGAAGTGCCGGCGTGACTGCGTCGAACGCGACCGCCTGACTGCGACCGGCAGTCACTGCGGTCTGCGGTCCTCGATTCTGCGGACCTCGAGCGTCTCGACGGCGACCACCGCTCACTCGCTGGTCTCGACGCGAGCCTCGAGCCAGCGCACTGCCGGCGTCGCGGTGATCCCGTGGACGACGATGGAGACGAGCACGACCGCGCCGACGACCGCCCACAGGAGACCGGCGTCGGGGAACGCGGCGTGATTCAGACCGTACGCGAGGTAGTAGAACGAGCCGATCCCCCGGATGCCGAAGAAGGCGATCGTCGCCCGTTCGGCGGGGTCGCGGTCGAAGCCGAGAAAGCCGACGAGCCCGGCGAGCGGACGGACGACGAACACGATCACGACCGCGGCAGCGATCGACTCGAGGGTGAGCGGCTCGAGGAGTCCGCCGACGATCGCCCCGCCGAAGAAGAGCATGATGAGGGCCATCATCACCTGCTCGGCGAACTCGCTCACCTCGTGGAGCGAGCGGTTGTACTCGTGGGAGCGCTCGTAGTGGCGGACCATCAGCGCCGCGACGAAGACCGCGATGAAGCCGTAGCCGCCGACGAGTTCGGTCGCCCCGTAGACGAGGAGGGTGCCGGCGATGGCCTCGAGCCCCTGAACCGACTCCGCGACGGGGGTGTCGGGCTCCGTGGCGAAGACGAGGTACGCGGTCAGATAGCCGAGGACGACGCCGACGATGACGCCGACGACGATCCGATAGCCGACGTCGACGAGGAGCCACTCGCCGATCCAGTTGCCGGGAGCGAGTCCCACGAGCGCGGTCGTGATCGCCAGATTCGTGAACGGGAATGCGAGCCCGTCGTTCAGCCCCGCTTCGGAGGTGAGCGCGAACCGGACCTCGTCTTCCCCGCCGGCCGCCTCCTCGATGTCTTCGTCTTCGCTTCCCATTCCCGGGCCGCCGACCTGGACTTCCGACGCCAGCACCGGATCGGTCGGTGCGAGACACGCACCTAGCAGGATCGCGGTCGGGACGACGAGGCCGATCCATCGGCCAAGCAGCGCCGCGCCGGCGATCGACAGCGGCATCGTGATCGCGAGCAACCGCCACGTCGACGCCCACGCGCGCAGCCCGGGAACGCGATCGATCTTCAGTCCGACGCCCATCAGGGCGACGATGACGCCCAGCTCCGCGAGGTGTTCCGTCGTCGTCCCCTGCTCGAGCGGATCCGGCGGCGGGAGCCCGATCGGTAGCCCGAAGGCGAGCATGCCGAAGGCGACGAAGAACACCGGCATCGAGACGGCGCGATCGGAGACGAACCGCGGGAGGACGGCGACGCCGAACAGTGCGATACCGAGGACGACCAGGCCGACGTTGTACAGCTCGAGGACCATCGAGAGCGGTCTCTCCTACGACCAATCGGCCCTTTATATCCCTGCCGGCGTCTGCAGAACGAAGCCATTTGCCGCGGGGAAGTGAGTCTACTCCTGTGAATCGGAACGCATCGGGTGGAGAGTGTGAGGGATCGACGCGGCGGCGGTTCCTGCAGGGCGGGGCCGTCGTCGCGGCCGTCGGACTCGCCGGCTGCATCGAGGAGATGGGAACGGAGTTCCCCCAGAACACGGAGTGGCCGGTCTCGGAGCACGTCCCCGGCCTCCCCGTCGAGGAGCGAAGCGCGATCCTCGAGGAGCGGATCCCGGAGCTCGCGAGCGCCGAGATCGCCGATCCCGACGGGTTAGCGTCGACGCTCGAGGAGTACGAGATGACCGTCGAATCGGTCGAACGCGACCGGGACGTGCTGACGCTCGAGTACGTCAACACGGATCGCGACGACGAGGGGAATATCCACGATGTCGCCCTGCTGGCGGGCGGCTACGCGGCGCTGATCGACGCCGGCTACGACGCCGTCGCCCTGGATGCGACGATCCTCGACGACGCGCCCGCGTCGTACGGATCGGCGACGGTCGAGACGCCGCACGCAGAGGAGTACAACGCGGGCGTGCTGACCGCCGCCGAGTACGGCGAACTGGTCGTGTCGACGATCGAGTCACGGCGGTACGAGCCGGCGGTCGACGTCGCGCCCGAGGAGTAGCCTCGAGACGGTCGCCTCGACTACCGGTCCGGCGAAACGCCGATATCGGACCCTCCATCGCCCGCTGTGGGCAGTTCCTCCGCCGACTCGAGTACGTCGACCGGTGTGGCTGCGGCGGGCACGTGACTCGCGTCTATGTGGGCGCGAGTGACCGTATCGCGGAGGGGAACTCTCTCACGAGGAACACGAACTCGGGGACGGCCCGCTACTCCTTGCAATCGTCAGCCGGGTCGATATCCGGTCTCGTTCACTAGCGCAATCGATGGGGACGCGAACGCACACGATCGACGAACCGGTGACCTGTCGACTATGCGGAACGGAGAACGACCAGTATTACACGTACTGCCGTCAGTGCCTCGGTCAGCTTCCCGCGAGACCGGACTCTCGAAGCTAGGGGAACGCGTGCCCGGCGGGCCGGTCTCGATTCGCCCGTTGTGACCTGTACCTCGGACGGATCCAGTCTACAGCACCGCCGACCTCGTTTCAGCCACCAACTTCGTTTCGGTCGGTTCGGTCGAGTGAACGCGACACCAGCGGCAGTGGTACTAGAGAACGCTCCGGAATTCCCCAGCATACGTTCGCAGCGGGGGAGTCTCCGCAAGCGGAGTCCCCGTCCGTTCGTTCCGCGTTACTCGAGAACGACCAGCGTGTCGCCCATGTCGACGCTATCGCCTTCCCCGACGGCGATCTGGGTGACGGTACCGCCCTGGGAGGCGACGATGTCGTTTTCCATCTTCATGGCCTCGAGGACGACCAGTACGTCACCGGCCGCGACCTCGTCGCCCTCCTCGACTTCGATGTCGAGGATCGTCCCCTGCATCTCGGCGTCGACGGTCTCGCCCTCGCCCTGAATGTCGGTCTCGCCGCCGCTGCTGGAGCCGCCCGCCGGCTCCGGTCGACTCGACTGGCCACCGGCGGACACGTCGCCGGTCGGGATGGCCGGCGCACCGCGTTCCTCGAGTTCGACCTCGAAGCGCTTGCCGTTGACCTCGACGGTGAACTCGCGCTCGACGGCGTCGTCCTCGTCCTCGCTCGCGCCGCCGTCGCCGATGTCGCCGCCCCACTGTTCCTGGGCCTCCTCGATGCGCGTCTCGTCGAGTTCCTCGTCGAGATACTTCGTGGTGTGCGTGCTCTGGACGAACTCCTCGTCGGTGAGCATCAGCCGGTGGAACGGGATAACCGTCGGGATTCCCTCGATCTGGTACTCGCGGAGCGCGCGCAGCGACCGCTCGATACACTCGTCGCGATCCTCGCCCCAGACGACCAGTTTCGCGATCATCGAGTCGTAGTCGGTGACGAGCTCGTCGCCCTGCCGGAGCGCGTCGTCCAGGCGAACGCCGATCCCGCCCGGCGGATCGTAGGTCTCGAGGGTCCCGCCGGTCGCGGGCGCGAAGTCGTTGGCCGCGTTCTCGGCGTTGATCCGGAACTCAATCGCGTGGCCGTCGATTTCGACGTCGTCCTGCGCGAAATCGAGCTCCTCGCCGGCGGCGATTTTGAGCTGTCGTTTGACGATGTCGAGGCCCGTGATCTCCTCGGTGACGGTGTGTTCGACCTGGATCCGCGTGTTGACCTCGAGGAAGTAGAAGTTCGCGTCGGGACCGAGCCGGCCGTCGCGGCCCGGCTCCTCCTCGACGAGGAACTCGACGGTGCCGGCGTTGGTGTAGTCGGCGGCGGCGACGCCCCGACGAGCGGCCTCGCCGATCTTCTCGCGCAGTTCGTCCGTCAGCGCCGCGGAGGGCCCTTCCTCGATGACCTTCTGGTGACGCCGCTGGAGCGAACAGTCGCGCTCGCCCAGGTGGCGCACGTTACCGTGTTGGTCGGCGACGATCTGGACCTCGATGTGACGAGGCTTCTCGAGGTAGCGCTCGAGGTAGACCGAGTCGTTGTCGAAGTACGCCTCGCCCTCGCGCTGGGCGCTCTCGAGTTGGTCTTCGACCTCGCTCTCGTCCCAGACGACCTTCATCCCGCGGCCGCCGCCGCCGCCTTCGGCTTTGATGGCGATCGGGTAGCCGTGTTTCTCGCCGAATTCTTTGACTTCCTCGGGGTCGGTGACGGGGTCCGTGGTTCCGGGAACGATCGGCACGTCGGCCTCGTTCATGATCGTGCGGGCCTTGGTCTTCTCGCCCAGCGATTCCATCGCGTCGCTGGACGGGCCGACCCACGTGATCCCTTCGACGTCCTCGACCTTGCCCGCGAACTCCGCGTTCTCCGCGAGGAAGCCGTAGCCGGGATGGATCGCGTCGGCGTCGGCCTTCCGCGCGGCCTCGATGACCGCTTCGTGATCGAGATAGGAGTCGGCCGCGCGAGCCGGCCCCACGTTGTACGCCTCGTCGGCGTAGCGCACGTGCCCCGAGTCCGAGTCGGCCTCGGAGTAGACGGCGACGGTTCCGATGTTCAACTCTTCACACGCCCGCATAACGCGGACAGCGATTTCCCCGCGGTTCGCCACGAGAACCTTCCTGAACATTCCTGTGGAAACAGTCGTGAAGGCCCTACCTTACTTTTTCGCAACGGATTCGAGAAAGCGACAGATTTTGCCAGTCGATGTCACCGGTTTCAGGTGACGATACCAGTCCCGGGAGATCCACAGGCGCGAACCGTCGACAACGGCGAGCGACGCACTGACGGACTCGAGCAGCGCTCGGGAAATCGACGTCAGCCCGGTGCGCACGCAAGGGACCGTCGTATGCTAGTTATGCGCAATCGTTATCCGGTCCCGGCCGCTAGAACGCACAATGTACGAGTTCGCAGTCGGTCCGCTGCAATCCCAGTCGGTACTCGAGGAGCCGTTACTCCTCGTCGGAGCGATCGGGCTCCTCCTCGTCGTGATCACGGTCTGGCAGATGGTCGAGATCGTCGACGCCTACGACAGGGCCGCGCTGACCGTCTTCGGCGAGTACCGCAAACTGCTCGAGCCGGGGCTGAACATCGTCCCGCCGTTCGTGTCGCGGATATACACGTTCGACATGCGAACGCAGACGCTGGACGTCCCCCAGCAGGAAGCGATTACTCGCGACAACTCGCCGGTCACAGCCGACGCCGTCGTCTACATTCGGGTCATGAACGCCAAGCGGGCCTTCCTCGAGGTCGACGACTACCAGCGCGCGGTCTCGAATCTGGCGCAGACCACGCTGCGCGCCGTGATCGGCGATATGGAACTCGACGACACGCTCAGCCGGCGCGAGATGATCAACGAGCGAATTCGGACCGAACTCGACGAGCCCACCGACGAGTGGGGCATTCGCGTCGAGTCGGTCGAGGTCCGCGAGGTGACTCCGTCCGCCGGCGTCAAGGGTGCGATGGAGGAACAGACCTCCGCCGAACGCCGTCGCCGCGCGATGATCCTCGAGGCGCAGGGCGAACGCCGCAGCGCCGTCGAGAAAGCCGAGGGTGACAAACAGTCCAACATCATCCGCGCCCAGGGAGAGAAACAGAGCCAGATCCTCGAGTCGCAAGGTGACGCTATCTCGACCGTGCTACGCGCGCGCTCCGCGGAGTCGATGGGCGAGCGCGCCGTCATCGACAAGGGGATGGAGACGCTCGCCGATATCGGTCAGGGCGAGTCGACGACGTTCGTCATGCCGCAAGAACTCACGTCGCTGGTCGGTCGCTACGGCAAGCACCTCTCGGGCAGCGACGTGGAAGGAAACGGGACCGACCTCGAGAGCCTCGAGTTCGACGAGGAGACCCGCGAGCTGATCGGTCTGGACGACATCGCGGACATCATCGGCGAGATCGACGAACAGGCGGAGATGGACGTCGAGGCGATGGAGCAAGAGGCGCAGGCGATCAAGGAAGGCCAGGATATGGGGACGAACATCGGCGCGGAACCCGACGAGCCGATTACGATGTCGGAGACGGAAGACGAAGCCGAATCGGAACCCGAACTGGGATCCGATTCGGAGTAGCGCTGCACGGTTCCGTCTCGTTTCTCTCGCTTGTCACTCGCTCGAACCACCCGGATCTCTCGGCTCGAGTGCTCGCCCGCTCGTGATCATTCCGACGCCTCGTCGCGGCGAACACGATCCGAAAAATAGTGGGCGGGCGCGTTCAGAACTGTTTCGTTCGGCCCGCGGCCGACCACGGATCGGTCGGTGCCTCGCGCGGGACGCGAACGGTGCGGTGTTGCTGTGCGCGAACCCGACCGGCGAACGCCCAGCGTCTATCGTCCCACGTCTCTTCGCCCTCAGCCGCCGCTGCGGCGGCC
>NZ_JAQIVI010000080.1 GCF_028618695.1 Natrinema soli | reverse complement strand
CGCGAGCGCCGCGGCGGCACTGGACGGCAGCGACGGCGCGGTCGTCGTCACCGACTGGGACGAGTTCGCGGCCCTCGACGAGGCGTTCGACACGATGGCCAACCCGGTGGTCGTCGACGGCCGCCGCATTATCGAGCGGCGAGAGGGGATTACCTACGACGGTCTGACCTGGTGAGCAGGCGCCTCGAGGCCGGCTTCAGCTGCCCTAGTGAAAGAGGGGCACGGCGTCGGAGTGGGGATGGGACGCCCACAAACGAGAACAGGGTGACTCCATGAGAATCCCGCTGAAATACCTGGAGCGTGAAGTATGCTATAAAGTCCCGAAGTCGATCTATGACATGCACCTCCGAGTACGGGAGCGTGACGGACCTCGGATGCGAAGGAACAGGAGAATTGGGATCGCAGCCCGACCGACCGTGGTCGGCCGGGCTGCAAGCCCGTAGCGATGTCGTTCCGCTTCACGCATTCAGGACTCCAGAGGAGGCCATGACCGCAACTACTGATCACTACCTGGGCATTGACGTCCACAAACGGCAAGCACAGGTCGCTGTCCTTGACGACGAAGGAACCGTCGTTGAAGAGATCCGCGTCGCCAACGCGGATCTCGACGAGGTCGCAGAGAAATACGCAGGAAGCCGCGCTGCGATCGAAGCTGGAAGCAACTATTTCACGATTTACGACAGGCTCGACGAAGAGTTAGATGTAACACTCGCCAATCCGGCCAAGGCGGATTGGCTCGAAGATCAGAAACAGAAGAATGACCGAAAGGATGCCAAGAACCTTGCACGGTTCCTCCGGTTGGGTGAAGTACCTGAAAGCTACGTTCCGCCCGAAGAATACCGGCGCTACCGCGCGCTTGCGCGCGGTCGCAAGAAGTTGGTTGACAAACGGTCAGACTTCAAAAACGAGGTCAACTCGTTGCTGGATCAAAACGGCGTGACCTACGATGGATCATTGTGGAGCAATCAAGGGCGTGAGTTCCTCCGTGAACTCACGCTCGATACGGCTTCAGAGCTGTTGTTGGAGCAGTGGCTGGAAGCAATTGATGAGTTTACTGTGAAGATCAAGCGGATGCAACAGCGGATCGAAGAAGTAGCAACGAAGGTAAGAGAGGTGGAGACGTTGATGTCTGCACCAGGCATTGCAGCGTTTTCTGGCTTATTGATCCACGGTGAGATCGGTGAAGTAGAGCGATTTGACCGTGCCGCAGAAGTCGTGAGTTACGCGGGATTAGACCCGGTCATCCGCGAGTCTGGTGACTCGCGGAGAGTGGGGCAGATCAGTAAGGAAGGAAACGGGTATTTGCGGTGGATTCTGGTCCAATGCGCGAATACTGCGGTTCATAACGCGAAGGATCGGTACTTGAGCCAGTTCTACTGGCGGCTGCGGAACAAGCGTAACAAGCCGCACAAGGTAGCGATCGTCGCAACAGCACGCAAGCTGTTAGTGGCGTTGTTCAACATGCTCAGGAACAACGAACCATATGATCCACCGGAGGTGAGTGCCTGAGAGACGCCAGGGCGTCTCTCATCAGCGGGTTTGAGGCAGGACGAGCGACTGGTGTGTCGTTTCAAGAAGTGGCCGCCTGAGGGACAATGGAAGTGGCTGATTCGGTCGCTTGATAGCGATTAGCGACGTCCAAGAACAGGTCACATCGTGTGGCCCGGAACAATTTTTTCGGTTCACGTGGTTTGATCCGATAGCGGGATTCTCAGCGATGTCATAGAAACGTTCCCAGGCCCTCTCTCTGTGACTACCCGACAAACGGTAAGTACAGGGTGTCTATGTATTATCGACCGAACACCGGTTCGAAGAACATGTCTGAAGTAGTGCACGTGGACGGAACACTTAATAGCGATTGAACCGTATTCCGGTTCATGAACCGTGACACCGTTCGGACATCGGATGGGTGTGAGGGAACGTACGTTTGCCTCCCGATTCCGCTCGGTGACCGCGAGGCGTTCCGTCACCGCGCAGCGACTGACATCCTCCACGTACTCGCAGATAATCCAGATACGGCCTTCTCGAACCGTGAACTCCACCGGTTGACGGAAAGAGGAATGTCGAACGTGAATGCCGCTGTTCTCTCCCTCGAAGCCCTCGGTATAATTCACGTTGATCGCGACGGCAGGTCAAATGCCGTACAGATCAACCCGGAAAGATTCGTTCACAGTGATGATCCGGTTACCACAATTCCGCAATCCGAGTTCCATGACCCGGTTCGAACTGTTCAGAATCGGCTTATAGACCGTATCGGTGATCATGCAGCGATTGTGTTGTTCGGGAGTGTCGCTCGTGGTGACGCCGACCGGGCAAGCGATATCGACGTATTCGTCGTTGTCGATGATGGTCGAATGGCGGCGCAACGAGCGGCTCACGATATTGAGGAAGATATCACGTCGGAACAGTTCGATGGAGATCGATTCGAACCGCACATCGTCGTTGAGACGCGCAACTCAGCAGTAACGCACGACCGAATCCGTGACGTGCTCGTGGAAGGGATCACGCTTCACGACACCCCGGTTCTCGACGCGGTGAAACAGGAGGTGTTCGCGGATGGGACTTGAAGACGTCGTTGACGCTGTCGAGCACGTTGAGTCGTTATTAGCCGACGAGGAAACAGGCCCTGTTCAAGACTCGTTGTCGTGGCAGCAAACGGATGCTGACGTACAACTGGGGAAAGCGTGTGCGATGCTAGGAACGTGCCGTCAATTACGCAGCGGGACAAATAACTACGTCAGTATTGTCGAGTTGTCGTTCAACGCAATCGAACGGTCGTTCCAGTTCTACTTGGTGGATCAGACTGCTGCTGAATCGTCTGATTTCCGAAAGCATGAGCAAGTGTTTGAGGACATCGAGAGTCGCGGGGTATTCTCTGATACGGGTGTGCCTGCCCGGATTGATGCGTTCCGATCGGAACATCGTGCCCGGATCTATTACGATATTGATCGACCCGGTCGAGATCTGGCAGTTGGGATGCACGAGCTAGCTGAGGAAGTTCACTCGTACGCTGTCGAGTTCGCCGATGCGCATTCCCGGTGTAACTGCAAGGAGCGCCACGAAACCAAGTCCTAACTATATTGCGTGGCGTCTGAGACAGCTGAGGTCATGAATTTGTCACGAACTCGGTGGTAGTGACTGATAGGCTTTTCCACCGCCCTCTGACGTTCAGTTCGCAAGTGTAGGGAACGGATAGTTCACTCCAGATTGTGTGAAAAGAGCTTCGTGCGGTCATTCTATGATACCCTCACTAGAAGTGAACGAGCACGCTCGCAGCAATCACGCTTCAGTCTTGCCACCACGTCAGAAACGGACGTTCCCAATGACTGCGAAACGAACCGCCCGTATCGGTATGTCCGCCTCTGGAAAAGGAAAAATATTCAATAGGGCACGCAATCGGGATGCTCCACCGAAGCGCACCATCGGAAAGACACGGAGGGGGAGTGCGGAAACAACGCCCTGCCGAGTCGTCCGCGGGGCGCAGTGTCAGTCGTCAGCGGTCGTCTTGATTGTACTGGCGGTCGTGACCTCAATGTCCCCGGAGAGTTCGGTGTTGGGGTACGGCATATCGAGCCCCTCGGCGTCGAAGCGCTCCTTGACGGCCTCGACGAATCGTGCGCGGACCGCCCCGTAGCTGCTTTCCTCGGGGTGTATCCAGATCCGTCCCGAGAGCACCACAGCCGAGTCGCCCAGTTCCGTGACTGGGGCGGTCGGTTCGGGGGCGTCGAGCACGCCCTCGATGCGCGACCCCTCGTCGATGATCGCAGCGCGTGCCTGCTTGATGTCGTCCTCGTAGCCGATGCCGAACCCGACCGATACCCGGCGCTCGTCGTTCGCTTCGTTGTTTATCAGGGCTGCATTCGCGAGGTCGCTGTTCGGCACGGTGACGAGCTGGTTATCGAACGTGTCGAGTTTCGTGACTCGAAGCTGGACTTCTCGGACAACGCCGGAGTTGCCGTTCCATTCGATCCAGTCTCCCGTCGTGAATGGCTTGTCCTGGATGATGAACACGCCGGCGACGAAATTGGCGATCAGGTCTTGAGCAGCGAAGCCCACCGCGAGTGCGAGCGCACCGGCGAGGGTCGCGAACGCTGCCAGGACGACGCC
>NZ_JAQIVI010000008.1 GCF_028618695.1 Natrinema soli | reverse complement strand
TCGGCCCAGTACAGGTTGCCCGAGACGGTGTCGCCGGCCTCGAACGCGGCGTGGTTCGACTCGACGACCGTGCCGACGGCCCGTGCCCGCATCGGTTCGCCGACGGGCCACGGGTCGGCGTAGGACTCGCTGTCGCGCATCCGCCCACGCATGTACGGATCGACGGAGAGGTACGCGGTCCGGACGAGGACCTCCGTCGGTCCCGGTTCGGGGATCGTCTCCTCGGTCAGTTCGAAATCATCGGCCGTCGGTTCGCCGGTCGGTCTGCTCGCGAGGTGCCACTGTCGATTGTGTGTTGATACCATGTCTCTCGGCCACTTCGGCGGCCTCGGTCATGACGGTGGTGATAGGAGCAACTGGGACGTGATGGGGCACAGCCGTGTTCGCATCGCCATTTTGCGGGCAACAGACCCCGCCCCAGCTGACGCCACTGTGGCGGACCTGCTCCGAGATCCACTCGGCGAGTCTGATCACGGCCATCACCACGGCATCGATTTCGAATGCCGTGCAGCTGTTCCCGCGATCGGTGTCCAGGCGAATGTTCTCGGCGCGGAACGCGGTGGTCGCATCCGTGCGCATCGCAGCCATATGGGAGGCCGTTTCAACGACTGGTGTCGAGTGACCCTTGCAGAGCGGTGGACTACCGTGTGGACTCTGTCCGTCGTCCACTCGGCGCGTCCCGGGGGCGAGCTTGGCAGGATGCCGGGACTCGTCGACGGCGGTCCCCTCGTGGCGGCACTGTGGGGCCATGCCGATCGCAGTATGGTCGGCTCCAGGGCCAGCGCCGCGATGCCGGGCGTCGCTCCCGGCGGCCGCCTCGGGCCCGATGACGGCATCGAAGAAATCATCGCGCGTCCGCTCACCACGACCGAGGTCATCCGGCGACGTCAACGCGTCGACGTCCGACGGGGATCACGATCTTCAGTGCCCGCCTTCAGCTCGTCCGCTGGTTCTTTCATGAGGTTACGTTCGGCCGTGAACAGACCACTCCTTTCGCTACCCGGAATAGTACTGATTCGTTTCCTCTTTGTCCACAGCGCAGAGCCCTTGGCATCCTTTCACTCTAAGGGGGCTTTTGCTTGTTCCGTGTCATCACTGCGCTGGCGGACACGCCGACCACGATCGCATTCCTGACGACGTCGGATGAGGGCGAACCGCTGTCCGCCACCGAGTGGGAACGAGTTCGGAAGATTCCGCGTTCTGTCTGCGGATATCTGAGGGCCGTCTCTTTGCCATTGCTGCTCACCGGCGGGTTTATCCTCCCGTACGTGGTGGGCTAACGCCACCCTCTCGGTAGCGTGTGCGCTACACGGCTGGAGGAAGCTGGGTGACGAATTCATGACAGAGGAGACACTTGCCAGCGAGGAATGGTGGACCGAGTATCAAACGATCGTCAACGCTGACCCGGAAATGGAGCTACACGGCCGGGACGCGTTCGATGAGAATTTCGTCGTCGGTATTGGGGAGGAGCACTTCCTCATCGAGATGCTGGACGGTGCGGTACAGGACGTCCGAACCCCGGGCCTAGACGATGCCTGGTCGTTCGGCGTCGTCGGACCGCGCGACGCGTGGGATGAATTCGTGAGCGAGGTGCCTGCGCCTCACCACAACGAGGTGTTCGCGTCCTTCTACCGCACCGCGGTGAAGGGGGAAGAAGGGTATTTCGATCTCATCGGAAACCACAAGAAAATCTTCCAGAACTTCCGCTCGTTCCAGCGGGCACTCGATCTGATGCGGACGGCCCACACCGGTGGCGAACCGCGTACCGAGGGTACCATCCGGCCATCGGAACCGGCAGACGAACCGATTACCGGACAGTACGTCACTGTCGATCTCGACGGCGTCGATCATCGCATCTACTACGAGGCAGCGGGACCTGACGACGGCATTCCGCTGCTCTGCCAACATACGGCGGGCTGTAACAACCAGCAGTGGCGCCACGTTCTGAATGACCCGGAGATTACCGAACACTTCCGTGTGATCGCATACGACCTGCCGCGACACGGGAAGTCAATTCCCCCATCGAGCGAGTCGTGGTGGGCCGATCAGTACGATCTCACCGCCGAACGGTTTACGGACACGATCGTCTCCATCGCCGATGCGCTTGAACTCGAAGATCCGGTGTTCATCGGCTCGAGCATGGGCGGCACGATCACGCTCGAACTGGCGGACTGGTACCCCGGCCGGTTCCAAGCGCTCATCGGCCTCGAGGCAGGCCTGTTCACGCCGGGGTTCTACATCCAGTGGCTCGACCACCCGCACGTCAACACGAACGACGTGAACTCCTCTGCCACATGGGGTCTGATGGCTCCCCACGGGCCGGAGTGGGCGCGCCGCGAAACGCTCTATCTATACGAACAGGGGGCCAACGGCGTCCTCAAGGGCGACCTCCACTACTACTCTGTCGAACACGACTATCGCGAGTCCGCCGACGAGATCGTCGCCACGCAGGTGCGGATGTATCTCATGAACGGGGAGTACGATTACCTGACCAACCCCGACGATGCGCGCGAGGCCGCCGCGGCTATCGGCGACGGCGCGACTGCCCACGAGATGAAAGCGACCGGTCACTTCCCGATGAGCGAGCGGCCGGAGCTCTTCCGGGCCTACATAAAGCCCGTGCTCGACGATATCCGTGGCGTCCGAGACGAGCCCGTTCCCGACGTGTTCGCGCCCGAGGACGTCGGCGTCGACGTGAACAAATAGTCAGACCCATGACCACTAACCAGTTTTCTCCCGAGACGTACACCGGCATGCCGGACGGGACGCAGGTCCCGGCGCCACAGCTGATCAAGAACGCACGCATGCTTATCGTCGGCTACGAGGCCGATCCTGAGGTGCTCGAGGCGGCGTTACCACTGGGCCTCGAACCGCACCCGAACAACCTCGTCCAGATGAACATGTATCAGGTACCGTCGGCAACGCAGACGAGCCACCTCGAGCCGTACACGCTCACCTACCTAACCGTGGAGGTCGCCGACCACGACAGCACCGCCATCAGTGAGGCACAGGGCGAGCTGTCCGTTCCCGGCCGGTTCTGGGTCGGTTACTGGAACGATTCGCCGCAGATGCAGGCGTTCGCTCGCGAGGGCGGCGGGATCCCGAGTCAAGCCGGATCGTGTGAGTGGGCGGAAGACGACGGCGAGTTGGTCTCGACGCTCTCGGTCAACGGTGAGCCGGTAATTCTGACTGAGGCGAGCGTCGGTGACGACCACATCGACACGCTCACCGGCCACCTCCACTACTACGCCCACCGGCAGCTTCCGGAGCCAACCGGCGGGCATGCACAGATCAGCGAACTCGTCGAATTCCCGATCCCGTTCGTCAGCGAACTCTATGAGGCCGAGGTCAACCGAATCGACTTCGACTTCCCCGAGGGCTCGCGGGCCCAACAGTTCGCCCCGACGGAACCGCTCTCGACGCCGTCGATCCTCCACGGGACGGTCACGTTCACCTATCCGCAGGGGCGGCGCATCCGGGATTATATCGCGGAGGAGGGCTAGGCAGCGGCTGGCAATCACATTTTTGCGGGAGCCACGTGCTGAGGCGGTGACCTCCGTCGTGGCCGTGAGTGACGTTTTCGTCGAGCAGCGGGTAGTGAGTTTTGTTGTGGTAGTAAGAGAGGCTACTAGTGATGGATCTTCTCACCACAGATGCCCGGCATGATCCGGGAGGAAGGCCGCTTTAACCCGGCTGTACGCGTTCGAAGATCGCGTCGCGATCTTCGAGCCAGTCAGAAAGCGGCGAGTTCTAATGGCGCTGGAACGCATGTCCGGAGTCGTCACCGGACGGTGACCTGTGACGGCCCACGCGAAACGTCCGTGAGCCGCGAGGAAACGCGCAACCGGAGTATTCCCTTCGGAGATTCATGGTCTTTCGGCCATGGAGCGGACACTCAACTCCGGACGCAGACGTATCGAGTCCGAGGGGGCATCCCTCCCCTGCTTCCACTCAACGGCGAAGACGGCATCGTGGAGCGAGTTGCGTCTTTGGTCCACGACAGCTAAGCGGATGCGAGTCGATGAACTGCGCCGGTTGATGATCGACGGCCTTGAACTATCGTTCACTTGCGGGTAAACTGGCCCGAGGCCGTTCGGTGCTCGTCTCAGTCCCGCCACTCGCGCTGTCGGTCGGCGATCGCTCGCAGTCGTTTCGTGCGTCAATCCCGCCACTCGGTCGGCTAGCACGGATCAATGCGCAGTATCGGTATCTCTTTTATTGCGCAATCTCTAGATAGCTAGTAGCAATGGACAGGATTTTCGCGAACGGGTGCTCCCAGTGGAGCGCTCCAGGAAGCATCGGTTATTGGACTACGGCTGCCACAGCCGTCCCCAGCTCGGTTTCGCTCGAGTGTGTCTGCCAGGGTTGGGCGGCATGAACGCGGTCGTCCTCGCGGGTGGGTACGCGACGCGGATGTGGCCGCTCACAAAAGAGCGGCCGAAGATGTTTCTCCCGATCGGTGAGGAAACCGTGATCGACCGGATCCTCGCCGAACTCGAGACGGACGCGCGGATCGACGACGTCTACATCAGCACGAACGAGTGCTTCGCCCCCGACTTCGAGGCGTATCTTGCCCCCAGCGAGTTCGACAAGCCACGGCTCTCGATCGAGGAGACGGTTGACGAAGACGAGAAGTTCGGCGTCGTCGGGGCACTGGCACAGCTCGTCGACCGGGAAGCGATCGATGACGATCTGTTGGTCATCGCCGGCGATAACCTGATTAGTTTCGATATCTCGGCGTTCGTCGATATCTTTGCGGAGCGCGACGCACCGACGCTCGCCGCCTACGACGTTGGCTCACGCGAAAAGGCGAAATCCTACGGGCTCGTCGAACTCGAGGGGGATCGCGTCGTCGACTTTCAGGAGAAACCCGCCGATCCAAAGAGCACGCTCGTCTCGATCGCCTGCTATGCCTTCCCGCAGGACTCGCTGTCGCTGCTGGCGACCTATCTCGCCGGGGAGAACAACCCCGACGAACCCGGCTGGTTCATCCAGTGGCTCCAAGCGCAGGAAGCGACCTACGCGTATACGTTCGAGGGTGCGTGGTTCGATATTGGCACGCCGGCCAGCTATCTCGATGCTGTTGCCTGGCATCTCGATGGGGAATCACGCGTGGCCGACAGTGCGACGCTCGAGAACGCGACGGTCGGTCCGAACGTCCACGTGATGGACGGCGCAACGCTCATTGATGCGTCGGTTGAGGATGCGGTCGTCTTCCCCGGCGTGACACTTGAGGGAACGGCCCTCGAGCGGTCGATCGTCGGCGCGGAAACGCAACTCGACGACTGCTCGCTCGACGGCGCACTGATCGGGCCCGACCTCGAGGTCACGACCGGATCCGTCTTGCCATCGGATGAACGTACGATGGGTCGCTAATCGTCTTGTCGTTCTCCTAGTTGCGGACGTCCCGCACTAATTCTTCGCCGGCATCAAGCAGCGTCTGTACCAGCGTTGTGTCCGCCGCTTCAGCGTACACCCGCAAGACCGGTTCGGTGCCGCTCGGCCGGAGCAGCAGCCACGAGCCGTCGTCGCGCGTGAGTTTGAATCCATCCGCGGTATTCACATCCGCAATAGTGCCGCCGGCGATCGCGTCGGGGATCTCGGCCTCGAGTGCGGAGAGGACGGCCGCTTTCTGCTCGTCAGGGCACGCAACGCTGCGTTTGTCTTGCCGAATCGATCCATGGGTGGCAAGCAGGCGATCAACGCGATCGTCGAGTGGTTCCTCGGCATGCATCGCCGTTGCAATCAGGGCCATCAGCACGCCGTCTTTCTCGCGTACGTGCCCGTCAATCGTGAAGCCGCCCGATTCTTCACCGCCAACCAGCGCCTCGTGGTCAGCCATCCCCTGGGCAACCCATTTGAAGCCGACCGGGACTTCGTAGGCAGTCTCGCCATGGGCGTCCGCAATCCGGTCGAGCAGCTGTGTTGTCGAGACCGTGCGGATCACTGGTCCCGACGCCTGTTCGAGCAGGTAGTCATAGAGCGCAGCGAAAAAGAGGTTTTCATCGAGATAGCCCCGTTTCGGAGTGACGATTGCAAGACGATCCGCGTCCCCATCGTTCGCAATGCCCAGGTCGGCCTCGTGTGACTGGACGTGGTCGATCAGCGGCTCGAGGTTTTCGGGCGCGGGCTCTGGCGCGGTTCCACCAAAGGTCGGATCAGACTCACACCGCAGCCGGTCGACCGCCACCCCGGCCCGTTCGAGCAGGGCGTCCGTCGTGGCCCGCCCACTACCGTGCATGGCATCGTAGGCCACGGTCAGATCGGTCTCCACACGGTCGCTATCGACCAGCTCAAGCACGTGCTCGGCGTGGGGCGAAACGAAATCAGCCGTGCGAAGCGTCCCGCGCTCACCACTCGAGGCGGCGTGTGGCTCGGCGAGTCGATCGGCGATCGCATCCGTTACCGAAGGAAGGGCGGGGGCCCCATCGCTTGGGATGAACTTTACGCCGTTGTATTCCGGCGGATTGTGGGAGGCCGTGATGACGAGCGCGCCCGCGAGGGTGCGGTCGACGATGCCGTAGGCGAACACCGGCGTTGGTCGATCGCGTTCCGGGAGGACAACGTCAAACCCGTTCGCACACAGGACGTCCGCGAGCTCCTCGGCAAACTCCGCCGAGCGCTCCCGGGCATCGTAACCAACTGCGACTGGTCGCTCATCGCCGGTGTCCGTGAGATAGGTTGCGACTGCCTGGCCAACGGCCCGCACGCGCGGGACCGTGAACTCCTCGAGTGGTGCCCGCCAGCCATCCGTGCCGAACGTAATTGCATCAGTGTCCATACACTGATTTTGTTCACATCTAACAAAAGGACACTGTCTCGTTGTGCGTGTCTCCCCGACGTCACAGGGGTGTTCTTCGGTTCAGCTGTGTCGACTGTCTCGCCGCGTCATGGGGTGGCAGCGTCTCGCTCCACGACTGGGCGTTCGACATCACCTGGTGACCGTGGACATCTGGCCGGCGACTTGCGGTGGCCGACGGTGCCACGCTCGAGCACACGACCGTTGGCGGACCCGTCCACGTGATGGCCGGTGTGTCACTCCTTGGTGTTAATCGTGATGAAATGGGAACATTCCAGGCACGATACGCGAGGCGACAGCCCACGAGCGGGCGATCATCGGCGAGAACCCTCCTCACGGCTGTTCGCTTGCCGGAGCACTGCTCGGGCTGGCGCACCAGTTGACGGACAGCCGTGGTCTCCTGTCGCCTGTCCAGGGTGGTTAAGAGAGGACAACTGGGTGCAGTGGCTGTGGGTGAGAAGTGACTAAGCACCCTACGACTCGGGCCGGACTACCTAAAACAGCGAGAGAGTCCCGCCGTTTATGGCGTTGACGAGACGCGAAGCGTCTCGTTCGCACATCAGAACGCGAAACGTTCTGAGGACGGGCGTGAATCGCGTCATTCGACGACGCGAACCACCGATTACTCCTCGGCCGGAGTCTCCAAGTCGTCGGCGGCGTGGATCAACATCCCTCGCCACGTCAGGCCGTGTTCGTTTTTCACACGTTTGATGCGCTCGTACTGTTCGTCGTCGGGGACTTCGATGTTAACGTGGTTCGACACAGCACCTACGATAACCCGTAGGTTTATGTTAGTTATGCTCGTACACAGAAGTAGCGATGAAGCGCACCAACGAGTTCGAAGTCGTTCCTCAGTCCGACGAGGACGAGGAGTTGCTTCGTCGACTGTTGGACGCTTCAGCCGCTCTCTGGAACGAGATCAATTATCAGCGCCGAACCAACTTCGACGACCCGGACGGCGACGTTTGGGAAATCGACGAGTACCGCGGTCGGTACGGCGGTACGCTCGGCGCGTCAACCGTTCAGCAGATCGAACGCAAGAACCGCGAAGCGTGGCGCTCGTTCTTCGCACTCCGAGAGAAGGGCGAAGCCAACGGCAAGCCCGGCTTCTGGGGCAACCAAGACGAGGGCCGCGAACTGCGGACGTACATCCGCAACACGTCGTACTCGGTCGAGTGGGGCGACTACTCCCGGCTCGAGATACTTGTCGGCCAAGACCTGAAAGAAGAGTACGGTCTTGGATACCAAGAACGCCTCCGGCTCGAGGTTCGCGGCGAACCCAATTGGAAAGAGTACGACAAACAGGGCCGGTTGGAACTGTATTACGACGACGTGAACGAGATGTTCAGGGCCTTTCAGCCAGTCACTATCGACAATTCTCGACTGGCACACCCACTGGCGGACGAAACCGCCGCTCTGGACATCGGCGCAAATAATAACGTCGCTTGTACGGTTTCGACTGGCGAGCAGTACCTGTACGAAGGCCGCGACCTGTTCAAGCGGTTCCGCGAGACTACGCAACGGATCGCAGAACTGCAATCGAAGCTCCGCGAAGGCCGGTACAGTTCGAAGCAAATCGACTCACTGTATCGACGCCGGACGCGACGGCGCAACCACGCAATGGACGCAATCGCTCGCGACTTGATCGAACGGCTGTACGACGAGGGCGTTTCGACAGTATATGTCGGCGATCTCACCGACGTACTCGAGACGCACTGGTCGGTTCGGACGAACGCCAAGTTGCACAACTTCTGGGCGTTCCGGCGGTTCGTCGGACGACTCGCCGATACCGCCGAAGAGTATGGCATCTCCGTCGAAGTCCGCACGGAAGCGTGGACCTCCCAGACGTGTCCGAACTGCGGTTCGACCGAGGACACGACTCGGCACCAGGACACGCTGACGTGTTCTTGCGGCTTCGAAGGCCACGCGGATCTCGTTGCAAGCGAGACGTTCCTGAGACGTCATCAGAACTCTCCGAGTTCTGATTGGCGAACGAGACACTTTGTGTCTCGTCAACGGCACGAAACGGTAGCACGGCCGATGGCACGGCCCGTGTGCCTCAAGTGGGACAGTCACGACTGGCTGGAGTCATCACGCTCTCCCCGTCCCAACGAGGAGCACACGAACCCGCAAGTTGCCTCCGTGGTCGTTCGAGACGACGAAGTCGTCTCGTGATGACGAGAGAGCTTGCTCTCTCGAACCAACTCGGCATAGCCGAGACTCCCAGCGCGAGGAAACCCCGGCGTTCACGCCGGGGAGGATGTCATTGGGCGAGCTGCTCAACGGCGCAGCCAATTAGCTCCGAGGGAGAAGCGTCCGACGAAAAGCCTGCCCAGTCTACTGGTGGCTCGAGGCCGCTGCGTCGGCGTCGGTGTACTGCGCACAGACCCGCCGGAGTCCCTCCTCGAAGTCGATCGCGGGTTCCCACCCGGTCGCCTCGCGCATCGTCGACGCATCGGCGCAGGTGTCGTGGACGTACACCGAGTCAGGAATCGGGTTTGCGACGTACTCCGGTTCGATATCGGTCCCGAGTTCGTCGGTGAGCATGTCGACGACCGTATTGAAACTGTAGGCGTCGCCCGTCCCGAGGTTGTAGATGCCGGTGAGCTCGTGGTCGGCGGCGAGCTCGAGCCCGCGGACGATATCCGAGACGTGGGTGAAATCCCGCGTCTGTGTGCCGTCACCGTACAGTACTGGTTGGTCGCCAGTGGCGATATCGTCGGCGAACTGGGCGATCACGTTGGCGTACTCGCCCTTGTGTTCCTCGGCGCCGCCGTAGCCCTGATAGACCGAGAAAAAGCGCATCCCGGCGACGCTCATCTCGTAGTGATTGGCGAAGTACTCGCCGTAGCGCTCGCGGGCGAGTTTCGAGGCTTCGTAGCCGGTGTTGACGGCGACCGGCATGTCGACCGGCGAGGGCTCGGTGCGACTGCCGTAAATCGAGGACGTCGACGCATAGACGACCGTCTCACAGCCGTCCTGGCGGGCCTGCTCGACCACGTTGACGAACCCCTCGACGTTGACGCGGGCTCCCGTGGTCGGATCGTCCTCGTGCATCGCATAGGAGGAGAGTGCCGCGAGGTGGAAGACGACGTCGACGTCCGTCGGGAGGTCGTCCTCGAGGACGCTACGGCTGTGGAATTCGATACCCTCGTCGAGATTCGCGGGCGTGCCGAGGTACTCGTCGTCGATCACGATCACATCGTTGGCCGCCGCGAGGTGATTTGCGAGATTCGAGCCGATAAAGCCTGCGCCGCCAGTCACGAGGATCCGCGTCTCGTCCATGCAGTGACGGTGTGACCCAACTCTGATAACTCTATATATTTTCTTAGGAGTATGCCATACAATGCGGCAAACGTGTGACTGACGCTACCGCAAGCTGAAATCTCGTGGTGGGAGTCCTCCGCGTTCAGCCGGAGAAGGGGAGCAAGCTACGTATCTGCGTCCGAATATCGGTCGTCGCCAGGCTCAATCACTTCGTCGAGCCGATACACACGAACCCCTTCTGCGGGTTCTTCAACGCGTTCAGCAGCCCAGGCACCCGACCTTGAGACCCTTGCACGACCTGCCAGGACATCTTCAATCACTGCGTCACGGACCCATTCGGCATCGTTCCGGTCTGTCTCGTCTGTCTGAGCACCACTCTCATCAGACATCGCGATCACTCGGATCGAGTTTCACACACAGCACGTCATGGGCCGGTTCAGTTGGTTCGCTGACAACAGGTGCCCGGAGCAGCGGGATACCCTCGTCGGAGCAGATCCCGACCTGACACTCCTGGAGGTCGACCTCCGGCGGGACGTTGTTCTGTTTGATATTGGCGGTGTAGGTTCCATCCGGGAACGCCATCCAGAGATACACGTGGTCTAAGGGGTGGGTCTCGCCGTCGCGCGTGTGGATCACCGCATTCTGGTAAATTCTCTCGTCAATCGTGAACTCGAGGTACTGTGTCTGGAGAGGGTCCTCACTAAGAACTTCGGCGAGCCCTTCAACCACCTTCCCAAAAGGACTCTTCAGGCGCTCATGGATTTCGGGGTGGTCCTCGAGCCACGCTTCCTGTTCGTCGTCATCGAGCGTGGCCAGCGCCGCTGTGAGCTGGGTGACCGAACAGCCGTCTGGGTTTTCGAGAACTGCTTGCTGGCGAGCCTTGACGAGGTCATGGTCATCGTTACTCATCATATAGTCCTGCAGCCTTTCGACGTCGGTTGAGTGTGGTCTTAATACTGTTGACATCCCCCTGCTCGCACGCCGTTTCGAGTTCCGAGATGGCGTGGGCGATCGGGGACGTCCTCGAGTTGCGATCGGCAGTCACTGAGTTCATCGTTGTTGGAGTGTGTCACACAATGGTAAGATCCGGTATAGGTTTTCATAGATGGTTCTCAACCGGTATTATATGAGCAGCACCGACTGGCATCCGCCATCGCGGATACCTCGATCGCCTCCTCGAGGACACTGACGTGCGCGAGACGTGCTGGATCGTGCCAGCAAACGCTCATTTCCGAGTAATCATGCCTCGAGTCACTAACTGGACACGAGAGTCGAATACCTACGCTGGCATATCGAAACACCGACTGGAGCACGAGCTGTTCTGCATCGCGCCCCGGACTCCTACGCATACAAGTGGCGGGCAGCGATCCTTGTCGACGGCTATCCAATCTGGTCGCGAGGCTTCGAGACAAAAGAAGCGACCAGCTTTCGGGATATGCTTCGGGACCAACCGGCTCCCGAACTCTTTTGTCCGGAATGTCCGAACGACGATGTCATCGTCGGCCAGAAATCTATGGATAATGCGAAGGTCCAGCGATGGTTCAACTGTCCTGGCTGTGGCTACGAGGCACTCTCGCAAATCGTCTACGGCGCAGAATACGAACAGCAGGTGAGAGCGCAAGCGAGTCGCTCAAAGCTACTATGTGTCTCGAGGAGCGGTCGCAGTTCAACTAGTCGTCGTCACCTCGTCTTCGATCAACCGTTCGAAATCACCTCCCCTCCCGTACTCGTCTCTGTGAGCGAGTGCTGTTTGCCCCCTTGGTGTGGATTGATCCCACAGAAGATATTCGCCCTATCTCTGCAATTTCCTTGATGGTTTTGCGGCAACTACAGCTCTGTCCACCAGTCTGCTCGCCGCCACCGAGTGCACGAGCGCGCACTGGACTCCGAATCACAACACACATATTGCGCCCGAAAAACATTCGGCTGATGGAATTAACCGACTGCCAACTATTGGTGACTGGGGGTGCAGGACTTGTCGGGTCCGAGCTCACCCGGCAACTCGTTCCCGACAACGACGTCGTCGTCGTCGATGATCTCTCGAACGGACTTCAGGATTCGATCCCCGACGACGCAACGCTTCTCCAGGGCGATCTCACGTTGCAGGCGACGGTCGACGAGGTCATCACCGCTGATATCGATGCCGTGTTCCACTGCGCGGCCGCCGACAAGTACGTCAACAGTGACGACCCGCGAAAACAGTTCGAGACGAACGTCGGCATGACGCATTCGGTGCTCGAGCGAATGGACGAGGTCGGCGTTGACAACATCGCGTTCACGTCGTCGTCGACCGTGTACGGGGAAGCGCCGCGCCCAACGCCGGAAGATTACGCCCCGCTCGAACCGATCAGCAACTACGGGGCTGCCAAGCTGTCCGAGGAGTCGCTCCTCTCCGTCTACGCGCACTCACACGACGTTACCGTCTGGAATTTCCGGTTCGCAAACGTCCTCGGACCACGATTCGGCGCCGGTGTCGTGCCGGACTTCGTCGAGAAACTCGACGACAACCCGGACGTGCTGACGATCCTCGGCAACGGCCGCCAGGAGAAATCCTTCATGGCCGTCGAGGAGTGCGCCGATGCCATTCGCCACGTCGTCGAGCACGCCTCCGGGGCGGCGACGATGCACACCTACAATCTGGGAACCCGAACCACGACCTCTGTCGATCGGATCGCTGACATCGTCGCGGACGAGATGGGACTCGACCCTGCCTACGAGTACACCGGCGGCGACCGCGGCTGGACCGGCGACGTCCCGAAGATGCGCCTCTCGATCGAGAAACTCGCTGCGCTCGGGTGGGAACCGACCCTGAGCAGCGACGACGCAGTCCGTCGGATCGCTGGTCAGTTGGTCGATCGGCTCGAGACCAACTGAGAACGCCGTCTGCTCCGACGGAGATGGTTTGCTCGGATGCAACTGCGTGAAATTTGCATACTTATCCATATTACATGAAAGGGTGAATGGCACTGTCTAGTTAAGCGATTCTAACGTCAAACGCCGTTTCAGCGTCTGTCGAAGCAACACCGATGGGATCTGGGACCATTACTGTTTATGGGACGTTTGCTGAAGCAGCCGAATTTTCGCTGCTCGTGGAACAGGGTCTCTTTATGTTAAATCATAGATGGTAATTTCACAACCGATACCGTCACTTCATTGTCGTCCTGTCTTGCGGTTTCCCTTATCTAGACAGTACCGGGTGAATTATCATGTTCAGGAATGCTTATTACCATTCGAAAGACACAGAGATAGACACAGTAGCGATTCAAGTGATAATGAGTACACAAGACCAATCAACTCCGCTGGACGTGGGCGACGCAGCGACGGACCGAGGGCTCACGATCCACGACGCGGACGAGTTGCTCGTCGGGGCCGACAGCGACGTGACGCCGGCGATCAGCGTCGTCATGCCGACACTCAACGAAGAGGACGGCGTCGGTGAATGTATCGAGCGAGCGAAAACCGCGATCGTCGAACTCGGCATCACCGCCGAGATCATTCTCAGCGATAGTTCGACCGACCGAACGCCCGAGATCGGCCGCGAGATGGGCGCGATCGTTGTCGAACCCGACGGGAAGGGCTACGGCTACGCCTACCGGTACGCGTTCGATCGCGCGCGAGGGGACTACATCGTGATGGGCGACGCAGACACGACCTACGACTTCGAGCAGATCCCGCGCCTGCTGGCCCATCTCCAGGAAGAAGACGCGGATATGGTGATGGGGAGTCGCCTCGAGGGCGAGATCAGGCCCGGGTCGATGCCGCCGCTCCACCAGCATATCGGGAATCCGCTGTTGACGTCGTTCCTGAACGCGTTCTACGGCGCTGGGGTGAGCGATTCACACAGTGGGTTCCGGATCTTCACTCAGGAGGCCTACGAGACGATGGACCTCGAGACGACCGGGATGGAGTTCGCCAGCGAGATGATCATGAAAGCCGGCGCGACGGATCTCGAGATCGTCGAGACACCGATCGTCTACCACGAACGCGAAGGCGAGGAGACCCTCGAGAGTTTCCGCGACGGCTGGCGGCACGTCCACTTCATGCTCGTGAACGCGCCGGGCTATCTGTTCTCGGCGCCTGGACTCCTGATGTGTTTGCTCGGAATCGGCGTGATGGGCGTCACGTTCACCAGCACTGCAGTCAACGGCGTTACCCTCGGACTCCACTCGATGATCGCCGGGAGCCTGTTGACCATCGTCGGCTATCAGATCTCCACGCTTGGAGTGTTCGCCGCCGTGACGACCGATCCCATCCGGAAACCCGAGGATCCGATCACGCAGCGCGTGACGGAGTCACTGTCGCTCGAACACGGTGCGACGGCCGGCCTACTCGTGTTCGCCGTCGGCGGACTCTACGCGGCGGGCCTGCTCCTCCAGTGGGCGACGAACGGCTTCGCCTCACTCGAGTTCACGATGGGCGCGATGGTGGCCTTTACGGCGGTCGTCATCGGGCTCCAGACGGTGTTCTCGTCGTTCTTCCTGAGCGCCGTCAATCAGTAGCGCTCCGTCGAACATTCTTCTCGCGGTTCGTACCGTGGCTGCATGTTAACTTCATAAGTCATCTTTGAACGCTTTGGCAGCTCGTTTCTCACGGATTGCTCGGAACTCATTTGCCTCGTACGATGGGAAATTGGGTTCCGTTTCTCGGAGCGAGTTCTCTGAACGCGCGGAGATGGTGTCTCGAAACGTGAAGTTGTTGCTGATGCCGATCAGTCCGCCGTCTTTCCGTTGAATCAGGCGCAAAGCCGCGCCCTTCAGGGAGGGGAGGATGTCAATGCGCACCGAACGTGAACAAAGACGGCGATTCAGCCCCGCCTTGAGGGCAAGGCTGTCTCGCCTGCCTCCACGTAACAGATAGCGGGAGGTAGATTTGAACTACCGATCTGCGGGTTATGAGCCCGCCGGAATCTCCTGGCTATCCCATCCCGCTGCCTGACTGTCTCTGGTGGCCCTGATTAAGGGTTGGGATTCGCGTGCCCGCGCTGCCCGCTGCTCCGAGCATCGCCGTGCAGCCACCGACGCATGAAGCGGCGCTCTCCCGGCGACTGGGACGCTGCGTCCTGCTGCAGCTACCGTGGTGAATCGCTACTGCGTCACAGGTAGAGCGTCTCACAGCGCGGTTCTCTGAGAGAACTGGCGAACAACAGGACAGTCGAAGAGCAAGTTGTTTAATAGGGGCCTGCATTGACTTTGGAGAGTCCGCTATGCAACCACTTCAACAGGCAATCCCCATCGATCCGCAGCAGTACGTCCCGCCACTTGTCAGCGCGGTCACGACTGTCGTCTTGTTCGTCGTCGCATTCGCGCTCATTTACCTGCTCGGGAAGTACTTCATGACCCGGACAGTAGA
>NZ_JAQIVI010000799.1 GCF_028618695.1 Natrinema soli | reverse complement strand
GACGACGGCCGCGCGCTCGTCGTCGAAGGAGACGGTCGAGAGGTCGTTCGTGCGGGCGTAGCGATTCCAGTCGATCCGCCCGACGGGGTCGCCGGGCTGGTACTCCCGCACGCTGTGAAACTCGAGGCCGGGGCCCGGATCGTTCGTCGCGAGCTGGCCGGCGCGGCGAGCGCCCAGTTCCCGGAGCGGGAGGTTGGTTGTCGACGACAGCGGCGTGATCGTCGGCTCGCACGTGATCGTCGTCGCCGACTGCGGGGAGATTCGTTCGGTCAGTTCGGTCCCGCCGGAGACGGAGCGGCTGACGACCGTGACCTGCTCGAACGTGAGCGTCCCGCGGCGAGCCGTGATCGTGTACTGCATCGCGGCCGTCTCGCCCGCGGCGAGGGTGGTCCCCAGCCGCGGCGAGCCGTCGGTTACGGCCACGCTCGCTGGAACGCCGTCGACGAGTCGGAGGTCAGTCAGCCGGCGGTCGCCGTCGTTACGAACGGTGAGGGTGACTCCCACGTCCTCACCCGGCTCCGGTTGCGAGTCACTGATGACGCGCTCGAGTGTCAGTTCGGGCTCGAGATCGGTCTCGAGGTGCGCGTAGGCCGCGAACCCGATGCCGACAGCGGCGGCGACGACGATCGAGGGCTGCTGGTAGAGGACGCCGAGGACGAGTCCGAGGAGAGCGACGACGGTGATCCCGTTCCAGTGGCCGGTCGATCGGCGAGTGGGCGGTATCGCCTCTCTCTCGTCCGTCTGTTCCCGTTTCGCTGCAGTCGACCCTTCGCGTTCGTTCGGCGCGGACTCGGTCCGATCGGCGGCTGCAGACTCGGGGAACTCGGCCGCCGCTCCCCCGTCGTCTGAGGGGACTCCGGACGTCAGTTCCTCGTCGTTGCTGCCGTCCTGCGTCTCGTCACCGTCGTCCGGCTGGGGTTCGGTTTGTGACTCTTCGTCACCGTCGTCGGACTGTGGTTCACTACCGTCGCTGGTCTGTGTCACGTCGCCGCCGTCCGGTGACTCGTCGGGCTGTCCCTCCTCGACCGATCGTTCGATCCGCGGACGAGGGGGTGTGGGTCGGTCGTTCTCGAGGGCGACGTCGGCGACGGACGCGATCGCGCGCATCGTCCGTCGGAGGTCTCTCGTCGTCAGTTCCCGCGTCAGCCCGAGCGATCGGCGAACCCGCTCTCCGAACGACTGGGGTGGGTCCACCGTCTCAGCGAGGACGCTCGCAGCGGCGTCGTCGTCGGTCCAGCTGCCGTCCGCGAGCCGTCGTGTCGCGTCGTCTG
>NZ_JAQIVI010000798.1 GCF_028618695.1 Natrinema soli | reverse complement strand
CTGTGACGGCCGGGTGCTCATGCGCGACCGCGAGGTGCTGACGCTGGACGAAGCGACGGTTCGCGAGCGGGCGCTCGAAACCGCCGAGTCGCTGACGGCCCGCGCCGCCGAGTGATCGCCGGGTTCGAACCGTTCGATTGGATACGATTCTTCCTCGAGATAAACGCTCAAAGCGGCGTATGAATTCTTAAAACGGTTTTCAAACGGTTTCGACTGTGGACGAACGGCGAGAACCGCCGTCCGGGTTTATCTAATAAAGCCGGAAAGTCACGAATGGATGAAGAACCGACTACTGACGATGGCACTGGTCGCCGTCATGATCCTGTCCGTGTTCGCATCGGCAGGCGTGGCGGCACAGGAAGACGATAGCGACCTCGCAGTGGCCGTCGACGACGGCGACGATATCGTCGTCACGGTGACGTCGAACGACACTGCGGTCGCGAACGCGACCGTCGACGTAACGACGACTGGAAACAACACTTCGTACGCGGGAGCGGGCGAGCATACGACCGACGACAACGGGACGGTCGAACTCCCGACCCCTGCGTCGGACGTCGAGGTCTCGGTCACCGCCACGGCTGCGAACGACACCGCAACGACGACGGTGACGCTGACCGCGGACGCCGCGGAGGACGACGGTAACGAGACCGACGACGGCAACGAATCCGCGACGAACTTCGGTGCGATCGTCTCCGAGTACGTCCAGACCCAGCAGAACGACTCGAACGACACCAACGCGTCGATCGGACTCTCGATCGCGAGCTTTGTCGTCCAGAACAATCCGGGGAATGCGCCGGCTCACGCCGGTCCGCCGAGCCACGCCGGCCCGCCGGGTGACGGCGAGCGAGGCCCACCGGCCCACGCCAATTCGCCGGCTGACGACGAAACCGACGGGAACGAAACCGATGCCGACGAACGAGGACCGCCGGACAACGCCGGCTCCTCGAGTACCGACGATACGGACGATGACGGCGAGCGAGGCCCACCGGCCCACGCCGGCCCGACGGATTCGGACGATACTGAAATCGAGGACACTGACGCCGAAGACGACGCCGAGTAAGACATGCAGACCGACGCCTACTCACGGCGTCCGCGATCACAGAGGCACGTATAGCAGCCACTGAAACGATTTACACGCTGATCGCATGACGACGATGCGATCAGGTGTGCAGTGACTTTCAGGGGCTGCTATAGTGTACGCGGCCACCACCCACCGTTTTTCGCCGATCATTTTTCAGTCCGCGGCGAGGTCGATTGCACCCGATACCGAACGGGCCGGACGCGGCCGCCGGAGCGCTTCGGTACCGTTTTGGCCACGGTCGCACTCAGTCGACCCATGACCGACACCGAGTATCCCCCGATCAGCGAGCAACTCGAGAACCTCGAGTCCGCTCGCGAGGAGGGTCGCCGGAAGATGGACTGGGCCACCCAACACATGCCGATCTGCGAGCGCGTTCGCGAGGAGTTCGTCGCGAACCAGCCCTTCGCGGGCGAGCGCATCGGGATGGCGATGCACGTCGAGGCCAAGACGGCGATCCTCGTCGAGACGCTCGCGGAGGGCGGCGCCGAGGTCGCCGTCACCGGCTGTAACCCGCTCTCGACCCACGACGACGTGAGCGCGGCGCTCGACACGCACGAGAACATCACCAGCTACGCCAAGCGCGGCGTCGACGACGACGAGTACTACGCCGCGATCGAGGCCGTGATCGCCCACGAACCGACGGTCACCGTCGACGACGGAATGGACCTCGTCGCCGCGATTCACGAGGACTACCCCGAACTGATCGACGGCATCGTCGGCGGTTGCGAGGAGACGACCACGGGCGTCCACCGCCTGCGCGCGATGGACGCGGACGGGGCGCTCGAGTACCCCGTCTTCGCGGTCAACGACACGCCGATGAAGCGGCTATTCGACAACGTCCACGGCACCGGCGAGTCCTCGCTGGCCTCGATCGCCATGACCACGAACCTCTCGTGGGCCGGTAAGAACGTCGTCGTCGCGGGCTACGGCTACTGCGGCAAGGGCGTCGCGAAGAAGGCCTCGGGCCAGAACGCGAACGTCATCGTCACCGAAGTCGAGCCCCGTCGCGCGCTCGAGGCCCACATGGAGGGCTACGAGGTCATGCCAATGTCGGACGCGGCCGAAATCGGCGACGTCTTCCTGACGACGACCGGCAACCGGGACGTCGTCATCGGCGAGCATTTCGAGAAGATGAAAGACGGCGTCCTGCTCGCCAACGCGGGTCACTTCGACATCGAGATCGATCTCGAGGCGCTCGACGACCTCGCGGTCGATCGCTTCGAGGCCCGGGACGGCGTCGAAGCGTACGAGATGGACGACGGTCGCAAGCTGAACGTCATCGCCGAGGGCCGACTCGTCAACCTCGCCGCGCCCGTTTCGCTGGGCCACCCCGTCGAGGTCATGGACCAGTCGTTCGGCGTTCAGGCCGTCTGCGTGCGCGAAATGCTCGAGAACAGCGATGAGTACGATGCCGGCGTCCACGACGTCCCCGACGACCTCGACAAGGAGATCGCCGAGATCAAACTCGAGGCCGAGGGCGTCGACTTCGATTCGCTGACCGACACCCAGCGCGACTACATGGGCAGCTGGGACCACGGGACATAGCTCGCCGCGTTTTCAGTAGAACGAGCAGCGCACTGAGCGCTCTTCCCGTATTAGCGCCGTCGCAACTCACTCCTCGAGCCCGTCGCTTCCCTCGGACTCGTCGACCACGAACACGAGGCTTCCGTCCTCGAGGCCGCCGAGCCGAACGCGAGCCGGGAACGTCGCGCCCGTTTGCCGACGGCCGGTGCAGCTGCCGGTCCACCGCCATCCCTCGGCGACGGTCGGGAGCGCCGCCGACTCGAGGTGGGTAACGGCCGCGTCGGTGATCACCGCCCGCCACGGGGTTCCGGTGAGGTCGTCGCTATCGGAGCCGAACTGCATCGCGAAGGAGCGACTCGCGAACTGGACGTCGCCGTCGGGGTCGACGATCGCGATCGCATCGCCGGCGAACTCCACGCTCGCCAGCGACCGTCGCGAGAGCACCGCTAACCGATGGCGCTCGAGGAGATCGTGGACGCGGTCGGCGAGCAGCGCGAGCGTCTCGTCCCGTTCGACGACGGCGGTCCACCCGTCCGATCGGACCGTCCGCGTCAGTGCGGGCGTGACCTCGTCCGCGAGGACGACGACCGGCAGTTCGGTCGCATCGGCCCTGATCGTCTCGAGGGAATCGGCAACGTCGTCCGCGCTCTCGTCGGTCAACTCGCCGCTTTCGTCGCGCCCCGCACTTCCGTCGTCCGCCACCGTCGGCGACTGCACGACGAGACAGTCGATGTCGTCGAGTCGGGGCCGCGCGTTCTCGAGCGCGGGGACCGACTCGACGGTGACTTCGGTTTCGTCGTCGAAGGCGCGGTCGATCGCGTCGCACTCACGGCCGACGACGAGGAGTTGGAGCTGTGCTGGCCGCGTTCGAACGGTCGGTTCGGGGACTGCAGCAGTTGATCTCAACATTGGTCTCGACTTTGGGAGGGTCTCATTGTGCGACCGCGTTCGGTTCGGAGTCGGATCGCGCCCGCCGATCGTCGGCTCGACCCGTTCATATCCGGCAGTCGCCGTCTCATGTCGGTCACCGTCTCGTGTCGGTTACGTCGATCCCGTCAGTCACGTCGGTCACACCCGCCGAGTTAGTCTCGAGCCGGTGCTTACCCGTTTCCATGGACGTTCCCGTCGACGCTGACGGTGCCGTCGCTTCGAACCTCGACCAGCGAATCGCCGTACTCGAACGTGACGTGAATCCCGTCGTTCGTGTCCTGCTTGCAGAGCTGATCGAGCGCCTCGGGATCGACGACGTTGTACAGGGGCTCGAGTTCGTGTGCGGCGGTATCGGTCGCAGTCGCGAGCGCCTCGACGACGCGGAGACTGATCGAATCGTTGTAGTGCTCTACCGTGGTTCCAGCCATCTTAGCCGAAGCAACGCGAGCGGGCGGTATCCGTTTGGCCGTTATACACGTAACGCCGACGCAGCTTCGACACTACGTGTATAGTGTCACGGTCCGTCGGCGAGCCAGCGTCGCTGTTGTCCACCGTTGCTCGGCGAACGGCTCGTCCGGCATCGATGCCAGACCGGTCCGTTCCGTGATTGGATTCGGATTATCCCGAGGAAATTCGTTACTGAACGTTCGCATATTCTCGAGAAAACAAACCGCGCATATCATTGGCAGTCATTCCGTAGGCACCCCATGGTCGGTATCGCAGTTTGTCACGGACTGCTCGCGAACGCCACGACGCGTTCGATCGCGGTTTTGCTCGGAGCGATCGGCGTGGTGGTCGGTCTCGTCAGCGGGATCGCACCGCCCGATCTCACGACGCTGGGGTTCGGCGCGGCGACGGAACCCGGACTATTCGTCGTGGGACTCGCCGCGCGGAGCGGTTCCGATCGACCGACGGATATCGAGCGGCTCACCGACGAACTCCGTCAGTTCGTCTCGCGCATCGATGACGATCCCGCGTCGTTCGGGGTGGACCGCGCCGATGAATCGACCGACATCGACGAGGCCATCGACTTCACGATCGATCGAGACGACGAGGTCGGCCGACTGTCCGAGGTCATCGAGGATCTGACGGTCGCGGTGCGCGAGCGCGAACGGCGACGCGCCGAGAGCGACCGCGACCGACGGGACCTCTACCGGGTCATGTCCGATCCCGAGCTCCGTGGTGAGGCGAAGATCCGACGACTGCTCGAGCTCGGCTGTGACCGGCTGGATCTCGAGACCGGACTCGTCTCTCGGATCGACGAGTCGACCGACCGATACGAGGTCGAGACGGCCGTCGGCCACGAGGACGAACTCGAGGGGACGGTACTGGATCTCTCTACGATATACTGTCGAGACACGATCACGTCGGACAATATTCTGGGAATCCACGACGCCGAAGCGACGGGCTGGGAATCACACCCGGCGGCCGACGAACTCGATATCAGTTGCTATCTCGGCGGCAAGATCGTCGTCGATGGCGAACGCTACGGGACGCTCTGTTTCCTGAACCGCGACTCACGGGACCGACCGTTTACGGCCGCCGAAACGTCGTTCGTGGATCTGATGAGCCGCTGGATAAGCCAGGCCGTCGAGCGGCGCACGTACGTTCGACGGATCGAGGAGCGCGAGCGACGCCTCGAGCGAGCCCAGCAGTTCACCGACGACATGCTCGACGCCGTCGACGACGTCATCTATCTGCTCGACGAGGACGGCGAGGTGCTACGGTGGAACGAGAGTCTGCGCGAGGCGACCGGCTACGCTGCCGCCGAGACCGAGTCGATGCACGCGCTGGACTTCTTCGACGAGGCCGACCACGACCGGATTATGACCGCGATCGCGACGGTTCTCGAAACCGGGTCGGCGCGCATCGACGTCCCGCTCGTGACCAGCGACGGCGAGCGAATTCCCTACGAGTTCGTCGGATCGGTCCTCGAGAATCCGGCGGGCGATCGAATCATCGCCGGCGTGGGCCGCGACATCAGCGAGCGCCGGGACAAAGAGCGACGGCTCGAGCGATACAAGCAGTTCACGAACGACGTCCTCGACGCGTTGGACGACGTGTTCTACATCCTCGACGAGGACGGGGTGCTCCAGCGCTGGAACGAGACGCTGGTCGAGGTGTCGGGGTATTCGGACGCCGAGATCGAGTCGATGGACGCCCTTGACTTCTTTGACGAGGAAAACCAGCCGGCCATCCGCGATTCGATCGAAGAGGCCTTCGAGACGGGCGATACGCGGGTCGAAGCGGCGTTGCAGACGAAATCGGGCGAGCGGATCCCCTACGAGTTCATCGCGTCGGTCCTCGAGGATCCCGACGGCCAGCCCGTCGAGGTCGGTATCGGCCGGGACATCACCGAACGCAGGGACAAAGAGCGTCGGCTCCGCGAGCGCGAGGCCCGACTCGAGCGAACCACGCACCTGCTCGAGCAGTCCCAGCGGCTGGCGAAGATCGGCGCGTGGGAACTCGACGTGACCGAGGAACCGTACGACCCCCGATGGACCGAGGAGGTCCGCCGGATCTACGGCGTTTCGGACGGCGAGTCGGTCGATATCGAACGTGCGCTCGGATTCTACCATCCCGAGGATCGCCCGCGGATGCGCGCGGCGGTCGAGCGCGCGATCGAGGACGGCGAGCCGTACGATCTCGAACTCCGCATCACGACGGACGACGGCGACCGGCGATGGGTTCGGGCCATCGGCGAACCCGTCTTCGAGGGCGGAGAGGAATCCGACAACGGCCGGACTGCATCCAGCGACGGCGACATCGTCAAAGTGAGAGGCTCCTTCCAGGATATCACCGGCCGCAAGGAGCGCGAACGTGAACTCGAGCGCGCCGAGACGATCATCCAGGCGCTGGACGAACTGGTGTACACGATCGACGCCGAGGGCCGCTTTACCTTCCTGAACGACGCGCTCACGTCGATCACCGGCTACGATCCCGACGAGCTGATCGGCGACCACGTCTCCACGGTGCTGGCCGAGGGCGACCTCGAGACGGCTCGCGATCGGATCCGCGATCTGCTCCGCGCCGACGACCCGTCTCGGACGTTCGAGATGGCTATCGAGACCGCCGACGACGAGACAATCGATGCGGAAAACCACATGGCGCTGTTGCCGATGGTCGACGGCGAGTTCGCCGGGACCGCGGGCGTCATCCGCGACATCACCGAGCGCAAGGAACGCGAACGCGAACTCGAGCGGACGACGGAGCTGCTCGAGCAGGCCGAGCGGCTGGCCGGGATCGGCGGCTGGGAGTTCGACGTCAGCGGCGACTCGGACGAGGTGACGCTCACGGACGGCCTGCGACACCTCTACGAGATCCCGCTGGACGCGGACGTTCCCCCGGAGCGAGCATTGTCGTTCCCCCATCCCGACGACCGACCGGCCGTCCTCGACACTGTCAATGCGGCGCTGGCGGACGGAGATAGCTACGAGACCGAACACCGGATCCTGACGGCCGAGGGCAACGAGCGCTGGGTCCGTTCCATCGGCGAGCCCGTCCGGATTGATGGGGAGACAGGCTCCACCGAGAATCGAGAGACGGTCAGCGATACGTCGGAACTCCCCGTTGACAGCCGACCGCAGTCCGAGACGGACGGAGAGTGGCTCCTGTCCGACGAGATCGTCGGTGTTCGGGGGACGATTCAGGACATCACCGAGGACAAGGAACAGGAACTGGCGCTCGAGTCGCTCCACGACGCCGCCCGCGACCTGCTCGGCACCGACACCGAACGGGAGGTCGCGGCGCTGGTCGTCGAGACGGCCGCGGATATCCTCGAGGCGTCGGGCGTAGCCGTCTATGCCCTCAACTCCGACGTGAACCGGTTCGAGCCCGTCGCGTACACCGACGAGTTCGCGACGCTCTGTTCGGGACCGCCGCCGGTCGCCGTCGGCGACGACGACTCCGTCCTCTGGAACGCCTACGTGACGGAAACGGGGACGGTCGTCGACGATCCGGCGTCGTTCGATCGGTCGCAGGTCTTCGGGCCGGACGTCGAGAGCGGCGTCGTCGTTCCGATCGGCAATCACGGGGTCTTCGCGGTCGCGTCGGGCGCGAGAACGATCGACACCGAAGCTCGACGGCTGATCGAGACGCTCGTCGCCACGACCGAGGCCGCGTTCGATCGCCTCGAGAGCGAGGCGAACCTCCGCGAGCGGGAGGCGGAACTCGAGGAACGGAACCGCCGGCTCAACCGCCAGATCGAGACCACCGAACTCATCAGGCGGATCGATCAGTCGCTGATCGGGGCCGACGGCCGCGCGGAGATCGAGCGGACAGTCCCCGAGCGGCTGGTCGAGGCCGACGACATCGCGTTCGCGTGGATCGGCCAGCTCGACGCCGGCGGCACCCG
>NZ_JAQIVI010000797.1 GCF_028618695.1 Natrinema soli | reverse complement strand
GGGATCGTCCCCGACTGCGACCTGCTGGCGATGCCCGGCGGCGAGTCGACGACCATCTCCCGACTGCTCCACAGCGAGGGGATCGCCGCCGAAATCCGAGAGCACGTCGCCGCCGGCAACCCGCTGCTCGCGACCTGCGCCGGTCTGATCGTCGCCTCGAGCGACGCCGGCGACGACCGGGTCGAGGAACTCGGGATCCTCGACGTGAGCGTCGAGCGAAACGCATTCGGGCGGCAGAGAGACAGCTTCGAAGCGCCGCTCGAGATCGCGGGCCTCGACGAGCCGTATCCGGCGGTGTTCATCCGGGCCCCCGCCATCGATTCGGTCGGCGATGTCGAGATGCTCGCGTCGTGGGACGACCGCCCGGTCGCCGTCCGGGACGGGCCGGTCGTCGGAACCTCGTTCCACCCGGAGCTGACGCCGGACAGTCGGATTCACGGGCTGGCCCTCTTCGAGAACGACGCGGCGACGACGCCGGCGCTCGAGGAACCTCGATAACGCCGCGCCTCGAGGACCGACGTCCCGCACTGCGTCATGGCGCTCACGGGGCGGCTCCGTGCATGCATTCGCGACCGGACCTGTTTTCTCCCTCCTCCCCCACGGTACGGGTATGCAGGCATCCATCGACGCGGTTCGCGTCGCGGGGACCCCCCAGGGGCCGGTCCCGGTCGTCGTCCTCACCGTCGACGGCGAGGACGACGTCGTGCCGATCTTCATCGGCTTCAGCGAGGCTACGAGCATCGCCCGCGGGCTCGAGGCCGAGGATATCGGACGGCCGCTGACGCACGATCTGTTGCTGGACGTCATGGAAGAGCTGGGCAGTCGAATCGACCGCGTCATCGTCAACGAAATCGAGGAGCGCGGAGACGGACAGGGCGGGACCTACATCGCCGACCTCCACCTCGAGACGGCCCGCGGTGAGACGGTCGTCGACGCCCGTCCGAGCGATTCGCTCGCGCTGGCGGCCCGGACGAACGCGCCGATCGAGGTCACCGAGTCGGTCTTCGAGGACGGCCGAGACGACAGCGAGAAGTTCGACGAACTCGAAGACATCCGCAACGTGTCGGGTGAGATGTAGATGGACGAGACGCTCGAGGAGCTGTTCGCCGTGATCGAAGACCGGAAGGAAACGCTGCCCGAGGACTCCTACACCGCGTCACTGTTCACCCACGAGAAGGGCGAGAACGAAGTGTTAGAGAAACTCGGCGAGGAGACGACCGAACTCGTGCTGGCCGCGAAGGACGACGACCGCGAGGAGATCGCCCACGAGGGTGCCGACATCGTCTACCACCTGCTCGTGTTGCTCTCCATGAAGGACATGGAGCTGTCGGATCTCGAGGCGGAACTCGAGGCGCGGCGCTAGCGGCCGCAATCGACCGCCGCTTCGGCGTTCGCAATCGTCGCTCCGTCGCACACATTCGCCGCTGCTTGCACTCGCCGCTGCTTGCACTCGCTGCCGCTTGCACTCGCCGCGAGTACCTTGAATCGGCTCGGCAGTGGAGACTCAAGCGATGGCGCTCCAACAACTCGAAAACGCGCATTCGGACGAGCAGATGCAGGAGTGTATCGACAACTGCCTCGAGGCAACCCAGGTCTGTGAGTGGTGTGCCGACGCCTGTGCGGACGAAGGCGAGGGCATGGCCCGCTGCATCCGGCTCTGCCGGGACGTGGCCGACATCGCGTCGCTCCACGCGCGGTTCATGGCCCGCAACTCGGGCTATCACCAGGAGCTGGGCGAACTTTGTGCGGACCTCTGCGAGGAGTGTGCCGAGGAGTGCGAACAGCACGATCACGACCACTGTCAGGCCTGTGCGGAGGTGCTGCCGAAGTGCGCCGAGAGCTGTCGGGAGATGGCGTCGGCCTGAAACGACGCGCCGGGCGGCCCGAACCGGAACGCGATCGATGCCGACACACCAGACCCATTTTCGAACCGATCGGGCGCTGACCGAGATCAGCTACTGACCGCGGCACCGACGGCACCGGCGACCGCGCTCTCGAGCGCCATCACGATCGAGATCGTGACCGCGAGCAGGAAGATACCGATCCCGGCAGCGCCGGAGATCGCCCCGCCGAGCGGTCCGAGCGCGAGGCCGGCGAGACCGACGGCGACG
>NZ_JAQIVI010000796.1 GCF_028618695.1 Natrinema soli | reverse complement strand
CGTCGCGTTCTCCGCCGGCGGCAGTCAGGTCGGGCTGGCGATCGGTCCGCTGATCCCCCTCTCGGGCGAGCTCGAGCTCCCGCTGATCGCGATGCTCGTCGGCGGCGGCCTCGGGCTCCTGATCGGGTCGTGGACCGGCGCACCGCGGATGATCAAGGCGATCTCGCAGGACTACTCCTCGCTCGGGCCGCGACGGTCGATCGCCGCGCTCATCCCCTCCTTCATCATCGCGCAGGCCGCGGTCCTCTACGGTATCCCGGTCTCGTTCAACGAGATCATCGTCAGCGCGATCATCGGGAGCGGCTACGCCGCGGCCGGCGCTGGCGGCGGCGTCAGCCCCCGCAAGATGGGCGTTACCGTACTCGCGTGGATCGGTTCGCTCGCCGGCGCGATCGCCGTCTCCTACGTCGGCTACGTCGCCGTCGCTGCGGTCTTGCTCTGAGACGGACTACTGTGCGTCATTTTTACAGCAGATCGGACGAGTCGAGCGACATCGAACGGTCTTTACACGACGGGTCGCGAGTGCGAGTATGGACGAGGACGCCGTCGACGTCACCGAACGTCCCGAGACGACCCAGTGGCGACGCGACGCGAGCACCTCGCGAACCGTTCGGCTCCTGTGGACCTTCGGCGTCGGCACCTTCTTCGCCGCGATCGGCACCGTCGTCTGCTGGCGACTGTACAGGGTCGCCGGCGAGATCGGCGGCGGGGCCGTCGTCATCGCCCTCATCGCCGCGCTG
>NZ_JAQIVI010000795.1 GCF_028618695.1 Natrinema soli | reverse complement strand
CGTCGTACGCCTCGCTGACCTCGCGGATGCGCTGGCGGCTCTCCTCTGCCTTGACGAAGCCGACGGGGGTCGCGACGATGGCCGCCGGCCGGGTGCCGTCCTCGATACAGTCCGCCAGCGCGAAGGCGGCAGTCGGTGCATTACCGATCGTCGCGACCGCGCCGTCGTAGACGCCCTGCTTGTCGAGCTCGAGCACCGAGGCCGCGGTTCGGGTCATCCCCGTTTCCTTCGCCAGCTCCGCGCCGTTGCCGATCGCTTTCCGCTTCTCGCAGTTGTGGCCGCGACCGGTGATTCCGGCCTTCGACATCGTGATGTCCGTGACGATGGTCGCCTCGTCGAGCACGGCTCGAGCGCCGGCCCGAACCGGCGCGTCCTCGTCGTCGCCGAGCCCGTCGCCGCCGGTGAACTCGATCAAGTGCTGGAATTCAATGTCGCCCATTGAATGGACCGACTTCTGCCGAATGCGGTCGGCCAGTGTCTCGTCCGGTACGAACTGCCGAACGATGTCCATGCTGGTCTCCGCGATGTCCATCGCGTTCTGCGTCGTCGCGCCCAGATCGGCGTACTCCCGCTCGAACTCCCGGCCGTCATCAGTCATCGTTGGTCACCCCAACGGCCTCGTTGGTCGTCCGCGCCTCGAGGTCGCCTTCCACCTCGAGGTTCAGGTCTCGAAGCTGATCGATCGTCTCGTCGTCGGCGTCCCAGAGGTCCCGCTCGATGGCTTCGAGTAACGTGTCCGTGATGGACTCGAGCGCCCACGGGTTCACGTCGCGCATCCATTCTTGCCGAGCGTCGTCGAAGGCGAACTTCTCGGCGACCTCCGCCCAGAGGGTGTCGCTCACGACGCCGGTCGTCGCGTCCCAGCCGAGCGTCACGTCGACGGTCGTCGAGAGGTCGCCCGCGCCCTTGTAGCCGTGTTCCTCCATCGACTCGAGCCAGTCGGGATTCAGCACGCGCGAGCGCATCGCCTTGCGGACCTTCTCCTCGTTCGTGTAGACGTCGACGTTGTCCGGGTCCGAGGAATCGCCGACGTAGGAGGCCGGTTCCTCGCCCGAAATCTCGCTCACCGCGGAGATGAAGCCGCCGTGGAAGGCGTACCAGTCCGAGGAATCGAACTCGTCCTGTTCCATCGTGTCCTCGATCTTGACCGTCGCGTCGACGCTCGAGAGGCGGCGCTCGAAGGATGCGTGGGCGTCCGAAACGCGGCCTCTCGACCCCATCGCGTAGCCGCCCCACTGGACGTACACCTCGGCGAGATCCGAGCGGTCGTCCCAGTTGCCCTCGTCGACGGCCTTGTTTGTCCCGGCCCCGTAGCCGCCGGGCCGGGTCGTGAACACGCGGTGTTTCGCGGCCTTCCGGGCGTCCGACTCGTCGAGGCCTTCCTCCTCCTCGAGTTCGGCTTGCTCCTCCTCGACGTGTTTCTTCACGTAGTTCATCTCGAGGGGCTCGTCGAGGTCGACGACGGCGTCGACGGCATCGTGGATGACCCCCGCTGCGGCGGGGAACGCATCCCGAAAGAGGCCCGAGACGCGCGTCGTCACGTCGACGCGGGGCCGGTCCAGTTCCTCGAGCGGGATCGGCTCGACGTCGTCGATCCGCCCGGCGTCCGTCCACTGTGGTTCGACGCCCATCATGGCCAGCACCTGGGCGATGGTCTCGCCCCGAGTCCGCACGGTCGGAGTTCCCCACGCCACGACGCCGATTTCCTCGGGATACTCGTCGTTTTCGCCGTGGTGGCGCTCGAGCACGCCCTCCGC
>NZ_JAQIVI010000794.1 GCF_028618695.1 Natrinema soli | reverse complement strand
CGCGGCGCGAGCGGGATCGACGGGATCACGAGCACGGCGCTCGGTGCCGGCAGCGCGACCAACGACCCGCTCGTGCTCGTCACCGGCGACCTGGCGTTCTATCACGATTCGAACGGATTGCTCGCCGTCGAGCGCTGCGACGTGGACGCGACGATCGTGCTGCTGGACAACGACGGCGGCGGTATCTTCCACAAACTCCCGATCGAGGAGTTCGATCCGCCGTTCTCCCAACAGTTCAAAACGCCCCACGGCCTCGAGTTCGACGCGCTCGGCGAGATGTACGGTCTCGAGTTCGAGCGCGTGGCTCCCGCGGACTTCGCGGCCGCCTACCGCCGATCGCTCGAGGCCGCGGGCACGCAGGTCCTCGCCGTCGAATTCGATTCCGAAGCAAACCACCGGCGGCGCGACGCGCTCGCGGGGCGGGTTACGGACGCGGTCGCGAGCGCGCTCGAAGACGACGCTGTCGACGGTTCGGACTGATTTAGATGCCAAGCTCAAACCTTGTTCTTGACTGGGCAACCGGATGCGGTGGCGCGCGCTGTCGGCCGTCCGAACGATAGTGAGGACGGTCAATGATATCGTGCGAGGGATGAGCGAGTGACCAGTGGGAACGAGCGAATCGGCTGGGGAGGGTGCGGCTTCCCCTAGTGCCCACGGTAGCAGAACACTTGCTTCTCCTATTGCCGAATCAAGACCAATCTCGTCCATGTCTCTGACAGAGTATATTTGGAAGATTTACTCGTACAGTTCAATATCGGTTTTCAGGGCCGAAGAACCCACCAGAGGGCGACGGCGTAGCCGAACGGAATCCAGGCGAACCCGAGCGCCAGCAAACCGAAGAGTGAGAGCGGATCGACCAGCGAAAACCCCACCATCTCGGCCGGAAAGAGGACGCTCCAGACGCCGAACGTCACCATCGCGAGTCGGGGCGTCGTGAGCAGGTAGCCGATCAACAGGAGCGTGCACGCGGCGACGATCGCGTTGACCGGCATCGAAAACAGCGGCGTCAGACTCGCGGCGACGAGCACCGGGTACAGGACGGCGATCGATCCCACCGAAATCGCCGTCGTCCCGTCTATCAGCGGTCCCTCCCACTCGAGATCGACCGCGCCGTCCCAGTCGTGGACGGCGTAGCGGAACCCGCCCCCACCGTCGCCGTCGGCGTCCGTCGTACCCCCGGGCCCCGCCGTCGGTCCCGAATTCGGAGTCCCGTTCGGATGCGATCGGCCGCCACCGAAAGGCCAGTCGCCCGTTGCTCGTCGCTTTTTCCGCCGGCGTTGCCGATGGCTCCGCT
>NZ_JAQIVI010000793.1 GCF_028618695.1 Natrinema soli | reverse complement strand
AATTCGCAACGAGTCCGTCGAGGCACTGTTCGTCCCGTCGGCCCGGAGCATTCGCAGCGCTCGGGGCCGGAACGGCGGTCGTGTTCGGGACGACCGAGTGGCAGTGTCGGCGGCCCCGAGCGCCGAGCAGCGCCTCGAGGGCGATGGCGTCTCGTACGACGGCGACGTTCCGCTGGTCGGGATCGACGATCGCCGTCGGGTCGCGCTCGTCGGTGGCCTGCTGATCGACGAAAGCTACGAGCAGGGCGAGGGTTTCGGTGCGGACACGAGCGGCTACGGTAACTTCCCGTTCCTGACGAATCTGATCGACCACCTCTCGGAGACCGACGGCGACGTGATACTCGCCGGCGGCCAGGGCCAGTTCAACGCCGAGGGATCGCTCTCCCTCGAGGACTGCAAGTACTACCTCCGCTATCTGGAGGGGGTCGACGCGCGGCTCCGCCAGATAAACGATCTGGAACGGACGCTGCCCGACGAGTCGGAGCCCCCGCGTGCCGTCTTGCTCTCCGCGCCCGCGCGGGAACTCGAGTTCGGGGAGCTCCTCGCGTTGCGCGAGTATCGGAACGAGGGCGGTGCGGTCGTCCTGCTCGGCAGCGCGGCGGCTGACGCCGATCACACGCGGAATCTGAATCGGCTCGCCGCCCGGCTCGAGACGGACCTCCGGTTCAACGAGGATCGGATCGTCGATGCGGAACGGAACCTCGCAGACGATCCCGCGGTCCTCGAGACGGTGGCGTTCAATGACTCGTTCCCGCTGTTCGAGGCCTCCGATCCGTCGGACCGCACGGACGAAGACGACGAGGCCGACGAGGCACCCGGAAACAGCGACCACGCGCGGGGCCACCGCGAAACCGGTCCCGGAAATAGCGGAAACGCGCCCGGCCGATAACCCGATTCAGGCGCGAACGCGGCGCTGCTCGAGGTCGGCCTCGAGTCGGTTCGCGGCTTCGAGCCGCAGTTTCTTCGCGCGCCGCTCGGTGATTCGCGAGTCGGTCATGCGGTCCGCGAGCGGGTCGTACTCCGCGGGCGTGAATCCGATTCCGCGCAGATAGCGCCGGACTCTCGGCTCCTCGAGGCCGTCGTGGATGGCCGCATCCGTCATCGACTCGACGGCGTCGAACTCGGGGAGACGGAGCGGTCTGTCGGCGGCTGCATCCGATCGGGTAATCCGTTCCGAACCGCCGATGACCGTCCCGTGCTCGTCCGCGCAGGTGACGATCGATCGCACCTCGTTCGCGAGCCGGAGCACCTGGCTCGGTAGGGCTGCGTCCGGCGAGCGCCACTCGACCGTGGGCATCGCTTTGCGCAGCCGGACCGGGTTCCAGACCGCCTCGTAGGGGCTGAACTCGTTCTCGAACGCGTCCATATCGACGCCGCGCTCGAGCGCCCGCTCGCGGAACGAGTCGTAGGCCTCCTCGAGGCGCTGCTCCCACTCGGCGACGCTGTCGACGTAGGACTGGAGCTGGCCCTGTTCGGGACAGGGGTCGTAACACGAGCGCCGGTAGAGGAAGGGGCGGGCGCACTCGAGGATGCGTTCGCCGCGGTAGTGCGCCGAACTGTTGACCAGCGCGAACGCCGGATCGATCGCGGTCAGGGCGTTGAGCTGGTCGGCGACGTTCGACCGCTCGAAGTGGACGTGCGTGCCGGCGCAGACGCGGGCGTCGTCGAACGTCGGCCCGACGATCCGTCGCTGGAGGTCGGTCCCCTCCTTGTCGCGGTAGGGGATGTCCGCGGGTGCGGTGTTCAGCGGCGTCGCGAGCGGGACGAGTCGCCTGTTTCGATCGCGTGCCGCGTCGACGACGCGGCTGATCAGGTCGACGAATTCCCTGCGGAGCTCGGCCATCGATCCACAGGGGGTCGTCTTGATCTCGAGCATCGGCTCGACGAACTCGGGGTCGACCTGCTCCGAAACGTCGAGCAGTGTGTCGGGTGAGACGAGGTCGCCGGCGTCGTCGACGACCCAGTACTCCACCTCGAGGCTGGTGTTCATGGATGTGTCCGTTGGTATGCGGTGTCTGCTCCTCGAGCAAGCCGTCACCGGGCCGCGGCTGGCGGACGGCGGTCGGCGAGCGCCCGTCCCAGCGGGCTGAGACGGGCCGGGGAGTTCGCGTCGACCCGGCCGTCCGCCGATAATTCTCCTGTTGGATACGGTCGTAAGAACGAGGTACGCGAATGAATTGAGCCTGCGTGCGCAGGTCGTGCTGTCCGTTGGCAGCGCGCGCGACCGTTCAAACGCGTGATCTGTGGCAATCCATGACACTGACACTGGTGTTACGTGGTAGCTTCGGGGTTGCTGGGGATTGATATCCTTCCAGTAACACTATGTAACTACGATGAGCGACGAGACGACTACGGACGATGCGACAGTGATCGTTGTCGGCGGCGGCCCCGCCGGACTGAGTGCGGCCCTCTTTACCGCGAAGAACGGGCTCGAGACGACGGTGTTCGACACCGACGAGACGTGGATGCACAAGGCCCACCTGTTCAACTACCTCGGCATCGGCTCGGTCGGCGGCAGCGAGTTCATGGCCACGGCTCGACAGCAGGTCGACGACTTCGGCGTCGACCGTCGGCAGGGCGAGGAAGTGACCGGCGTCAGCGAAGCCGGCGACGGCTTTAGTGTCGAGACCGAGGCGGGCAGCTACGAGGCCGACTTCGTCGTCCTCGCGACCGGTGCGAACCGCGAACTGGCCGAGGGTCTCGGCGTGGCGTTCACCGACGAGGACATCGTCGACGTCGGCGTCGAGATGGAGACCTCCGTTTCGGGCGCGTACGCGACCGGCGCGATGGTTCGTCCCGAGGAGTGGCAGGCCGCCATCGCCGTCGGCGACGGGGCCGCCGCAGCACTCAACATCCTCTCGAGCGTAAAGGGCGAACACTACCACGACTTCGACGTTCCCGACGACGCCGCGCGCGTCTTCGGCGAACACGTCGCGGAGTAGTCACGTCGACGCCGGCGTCTTCGCGGAGTAGTTACGGAGACGCCGGACTCGCGACCGAGCCGATCGAATTCGAACCCACCTCGGTCGGATGCACGACCGATTCGATTCACCCACCATGCCTACCGAACCCACCAATCCAGTCACGCCGGAACTGCCCGACAGCCCCGTCCACACGACGGGGACCGACCACATCACCATCTGGGGGAGCAACGAGGCCGAGACGATCGAGTTCTACCAGGACCTGCTCGGAATGCCGCTGGTGCTCCGCCAACCCAACCTCGACGACCCCTCGCAGACGCACCTCTTCTTCGATACCGGTGACGGTCGCATCCTGACGTTCTTCGTCAGCGACGACCGACCGTCGAACCGGCGCGGTCAGCGCGGCGGGACCGGTGCCGTCCACCACCTCTGTTTCAGCGTCGACCCCGACGAGTACGAGGACACGATGGACGCGCTTGAGGACGCGGGCCACCAGTACAACGTCTTCGACCGGGGCATCTTCCACTCGATCTACACCACGGACAACAACGGCCTCGTCATCGAACTCTCGACGGACAAGTACGAGGTGCCCGATGACCGCCGCGGCGAGGTGCTCGCGAAAGCGCAGGAACTCCGCGAGGAAGACGGCGCCGACTACGCCAAGGACGAACACCTCCGCGGTGCGATCGAGGCGCTCGGCCTCGAGCTGATCGAACACGACCTGCCCGAGGCCAGCGCC
>NZ_JAQIVI010000792.1 GCF_028618695.1 Natrinema soli | reverse complement strand
TAAACCGCGCGGTCGATGCTGTCGTCGGCCAGCGGGAGCGTCGACGCGTCCCCCTGAACCAACTCGACGTCGAACTCGCGCTCGAGCGCGCGCTTCCGTCCCGTCTCGAGCAAGCCGCGGCTGACGTCGAGGCCGACGACCGTCTCGAGGTGAGCCTCGAGGAGTTCGGCGTGACGGCAGTTGCCGCAGCCGAGATCGAGCCCGACGCCGGAGCGGTCGGTCGCGTGGGCGTCGACGAAGGCCTCGACTTCGGGCCAGGCGTACTCCCGCGTGGACGCGAAGTGGGTCGCGATCCGGTCGTAGGTGTCGCGCACGTCAGCGCGACGGGTGCACTCGTCGTCGTGGCTGCGTATTCGATCGCGACCTTGATCCCCGGCCATCGTCGGGTTTCGTCGACGAACCCGCAAAAAATGTTCGTAACCCGTCGAGGTGTTGTAGATAGGTCCTCCCGTGGATACTCTCCACTCGCTACGACTACCGCAAAGACCCTTTCAGTCCCACCCGCGGTGGCATCCCGATCAGCCGATACGGGTGGGACTTTCGTGGTTGTTTCGGTTACTCCCGTCTCCGCGGTTCTCTGGGAAATCGGTACACCAGTCCGTATCAGAGCCGCTGGACCTGGCCGGGGCTGAGCCGACAGCCACACGGACCCGCGATATGTTGTGTTCGAGTCGGTTCGGATTCGCTCGCGGATGGGGAAGTTGGATTCGTGTGAATGCGGGACTGTGACGGGGACTCGAGGAATTCGAGGGGTTTATCTATTCCCGACGGAAAGTGAGGGATGCGCTCGAGGGCTCGTAGATCAGGGGTAGATCACTCCCTTGGCATGGGAGAGGCCGCGGGTTCAAATCCCGCCGAGTCCATTTCTACTTCACTCCTTTCTCGAGGAGCTGACAGCGTCCGTTTCACGGCTGTACAGCGTCCGAGCTCGTTGCGTGTCGGAGTCGAAATCACTCGGACTCAGCCGAGCACAGCACTCTCACTCTCGAGTGGCGGATATGCTGAAAAGCTTGTTCTACAATAATAACCCTTGTGTGTGATGATATCAGCTATCTTGGCGAAAAGATGGTGGAAGGATGGAGGGGAGTGTATATTTATCGTTCCCCACCTACGACCGCAAATAAACACAGTGGGGTATGGTATGGAGAAACTTCGTACCGGCCTTATAGCTGGTTTAAATCCGGGAGATGACAACTTCTCACTGGGAGGTTGGTGACCGAGAGAATCATGTATGGCCACTCGGACTCTTGTGCAGTCTTGAACTAAAAGGATACGAGTTACGACATTGTCCTATCGTCCAATTTCCAAGTCAAACTCGACAGTAATAACATCGTTGCTAAAATTAGTTGGTGGTGCTGCCTCTCCCAAATTCGAATTATCCAGTATTAGCCGGTAGGACCCTTCTGTGACCTTGCTACTGACTGTTTTTCCAGCGCTCTCAAGCGCACTAAGTTCCGGTTTGTATGAAAAACGGTCATCGTTACTAAAGTAATTATATTCTGACTCGTCGAGGAACATAACGTCAATCTCTGGACCCTCACGGACAATGAAGTCGTACTCAATGAACCCAGTACTATCAAAACCGAACTCATAATAAATCCACTCATCTTCCTCAATTTTTCGGGTGTCTGATTTTGTTTCTCTTTGACTCAAGTCAGGGTCACGGGGATAGTCATCACTTGCATCTAGAATGTCATCATTGTCAGTATCCGAATTTGACGACCCATTAGTTTCATCAGTTCCATTACTGTCATCAGCTTCATCGCTACTGAGACATCCTGCAACCCCACTGAGACTGATAGCACTTACCCCTAACACCTTCCTTCGCAAATAGTCCATATTCACGCAGGGAAGTCAGTAGTAATGTGCTTTGTGTAATTAACTTTTACAGGACTAATATCACTCATGAACTAAATCCCATTACAATGAAATATAGATGAGAACGATATCGGAATGCAATGTCGGCAGAATAGCTGGGGTTCAATTCTGAGCTACGGATGTTATTTGTGTGTTATTTATTAAAGTTGGATGGCCACTCGAACTTCTCTCTAACTGCCATGGAAAAATAGATGGAGTCGTCTCAGTCCAGATTTCATTGGTCAACAGCTGCTGCTGGATTCAGGAAGCCAGACCCGTAGTATGCCTTGTCGTGTTCTTCAACTGTCTCAGCAGTATTCTCCAGCGTCTTGCGTACCTGATTTGCGTTGAAAGTAGGATTCTGGCTCTTAACGAGGGCAGCAGCTCCCACGACTTGTGGACAAGCCATCGATGTTCCAGCAAGCCAATCGTATCCATAGACTGCCCCCATATAGGAACCATCGTCAGCGTAATCGGGTACGGCGATAGTGTTGAATACGAGGTCGAATCGCCAATTGACGTCTGTACCGATGGCTGCGAGGTCGGCGTCTCCGCCGGGCGCAGCGATGTTGATTGCGTTCGTCCCATAATTGGTGTAGAACGTTGGACTATCGAAATCCGCTTCAAGCCCCTCATCGCCCCACTGGTAGCCAATTGGTCCGGTGGCGCTGATGGACATGACGGTCGCCGCCTCGTTAGGAAGACTGATAGCTGAGATGCATTCGTCCGTGCCATCGTCATCGAAGTCTCCGCAGATACGCCCGTCGTGCTGGAGGTCCGCACTGTCGTTACCTGCGGCTGCGATGAGCAACGTCCCATGGTTATTAGCGTAGGTCGTGACCCGGTTGAGAGCCATGCCGTAGAATTGGCCGAGCCTCTCGCGCGAGACTGGATACGCTCCAATACTCATGTTGGCGGCATCGGCATCAATGCGGACACTGTAGACGATGGCTGCGAGAATATCTGCGAATGACGCCAGTGCGTCTGGTGAGAACACCCGGCAGTCGACGACCTCTGTCCCAGGCGCAGTACCAACGACGCCCTCTTCGTTCTGGTCGTTTGCGGCGATAATACCAGCAACATGGGTACCGTGATACCCACCGTATGGACCACTAGCACCATAGTCATCATCAGTAAAATTCCGAGACAAGTCTTCGTTCACTGCATGCTCGAGGTTCGGATGACCAGCGGCGACCCCTGAGTCAATAACGGTCACTCGAGTTCCTTCTCCGCGAGTAATCTCGTGGGCTTCCGGGATGCTCTGGGCCTGCTTATCCCATTGGTATCCGTATCCGGGCTCGTCAATTGCACTGGCTGTGATCGGTGTCTGTTCGCTGAGAGGGCGGTTAAGTGAGTAAGTACTATCCGGGGCGTACCGTGCGTTTAGCGACTTCACTTCGGCCTCAGTTCCCTCTACGACCAATAGGTCGATCTCGTTGAGGTCATGAACAATGTCAAGACCTGCCGCTGTGACTTTTGCTCGGGGGGTTGCCTTAGTATCAACGAGGAATCTATCGGTTGATGCTGCTACAATAACCGAACTTCCCATCGCAATTCCACCGAGCAGACTGCCACTCACCTTGAGGAATGTTCGGCGTGTTCTATTTGACATACAGCTATGTCCATTAGTAGCTCTACTATTGTTAGTCACAGTCTGCTATTTCTATGCTACCTGAAAAATAGTTCATGTGGATACTACTAAGTGACAACAAGTTTCAAAACCTGCTCGACAACACGCTCGAGTACAGCGGCGAGGGGCCGCCGCGGATCCATGTCGAGGACCGACGGAACGGCTCGGGGCGAAGCATCTCGGTTCGCGATGACGGGATCGGTATCGACTCCGACGCCGCGGATCGCGTGTTTCAGGTGTTCGAACGGCTACACACTCACGAGGAACACGCCGGCACCGGCATCGGCCTCGCGCTCTGTCGGCGCATCGTCGAGCGCCACGGCGTCCGGCCGAACAGCGTGAGGCCGGGCTCGACAGACTCCCTTCGCTCGTCTGCTGGCGGCGAGATCTGGGTCGAATCCGAGTCCGACGACGGGACCGCGATCTCGTTCACCCTGCCGGCACCGACTGCCAGTGATTCCTGACTCGCCGCACCGATCATCGGTTTCGAGAATCGGAAGCTGTTTTTTGCGCGGATACCGAATGGACAACGATGGTTGTTCCGCTCGAGATGGGCTGGCGACACCTGCTGTTCGAGAACTGGCCGGTCGATCCGGCGATGATGGAGGCACATCTCCCCGACGCGCTCGAGGTCGACGAACACGACGGTACCGCGTGGCTGTCGGTGATTCCGTTCACGAACGTCGCCGTCCGGCCGAGGGGGCTTCCCGAACGGGCCGGGATCCGATTGCCGGAGCTCAACGTCAGGACGTACGTCATCCGCGACGGAGTGCCCAGCGTCTACTTCTTTAGCCTCGACGCGCAGGGACTCGCGAGCGTCGTCGGTGCACGCCTGTTCCATCACCTGCCGTACTACTACGCCCGCATCTCGCTCGACGTCGAGGCGACCCCGGAGGGGAACGGGGCCGACGGGCGGATTCGATTCAGCAGTCGGCGACGCCATCCCGGCGCCCGACCGGCCGAGTACGAGGCGACCTATCGGCCGACCGGCGAGCCGTTTTCGGCTCCCGACGACCCGCTGGGGGAATTTCTCGTCGAGCGCTACCGGTTCTACACGGAGGCCCCCGACGGAACGGTTCGCTACACCGACGTCGAGCACGACCCATGGACGCTGTATCCGGCCGCCGCCGATATCGAGACGAATACCGTACTGGCCGCCGACGGCTTCGCGCACCCGGCGTCCGAGCCGGTGTACTTCTACAGCCCGGGCCTCGACGTCGTCGCATCGCCGAGTGAGCGCCTCGAGAACGAGCAGTGATCACCCGACTGGCCGAGCGAGCACGGTCTACCGCTCGCCGCCGAATTCGCGACGGACTGTTTCGCGCTCCGCGTCCGTCAGTCCGTACAGCGAACACGCGCGATCGTCGATCCGCCGGTCGGTCGCGTCGATCGCCGCCTCGAGTTCCGCGGCCCGGTCTCGAGCGTCGAGAAACCGTCGAAGCCCGTCTTCGACCTCGTTCGGACGGGGCAGCGTCAGCGCCTCGAGGCGGTCGAGTGGCGATATCGTCTTCGCGGCGGTCGGTCTGAAGCCGGCGACGCCGTCGCCCGCTTCGGTGGCGTAGGGGACGACGGCTTCGACGAGCGCCGCGAGTTCGGGTTCGACATCGACGAGTTCGACGGCCGGAATCGGATCGGTTTCCGCGTAGCCCCACCGATCGGTCTCGGCGGCCGTGGCGAGGTCGGGTTTGTACCGAACGGTCGCCGAGAGGACGACGTCCGAATCGCTCGAGTCGACCGCGACCGAACCGATCCGCAGGTTCGGCCACTCCTCGGTCGTCGACGCGAGCTTCGTCGCCGCGACGCCGTCAGTCCGCCGAGCGGCGTCGAGATCGCCGAGCGACGGCCCGTTCGGATCCCGACCGAGATAGTCGGGGACGTGCAGG
>NZ_JAQIVI010000791.1 GCF_028618695.1 Natrinema soli | reverse complement strand
GCGCTCGCGGCCGACGAGCCCAGCCCCGAGGAGGGGCGGACGCCCTTGTCGATCCGAATGCGGGCCGGGGCGTCCAGGGCCTCGGCGACCGCACCGACGGTGTTCTTGGCCGGATCTTCGGGGATGTACTCGCTGCCGGCTCCGGTAACCGTAATCGTCGTCTCCGGGGCGCGCTCGACCCGAACGATGTCGGCGGGCGTTCCGAGAGCGAGGCCGAAGACGTCGAAGCCACTCCCGAGGTTCGCACTCGTCGCCGGTGCCCGCACGGTGAGCATGCCGATTCCTTCCGAGACGGCAGTCAAAAAGGTAGCGAACGAGACCGACGCCGATTACTCGTCGTCTTCGTCACTCGCCGTGCCGAACGTGAACACGTCGTCGCTTTCGGTCGACTCGGTATCGTCATCCGCGCGCTCGGTCGCGTCGTCCTCGGCTGTCGATTCGTCTGGTTTGGTGTCACCGTCGTCGTCGGCCATCAATTCGTCCGATTCGGTGTCACCGTCGTCCCCAGCAGTCGATCCCTGCTCGAGGTCGGTACCCGAGTCGCCCGCACCGACATCCTCGCCGTCGGACCCATCGTCAACCGGATCGAGTGATTGAGCGACCGTGTCGTCGTCGGTTGCCGAGTCGCCTGTCGGTTCGAATCCGGCGCTCGTGTCGACATCGTCATCTCCGGACTCTGCCGTCGTATCGCGCTCGTCCTCGAGCGGCGCACTCGCGTCACTATCGTCAGCAAGTGGATCTGCCGCTGCCGTCTCCTCTGCGAGCGGATCCGCCGTCTCCGTGGTATCTGCAAGTGGATCCGCCGTCTCCTCCGCGAGCGGATCGGTCTCGCCGGGCGATCCATCGGTCGTGTCCGACGTGCCGATGTCGGTCGCACCGTCGTCACGCTCTTCGATCCCGAGGATCTCTTCCGCACCGATCTCGCCGGTATCGCCGTCGCGTTGCCCGTCCGCGGGTGACTCGTCGCCGCCCGCCTGGTCAGGCTCGGTATCCGCTGGCTCGACGGGGTCGTCGGCCGGGTCGGCATCGAACGATCGGTTAGCCGGATCGGTTTCGAACGCTTCGTCGTCCGTATCGCTCTCGAGTGCGTCCGCGGCCAACTGGTCTACATCGGTCGTCTCGGCGGCCGAATCGGTCGGGTCGGCCTCGAGCGTCTCGTCCGCGGCATCGTCGAACGTGAGGGGGTCGTCCGAGTCGGTGTCGCTCGGATCGTCGGCCGTATCGAACGTGATCCCTCGGTTCTCGTCGTCCGATCCGTCGGTCGCCTCGGTGTCGACCTCGAACGTCGACTCGGCCGCCGCCGGCTCCGTATCGATCTCGACCATCGACTCGAGGTCCACGTCGTCGCGGTCGACCTCGGTATCGAACCGGTCGAGCGCCTCGGAGAGCTGTGCGGCCTGCTGGGAGAGATTCGAGGCGGACTGCGTGACCTCGGTCAGTGCAGTGGTCTGCTCTTCGGCGGCGGCGGCGACGTTTTCGGCTTCGGAGGTGGTCTCCTCCGAGATCGTCGCGGCGTCGTCGACCATCGCGACGACCTCCTGGGTCGAGGCGGCCTGCTCTTCGGTCGCCGCGGAGATTTCCTGGACCCCCACGTTGGTCTGCTGGGCGAGGTCGGCGATCTCCTCGAGCGCGTGAACGGCCTCCTCGACCTGTTCACTGGCGTCCTCGATGTCGGCGCTCGTTCCTTCGACCTCGACGGCGGACTGCTCGGTGCGTTCTCGAATCGCCTCGAGTCGGTCTTCGGCCTCGTCGGCCGCCTCGGCGACGTCCTCGGAGAGCGCCTTGACCTCCTTCGCGACGACGGAGAACCCTTCGTCGTCGCTGCCGCCCGCGGATCGGGAGGCCTCGATGTTGGCGTTCAGTGCCAGCATGTTGGTCTGGCGGGCGATCTCCGAAATCGTGTTGATGAGTTCGTCGATCTGCTGGACTTCCTCCTCGAGTCGGCGGATCTCGGAAACGGCGTCGCCGGCTTCGCCCTCGATCTCGTCCATCGCAGTGATCGCCGCCTGTGCGGCTTCCTGTCCGTCTCGGCCGGTGTCGACGGTCCGTTCGGCGATGTCGGCCACTTCGTTCGAGGAGGCGGCGATCTCTTCAGTCGTCGTCGAGAGCCCGCTCATCTCCTGGTTGACCGACTGGAGCGACTCGTTCTGACGATCCGCGCCGTCGGAAATCTCCTGAATCGAGCCGGTGACCTGTTGGGACGCGGAGCGAACTTCCTCGCTCGAGGCGGTCACCTGCTCGGAGGCCGTCGCGACGTCGGTCGCGAACCGGTTGAGCTCGGCGACGGTCTGCTCGATCTCCTCGAGCATCTCGTTGAAGTCCTCGGCGATCTCGGCCATCGACTCGTTCTCGCCGTCGGCCTCCATCCGGGCGGTCAGGTCGCCGTCTGCGGCCGCCTCCATCACGTCGCTGTATTCGGCGGCCTTCTCCTCGAGGTGGCCGTTGATCTGCTGGACGCGCTCGCGTTCGCGCTCGGCCTCCTCGCGGGCGGCTTCGGCTTCCTCGATCTGCTCGCGCAAGGCGACGCGCATCGAGTCGAAGCCGTCGTAGAGTCGGCCGATGTTGTCGATCCGCTTGGTCTCGAGGTCGACATCGAGATTGCCCGCTTCCATCTGACCGGCCTTGTCGGTGAGCCGGTCGATCGAGACGGCGGTGTTCCGACCGAGGACGGCACCGACCATGCCGATCATGAGGACGCCGAGGACCGTCGCGGAGAGACCGTACTGGTTGATCGAGGTGACGTACCCGAGCGCCTGGCTGGACGGTTCGTGGGTCACGACGACCCAGTCCGTCCCGAACACGCGCGCGGAGCTCGTGACGTACTCGTTCTCATCGAAGTCGTAGGCGGCGGTCTCGAGCGAGCCGAAGTCGAAGTCGAAGTCGGAGCCCGAAACCTGTCGTGTGGACGCGCCTTCGGTTCGCGCGTCGGTCAGAACGGCGCTGTCGCCGCCGTACGCGAGTCCGAGCGTTTCGTGGTTCTCACCGTACCCCTGGTTGTCGAGCATGACCTCGTCGTCGCCGTCGACGACCATCGTCGTGACGCCCTCGTCCTGTTGCAGCTGGTTCGCGTACGCCTCGATGTTGGCCGTGTAGACGATCGAGCGGTTCTCGCTTTCGGCGGCGTGTTGCACGTAGGTGATGACGGCGGTCGTCTGGTCGAACTCTCCGGCGGCGGTATAGGTGTCCGAGACCCACGGGACGCTCTCCGTGGCGCTCCCGTAGGCGTCGGTGGGAACGTTTTCGAACTGACTCAGCGACGTGTCGCCGCTCCCGTCGGTACTCGCGTTCACCGAATCGCTGGTCGACGCGAGCACCGTCTCGTTGGCGGTGTCGACGTAGGAGATATCAAACGTGTCGGTGTCGAGGTGTTCCTTCCAGTCGAGGAATCGATTTTCGATCGCCGCCGGATCGTCGCTGGCGACGACGTCCGATCGGGCGATCGTTCCGATCGTGTGTTCGTTCTGTTCGTTCCACATTTGCAGGCTCTGTGCTTCCTGACCGGCGGATGCCGCGTGATCGGTCTGGACGCGGTCTTCCACCTGGTTCGTGATCCCTGCGGTCGCACCGTATCCGATCAGGCCGACCGACAGCCCGAGAATGAGCAACGCGATCCCGAACTTGACCGCGTATCTGCGTCGGATAGCTTTCGGCACCAGCCGTCGAGCGAAATCCATGGATAGGACAGGCGTGAGTTCGTCAGTACATAAATTGTGATCCACGGTTATCGGAGGTGATAATCAGTGCGAGACGGGCAACTGGTCCCTCACCACTTCCTTTCCGCAAGGCCGGTCTGAATACTGAGAATTACTGGCAGTATACCCAACGTGTTCCGCAGAGGCCGTTGGTTCGGGTATTTCCTCCGAAACAAACTCACTGCGCAACAGGAATGGTAGAAAGTATTATAAATAATAACTGATAGTCTTCGAAATTGTTAAGAAACAGAGGTCGAAACGACTGGTCAGAATGGATGACTTTATTCGCGACGGTGGGTCGGCGGGGCCGCCCACTACCCGACGCGGCGGTCTCGACCGCCGACGGGTGCTCAAAACGACGGCCGCCGGCGCAACGACTCTATCGTTTGCAGGGTGCCTCGGGACGGTGGGATCGATCACCGGTGGGAGCGGCAGTGAGGACCCGATCACGATCGGGGTGCTGGCTCGCGATCCCGATAGCGACTATATCGGTCGCGGGATGGCCCGCGGCGCGCAGGTCGCCGTCGATGAGATCAACAACGAGGGGGGGACTACTCGGTCGCGACGTCGAACTGGCCGTCGGCGACACGAACTCGAGTCCGCTCGAGGCGCGCCGCCAGTACCAGCGACTCGTGCTCGAGGAGGACGCCGACGTTACGGTCGGCGTCTTCGACAGCCCCTCGCTCGAGACGATCATCGAAGACATCGCCGAACAGGAGACGATTCACCTGACGACGGGTGCGGCGACGTCGGCCGTGAGCCGAAAGGTCAGCGAGAACTACGATCGGTACAAGTACCACTTCCGCGTCGGACCGACCAACGACCGCGATCTCGGGAACTCGTTGATCGATTTTCTGGACACCAACGCCGAAAACATCGGCTGGAACTCGGTCGCCGTCCTCGTCGAGGACTACCCCTGGTCGGAGGGGCCGTGGGACGTCATGCAGGACCAGCTCGACGACGTCGGGGTCGACATTGCGATGGACCAGCGCTATCCGCCGGCGACCAACGACTTCACCGACATATACACCGACGTGGCGAGGTCGGGCGCCGATGCGGCGTTCGTCGGGATGGCACACACCGGCATTCCCGCGCTGACGTACTGGGCTCGCGGACAGTTCCCGTTCGCGTTCGGCGGGATTCACGTTCCGATGCAGCTCCCGAACTACTGGGAACTCACCGGCGGCGCGTGTCAGTCCGGCATCAGCCTGATCAGCGCGACCGCGAACAGCGAGGTCGGCAACCTGACACAGGATTTCGTCGACCGCTACGAGAACGAGTACGACTCGACACCCGTCTACACCGGCTATACGAGCTACGAGGCGGTCAAGCTCTACGCTCACGTCGCCGAGGAACGGGGGACGCAGTCGACCGACGAACTGATCCCCGCGCTCGAGGACGTTTCGTTTAACGGAGCCACCGGGACCATCGAATTCTACGACAAAGATCACCAGTTCGCCCACGACCTCATGTACAAGCCCGTGGACAACCTCTACATGCAATGGCAGGCGGACGGCGAGGGCGGGGGCACGCAGGAGGTCATCTGGCCCGAGAAACACAGCACGTCGGAGTACGTCTCGCCGCACTGGCTCTGACGAAGACGCACCGAGCGATCGAAGTCGTTCTCCCGCTTTTCCCGACGCTCGAGCACACCTCTCGCTGCTCAGTCGTCCGCGTTCGCCTCGAGCGGCTCCGCCGTCCCCGCGAACCGATCGCCGCCGACCAGCAGCGCGCCCGCGAACAGGAACCAATGGACGAGGGCGTGGCCCGCCATCGTAAACGCCGCGACCGGTCGTTCGCGCTCAGAGACAGACAATCGTTCTCGACCCGGCGTGCGCCGCCCACTTAGCGGCTTGGGAACCGGCGGCAGTCAGCCGCCCGCAGGAGCCCTAGACGATGAACTCCCGTTCGAGATCCGCCGGCAGGATCACGTCGATTTCGCCGGCGGACTCGTGCTCGTGGATCGTCTCGATCGTCGCCTCGAAGTCGGCGAGCGACTCGCCCTCGAGCCGGTGGAAGAACAGCGAGGTGATCCCCGGCATCGACGCCGTGCGTTCGATCGCGGTCCGCGCTTCCTCGGCGCTCGGTTCGCCGATCCGCGGCGCGAGTCGCGCGTTCGAGACGAATCCCTGGGCCGGCGGACCGCCGCCGAAGGCGAGGTCGTGGTGCGCTTCGACGATCTCGAGCGTCGTCGCGTCGTACGCGCCGAACGGGTAGGCGAAGTAATCGGCACCCTCGTCGAGACCGCGCTCGCGCAGCCACTGCTGTCCGCCACGGATTTCGGCGGCCTGATCGTCGGCGCTGAGCTCGGGCAGGTCCTCGTGACTGGCGGTGTGGTTGGCGATACACCAGCCGGCGTCGTGGAGTTCGGAGACCTGGGCGGTCGAAAGTCGAGGGGCCCCGCCGACTTCGCCGCCGTCGACGTAGCCGGTCGTGACGAACGAGACCGCGGGGTAACCGTACTGCTCGAGGATCGGTAGCGCTTCCGTGTAGTCGGTGACGTGGGAATCGTCGAACTGGATCATCACCTTCCCCCGCTCCGGCCGCGGGACGACGTGGAGATCGTCGAACCAGACCGTTTCCGTCGCACCCTCTCCCGTCCAGACGAGCAGGTGAACCGTCTCGACCGCGCCCGGATCGAACCCGTCGGAAACCTCCTCGACGCCGAAGTTGTACCGCTCGAGCGGGAGCCCTCCTTTGATCCCGCGTCGGAAGTCGGCCCAGTTCCCATCGACGTCGACCAGCCGCAGCACTGGTACGACGAGGCCCGCCGACGCGACGGCGACGCCGGGCGCAGCGGCCGACCAGTCGAACGGCGACGAGAACTCACGGGTGAGCCTGGAACTCGCCTCGGTCGCCGGAATGTCGAAGCGCCCGCTCTGGGAGCCGACGACGGCCCGGTCGGGAGCCGGCGAGAGGGTCCCGCCGACGGCCTCCCACGCGCCCAGTTCCTCGAAGTCATCGACGGTTTCGGCCGGCGTCGGTTCGTCGGTCGTGTCGTTGTCCGAACTGTCGGACTCGCCCGTCGTCGAACTGTTCCCCGACCTCTTCTCCCGGTCGCTCGAGATTGCCTCCAACTGCATGCACCCCGCCAGTGGAAGCGACGCGGCCGCCGCGAGATACGTTCGTCGCTGCATTGGCGATGGAACAGTACACTTTCATTTATTGTTACTACATCATTACCGTCAGGTTCAGCAGAGTAATCGATCCATGTGCCAATAGGATAGGTTAGCTATCTATCTGATTCCAATATCATTATATGATTATCATAGATTGATACGTACCGATGTCATCAAAATGTGGGCATACCTATTCTACAACAACGGATGCTTCTGATACTATCTGTGAGCGAGATCCATGGCGTGGCCATGATGAATGCATCTGGCACGCCGACGATGGGGGTAAACCATTTGATGAGTTAAAGCGCGAAAGAAAAGACGATCCAGAGAAGCTAGACGGAGCTATTCTTCGAGATGTAAATAGTGGATCAGTCAATAATTCACAGGCAAGATTACTTCGAAAGGGGGAAACACCAAAAGAAGGATTCAAGGTTGGTACATCTCCTATCGACTTTTCTAATTGTTCGCTTAAAAATGCCACATTTGAGAACTCCCGTATAATGTCTACAATATTCGACGGTGCAGATCTATCTGGTGCAACATTCAAAAATTCAGATCTTCACTCATCTTTTTTCAATGATGCAAATCTATCTGACGTCAAGTTCAATAATTCCTCCTTCGATAGTTCGGAATTTGAGGGAGCATGTTTGAATTTCGCGTCATTATGTAAATCTCATTTCCATAGGGTGGATTTCGAAGATGCGTCATTAACTGGACTATCAGTAGACCGTTCTCATATTGCGCGGTCAAATTTCAAAAATTGTAGTCTTGATGGCGCAAGAATTTCTGATGTGACTGCTTATGAGGTGAATATTGAGAGTACAATTGCTGTGGGGATGGAAATATCTGATTCGGATTTCAAACGGAGTTCTATTGAGGGTTTGTCGGGTGAACGCATCGAGATCCGTGACTCTAATTTCATAGGTTCTACATTCATAGGAAATACTTTCGATATATCTGAATTGAGCCGCGTAGATTTCACCGGTGCAGATGTATCTAATTCTATCTTCTTTGAGTCATCTATGGACGATATTGACTTTTCCTCCGCATCTCTTCATAACGCAGAGTTCAAAAAGACCAAACTTAATGATATACAACTGAGTAATAGAACCGAATTTGGAGAAAAGTGCATTTTTGAAAAGAATGCAGATACAGCTATTGAAGAAGATTCTTTTGTAAACTTGGCTTTGATGCGTATTCCTCCTATCTATATGGCCTTTAGTGGAGAAAGCCACAAAGAGATTTCAAAATTGGAAGATTCTGCATATGTCTATGGAGAATATCAACGAATCTTACAGGAAAATGCACTATTTGAGGAAGCAAGGGAATACCGTATCAGGGAGAAAGAGTCCTGGAGAAAATTGGCAATATTAAGGAGTGAATTTGTTAAGTGAAATATATTGGCGAAGGAAAGTGGACATCAAAATATGGTGAAAGTCCGTATAGAGTTGTTGGTGTATCCTCTATCTCAATTTTGCTGTTTTCTGTTCTATACGGGCTTATTGGCGGAGTTAGGGTTGGTTCTGGTGAGAATTCTTCTATAGCCTCCTTAGGCTTCCCTCATCAAGTACCCCCATCATCTGAATATGCTGCTGAAATATTAGACTTGATCTATTTTAGTACTACGACTTTCAGCACACTAGGATATGGTAACAGTGAGCCTATAACACTAACAATCAGACTGCTAGCAGCTTTCCAGTCATTGTTAGGCACGTTGTTAGTCGCCCTTCTCTTATTCTCGTTCTCGAACAGAATCACTCGCTAGTTACTCATCCGTGTTGGCCACCTCTGAAACATCGACGTCGTCGGGCTCGTCCTGCCCGCCGACGACGAGTTCGCCGTCGTCCGTCTCGACGTAGACGTCGTCGGCGAAGCCGCCCTCGGCGTGGGGGTGCTCGGGGTTCTCGAGGCGCTCGGGCGTCGAGGGCGCGTCGGGAAGGCCCTCGGGCGGGGCGAACTGGCCGAGGGGGTCGTCGATCGTCACGTCCCACCGGTCGAAGAACCCGCGGTATCGGTCGTAGTGGGCCTCGAGTTCGTCTCCCGGAAACTCCATCATCTCGGTCCAGCCGTGGTTGTAGAAGTCGAAGTTGGCCTGGATGTGCGTGATCTCGCGGGCCTCGGCCTCGGAGTAGCCCTCCTGGAGCGCCCGCAGGTAGGCGTCCATCGTCGCGTCGAAGAGCCCCTCGAGGTGAGCCCGTCGTTCCTCGGCGCGGTCGGGATCCGCTTTGCCGGTGAAGATCTTGGTGTGGAGTTTGACCAGCCCCGCGTTCGCGACCGAGCGGATCCCCGGCGTCTCGAGCGACTTTCGATAGGCGAAGTGTTTCGCGTTCTGGCGGAGCTTCATGCCGTCGCGTTCGGACGGGACGGTAAAGAACGGTTCGGACGACACTGTTCGGGACGACCGTTCGGCGGAGAGTCGCCGCTCGAAGTCGCCCGCGTTTCCCGATTCGGTCGCTGGGCGGGATCGGGAGCCGTTCGTCGGAGATACCAGCAACCCTTGCTCGTCCAAAAGATGGTATCGAAATGGGGGAGGAGGAGATATTCTGGTGAACGTGTTCGGCGCAGAGTTTACGATCGTTGGGTCGTTCCGGCCGGTCCGGTAAAATAGACGAGATAGCAACCCACTTTAACCCGCATTACGAACGTTCGGGATATGACTCAGTACGTCATCATCGGTGACGGGATCTCGGGTAGTTCTGCCGCCGAGACCCTCCGGGAGGAAGACCCGGACGCGAAGATTACCGTCATCACCGATGAGGGGGAGCCGCTGTATAATCGGATTCTTATCAAAGAACACGCGAAAGGCAAACTCCCCGAAGCCCCCATCTCGATCCACGACGAAGAGTGGTACGAGGACCGCGACATCAAACTCTCGCTGAACACGTACGTGACGAGCGTCGACACGGACGCGAACGTCGTTCACACGCACGACAGCGGCGAGATCCCCTACGACAAGCTGCTCGTCGCGACCGGCGGGACGCCGACGCAGTTGCCCGTCGAAAACAGCGATGCCGACGGCGTCCATCACTTCTGGACGTTTCAGGACGCCCGCGCCATCCGTGAGCACGCCGAACGGGCAGACACGGGCGTCATCGTCGGTGCCGGCCTGCTCGGTATCGACTTCGCGGCCGTCTGCGGGGCGCAGGGGATCGATGCCGACTTCCTGATGCGCGGTGACCGCTGGTGGCGGTACGCGCTCTCGGCCGACGGGGCCGAGATCATGCACGAGGGCATGCGCGAGGTCGGCGTCGACCCCGTCTTCGACAGCGGCGTCGATCGCTTCGAGACCGACGACGACGGCCGCGTCACCGCCGCCGTTGATCCCAACGGCGACCGCTACGAGTGCGACTTCGTCGGGGCCGCCATCGGGCTGACCTTCAACACCGAGTTCCTCCGCGGGGCCGACCTCGAGGAAGACAACGGGATCGTCGTCGACGAGTACATGCAGACGTCCGTCGACGACATCTACGCGGCCGGCGACCTCACCCGCTTCTACGACGTCCTGCTGGGCGAGCAGGCCCAGAACGGCTCGTGGGGCTCGGCCAAGGAACAGGGGCGAGTCGCCGCGACCAACATGGCGGCCGACGAGGCGGTCGAGGAGTTCCAGTGGGTCTCATCCTACTCCATCACGCACTTCGACTTCCCGTTCCTCTCCTTCGGCCACCCGACGCTGGGCGACGAACACGCCGAACGACGGTACAGCGACACCGAGTGGCGACGCGTCGCCTTCAAGGACGGCAGGATCGTCGGCGGCGTCCTCATCGGCGATCTCTCGCCCCAGAGCAAGTACAAGCAACTGATGCGCGACCAGCGCGTCGTCGCCGACCAGGCCGATGTCCTCCTCGAGAAGCAGGTCGATCTGGACGACCTCGCGCCCGCACAGGAACAGTCTCAGTAGTGTCTCAGTAGTTCGGCGTCGACGGCGGGGCCACACCGGCGGGCCCGCAACCCGACGACGACCGCTCCATTTTCGCGGCACGTTCGATCCGGATCGCGTCCCGAATCGTCCGCTCACTCCCTCGTCGGCGGCCCCGTTCGAGGCAGCGTCTCGCTCTCTCGTGTGCGGCTTCGGTTCGAACCCGCTCCGCGGATCGATGACGAAAGCGACCAGTATTTATTCCGAATTGTTCGTCAATATCTGAATATTGCTATATATAAAAACTGGTGATTGTAGATATCAGTGGAATCTAATTTCGGGTCAGCAATAAACATTATAAGACTTCCTTCAAAAGGGAAGGTAACAGCAGTTGCGGGGGTGGGGATACCGAACTGACAGGGGCAACGCGAGGGACGAATCGGGGAACCGACGTGGGAAACGCGATCGAAAGCGGACGCAATAAATGACAGACAAGAGCGAACACGAACGAGCGGTATCGAATCACGAGATCGACAGGCCGTCGGGCGGCTCGAGCGAGTCGCCCGCGGTGTCGCGGCGCTCGCTGATGCTGGGGGCCGCCGGCG
>NZ_JAQIVI010000790.1 GCF_028618695.1 Natrinema soli | reverse complement strand
GAACCCGGACAGCGGCTGGGCGCGGATCGCGAACTCGAGGTTCTCGACCGCGCGACCTGGCTCGTCACCGACGAGTTCGGTGCGGACGTCACCGTCCGCCGGGCGGCCGCTGACGACGACCTGGCAGACAAAGCGCGACCGGGCAAGCCCGCGATCCACATCGAGTAGCCCGGTTCAGTGTTCGATTCCGTGCGGAGGGTTTGGAGGGTCCGATCTCACACGAGGCGGCTCATTTTCGCCCGAGGAATTCGAATTCGCCGGAGTGGAGATCGGGCGGGTCGTTCGGACATCCGGCTGCGCAGGGAAGGACAGTTTTATTTCACCGGCTTCGGAAGGGGCGAATACGATGGTGGAGGGTGGCGATAGCGTCGACGCGCCGTCAGTGGTACCGCCGAGTCAGGCAGTGATCGAAACGGTCGCCGAGGCCGAGGGCGTTCGGCCGACGGAACTGGCTCCGCCGCAGTACGAGTCGCTTCACGCGATCGTCGATCCGACGGCGCTCGACGCGCTCTTCGCGGACCGACCGAACGGAACGAACAGACCGCACGGAACCGTTTCGTTCCGTTTCTGTGACTACCACGTCACTGTCGACCGGGACGGCACGGTCACGCTCGAGGAACCGACCGAACCCGCGGACTGAGATAGCGGGAGGACGAGGTGACGATTTCCAACGGATGGGGTCGACGGTGAACACGGAAAGACTCTTTTCGACGAAGCATCGAGTACTGCACCGATGGAGAGCCACTACGAGGTCCTCGGGCTGTCGCCGGACGCCGACGACCGGGCGGTTCGCCGGGCCTACCGGAGCCTGTTGAAGATCCATCATCCGGATCAGGGTGGCTCTCGAGAGCAGTTTCTGCGGATCAAGGACGCCTACGAGGCGATCCTCGGCGAACGAGCGCCGGGCGACCGCGAAACGGACGGCGGCGCGATCACGCGGGGTGATGCACGGTCCGTCCGGCAACACAGTCCGACCTACGATCCGGACGAGCGAGTCGGAAGCGGCGACCGCGAGTACGAACTGACCGTCAGCGGCGAGTACCTCACGCTCAGCCTCGCCGGACTGGTCCACGACGTCGATCTCGCCTCGCTGGTCGACGGCCCCATCACCGTCGCGACCACGCGCACGGTGGCTTTCTTCCGCGCCCACAACACGAGTTCACGGCCGCTTCCCTGGCAGGGGAAAGCGAACACGAGTTTCTTCGGCGACGACGGCTTCCTCTACGAGGGGTCGAGCATCGTCGCCCCGCACGCGAACGACCTCCCCGAGCGCTGGACCGGCACCGACGTCGAACTCGAGCCGGGCCGCGCGGTAGACGGCGTCGTCATCGCCCAGGAGCTCCCCGACGACGTCTCCCTCGATCAGGTGATGTACACCCAGCACGTCCCCGACGAGGACTCCGATGGGATCGCGGACACGGAGCGCTACCTCTTCGAGCTGAAGCCGCTCGTCAGCGAGCGGTTACAGCGGTTCCCGTTTGCTCGAGACTGAGCCTCGACATCGTTCGCTCGAGTGCGGGCCGTCCGCGAGCCGTGCTGGAACAGCAAACGTGATACGGCGGTGCTCCGAACGTCCGATAATGGCAACCGCTGACGCGAGACGCCGGCTCCGCGAGCGCCCGATGGGCGTAACGGTCCTCCTGACGATCGTCGGCTACGCGCTGGTGCTCGGGACGTTCCTGCTAGACGTGCCGATCTACCCCGATCTGACGAACGCGCAGGTCAACCTGCTCTCTCACGTAATCGCGGTCATCAACACGACCGCAACGGTGGTTTTGGTGCTGGGGTGGTACTGGATTCGCGCCGGCGACGTCGAGAAACACCGGCTGGCGATGGTGACCGGATTCGCGTTGATCCTGGTGTTCCTGGTCGTCTACCTTCTCAAGGTCGGCGGCGGCGGAACGAAGGAGTTCGTCGGTCATCAGGGCGTCTACTACGCCTACCTCGTCATGCTGGCGATCCACATCATCCTCTCGATCGTCTCGGTGCCGGTCGTCCTCTACGCGCTGATCCTCGGGCTGACCCACACGCCCGCGGAACTCCGGCGGACGCCCCACGCCAGGATCGGCCGCATCGCCGCCGGCGCGTGGATCCTGAGCCTCTTTCTGGGCGTCGTTACCTACGTCCTGCTCAACCACGTCTACGACTACGAGTTCGCGGCGATGCTCGTGCCGATCCTGTGAGCATCTCGAGTCGGCGATGCGAGTCCGTTCACCGAACGGACCAACAGTTTCTCCCGTCACCCGCCCGTACCCTGCCTAACGAATGCAATTCGTCGAAGAAATCGTCGTGGACGAGTTCCTGCCCACCGTCCGATCGCTGCTGGCCGGCGATCTCCGAGAGCGCGGCCTCACGCAGAGCGAGGTCGCCGAGGTGCTCGGCATCAGCCAGAGCGCCGTCTCGAAGTACGCCCACGGCGACGTGACCGTCAACGATCGTATCGCCACCGACGAGCGCGTCCGAGAACTCGTCGAAGAACTCGGAACGGGACTGGCGGCCGGCGAAATATCCCCGGTGCAGGCCCTGATCGAACTCGAGGTGCTGATCCGCGAACTCGAGGCCGGCGGGGACCTCCTCGCCCAGCTTCACGAGGAGGCCGTCCCGGCGCTGGCCGACCACGGCTCGGGCTTTCGGGTGCACGATCCCGAGAGCGATCTCCGGACCAGCGAGCGGATCCTCTCGTCGGTCCGGCGAGGGCTGCGCATCCTGGAGACGACTGGGGGGTTCACCGCGCTGATCCCCGCGGTCGGCTCGAACCTCGTCGCATGCACGCCCGACGCCGACGACGTCGACGACGTGGCGGGCGTTCCGG
>NZ_JAQIVI010000079.1 GCF_028618695.1 Natrinema soli | reverse complement strand
CTCGTCCCCGGGGACGGCGGCGCGTGGCTGTTGCCGCGGCTCATCGGCGAGGCGAAGGCCAAAGAGTACCTCCTCACGGGTGAGGACATCACGCCCGAGGACGCCGTCGACCTCGGTCTGGCAGTCGACGTCGCCGACGACCCCGTCGAGCGCGCGGTCGATCTGGCCGGCAACCTGCTCGAGTTACCGGCGCTGGCGGTTCGACGCACGAACGCGCTCGTCGATCCGGAACGGTCGTTCGAGGAGTACTGCGAGCGGGCGATCGCCTTCCAGTGGGAGTGCGTCACCGATCCCGAACACGCGGAGGTGATCGCGGCGTTCGGCGAGGACCGTGAGCCGGACTTCGACCGCGACTACTCCTGACGCCGCCCCGTGCGAGCCCGTCTCAGGCGAGGTCGCCGAGACCCTCTCGTTTCAGGCTGTCCGCGATCTGGTTCTTCTGGATCTCGTCGGTCCCGGCCGCGAGCCGGCGACCCCGCGCCAGCCGATAGAGGTACTCCAGCGGATGTCCCCGCTGGTAGCCGTTCGCGCCGTGGACCTACAGCGCCTCGCTGACCACCCGCTCGACCATCTCGCTGGCGCGGAGTTTGGCCATCGACGCGTCGCGGCGGTCGGGGATCCGGCCCTGC
>NZ_JAQIVI010000789.1 GCF_028618695.1 Natrinema soli | reverse complement strand
CAGCGACGTTGTGCCGGATCTGAGCGCCGGCTTCGATCGCCTCGCCGACGGCTTCGATCGGGGACGGGACAGCGTCGTCTTCGCCACCGGACGGAGCGCCACCGCCGACATGGGGGATCTCGTCCACGGCGTCCACGGCCCCGGCGACGTCCACGTGATCGTCCTGGAGGATCGATAGGATGGCTCAGCGCACCCGAACGGAGCGGGCCGACCGGATCCGCCACCTGCTCGAGACCGAAGGCGAGGCCATCCAGGCCCACGCGAGCGCATCGAACGCCCGCCGGTACGAGACATACGGCGCGACCGACGACCTCGAGGCGCTGCGAACGGAAGCCCGATCGATCAAGGAAGACGCTATCGGCCGGCTTCCCGACCTGATCGAAACGGTCCGGGAGGCGGTCGAGGCGAACGGCGGCACCGTCTACGTCGCCGACGACGCCGCGGACGCGAACGCGTACGTGGCTGACGTGGTCGAGTCACGGACCGATGCGAACGGAACGACGGGGGACGGCGACACTCCGTCGGTCGTCAAGTCCAAATCGATGACGACCGAGGAGATCGACCTCAACGAGGGACTCGAGGCCGAAGGGATCGACGTCACCGAGACCGACCTCGGCGAGTGGGTGCTGCAGGTGGCCGACGACACGCCATCGCACATCGTCGGGCCGGCGATGCACCTCTCGCGCGAGGAAATCGCCGACCTGTTCAACGAACGCTTCGACCCCGACGACCCCTTCGAGACGGCCGAGGAACTCACTCGGTTCGCCCGCGACCACCTCGGCGAGCACATCCGCGAGGCCGACGTGGGGATCACCGGCGCGAACTTCGTCGTCGCCGACAGCGGGACGATCACGCTCATCACGAACGAGGGTAACGCGCGCAAGTGTGCGGTCACGCCCGATACCCACGTCGCGATCGCGGGCGTGGAGAAACTGATTCCGACGCTGTCGGACCTCGAGCCGTTCGTCGACATCATCGCCAAGAGCGCGACGGGCCAGCCGATCACGCAGTACGTGACGATGCTCTCGCCGCCGACGGATTCGCCGACGCTGGACTTCGATTCGCCGGACGAGCCGATTACGGCGGGAGAGGAACCGGCGGACGAGACGGGGGACCCGGATCGGGACTTCCACCTCGTCCTGCTCGACAACGGCCGCATGGACATGCGCGAGGACGACCAGCTCCGGGAGACCCTCTATTGCATCCGCTGTGGGGCCTGTTCGAACTCGTGTGCGAACTTTCAGTCCGTCGGCGGCCACGGCTTCGGCGGCGAGACCTACTCCGGCGGCATCGCCACCGGCTGGGAGGCCGGCGTCCACGGGCAGGAGTCCGCGGCCGAGTTCAACGACCTCTGTACCGGCTGTTCGCGCTGTGTGGACGCCTGCCCGGTGAAGATCGACATTCCGTGGATCAACACCGTCGTCCGGGATCGAGTCAACCACAGTCGCGATCCCGAGGCCTACGACTTCCTCGTGGACGGCCTCACGCCCGACCTCGAGGAGGACGGACTCGACCTCAGCAAGCGCTTCTTCGGCAATATCGGCACCGTCGCAAAAGTCGCCAGCGCGACCGCCCCCGTCTCGAACTGGCTCGCTGACGCTGGCCCAGTCCGTGCGGCGCTCGAGCACACCCTCGGCATCGACCGGCGGCGCGATCTCCCTGCGTTCCAGCGGGAATCGCTTGTGGATTGGTTCGAGAAACGAGGCGGCCCGGCCGCATCGGAGCGACGGGCCGAACGAGCCGTGACTCGAGCCGACGCCGGAGACGACGAACTCGAGATCGACCGCGAGGTCGTCTGCTACCCCGATGTCTACACGAACTACGTCGATACCGACCGCGGGAAGGCCGCCGTCCGGACGCTCGAGTCGCTGGGCGTCCCCGTTCGCGTTCCAGACCTGCCCGAAAGCGGACGCGCGGCGCTCTCCCAGGGGATGATCGCGACGGCCGACCGGCAGGCCAGCCGGCTCTACGCCGCCCTTGCCGAGGATCTCGACGCCGGCTGGGACGTGGTCGTCATCGAGCCCTCCGATCTGGCGGCCGTGCATCGCGAGTACGAGCGGTTGCTGCCCGAGGAGTCCGTCGAGCGCCTTCGTGCGAACAGCTACGAAATTTGCGAGTACGTCTACGGGCTGCTCGAGAACGGCGCGGACCCCTCGGCGCTGTCGACCGGCGACGGCGCGGAGCCGGTCGCCTACCACTCTCACTGCCAGCAGCGCACGCTCGACCTCGAGGCACCGACCGTGGCCGTCCTCGAGCGCTGTGGCTACGCGCCCGAGACCTCCAGCGCCGAGTGCTGTGGCATGGCTGGCTCGTTCGGCTACAAGCGGGAGTACTACGAGCTGAGTATGGACGTCGGCGAGCGGTTGGCCGCGGAAGTCGAGGGCGCGGAGACCGTCGTGGCGTCGGGAACCTCCTGTGGGGACCAGCTTGAAACGCTGCTCGAGCGAGACGTGCCGCATCCGATCGAGTTGCTCGCGCCCGGTGGATATCGGTCGTAGCAGGGTTCGGATTTTTGTCAGCGATCGAGCCCCGTTCGAAGAGAGCGTCGGGGCGGTTTCTCACGTATCGACCGCCGATTCGGGCGGGGCCATCGGAGAAAGACGTTTGTATGAGGTGTGGTGTATCACATCACGGCAAATGCCTACAAGAGACAGGGACGTTCTCCGTGACCGGATCGAGGACAAGCGCGAGGAACTCGTCGATCTTCTCGGTGAACTCATCGGCCAGCAGTCAGTTACCGGAAACGAAAAGCCCGCACAGGAGGTCGTCGCGTCTCGACTGAAGTCCCACGGTCTCGACGTCGATACGTGGGAACCCGACGCCGACGAACTGCGGGACCACCCCGGATTCTTCGAGACGTCGTCCTACGCGGAGTACGGGTACGACGACCGGCCGAACGTCGCAGCGACGAGGAACGGCGTCGGAGACGGACGATCGCTAACCCTAAGCGGACACGTCGACGTCGTTCCGGTCGACGAAGACGAGTGGCGCTACGACCCGTGGGACGCTACCGTCGAAGACGGTCGTCTCTACGGACGCGGTAGCAACGACATGCTCGGCGGCGTCGCGTCCATGCTCATCGCCTTCGAGGCGCTCGACGACCTCGACGTCGAACTGGCCGGCGACCTCACTCTTCAGACGACCGTCGAAGAGGAGGACGGCGGCCCCGGCGGTGTCCTCTCCGCGCTCGAGCGCGGCTATCAGCCCGACGCGGCGATCATCACCGAACCCTCCGGCCTCCCGAACATCGGGATGGCGAGCGCCGGTGTCATGTACTTTCGCGTTCGCGTGCCGGGAAAGTCCGCACACGCCGCGCAGGGCTACGCGGGCGTGAACGCCATCGGGAAGGCGACGAAACTCTATCGGGCGCTCGACGAGCTGGACCGGGAACGGAAATCGCGCATCGCCTACGAACCGGCCGTTCGGCAGAACCCGAACCTCGACGGTCACGAGACCAACCTGAACGTGGGCACGGTCGACGGCGGCGACTGGCCCTCGACTGTCCCGTCCGAAGCGGTACTGGAAGGACGGATCGGTTGGCCGCCCGGCGAAACGCGCGAGGAAGTCCGGGCCGAAGTCGAAGCGGCCGTGCGAGACGTCGCCGAGGACGACGAGTGGCTGTCCGAACACGCGCCCGAGTTCGAGTGGTTCGGCTGGAACGCCGCGCCGCACGAACTCGATACCGACGAGGAGATCGTCCGACTCGCGCGGGAGAACGCGGAGACGGTCACCGGCGGGGAAACGACCTTCGGTGGCGGAAGCGCCGGCAACGACGAGCGATTTTACAACCGCTACTACGACATCCCCTGTCCGTCGGTCGGTCCGCGCGGCGAAAATATCCACGGCGCCGACGAGTACGTGGAGATAGATTCGTTGGTCGAAACGGCGCAGACGCTCGCGCTGACGGCTATGGACTGGTGCGGAACCGCTGAGTGACGCCGCCCCTCTCTCGGAGATTTCGAGCCTGCACTATTATGTCGGCGTAGCGACTCTACACCGGCAATGGCTTCGCTCGCCGTGCGCGATCACGTTCGACCGACCGACGACGACTACCCGGACGGGATCTACCGCGTCGTCGGAACGAACGAGGGAGCCGTGACGCTGCTCCGGGTCGGAGACGCCGACGGTCGCCGCGTCAACACCGGCGAAATCGTGACGGTCAGCGACGACGACCTCGAGGGATTCGCTCCGGCGGAAAATCCCGACGGAAATCGGCCGCTCGGTGCCACCGTCGCGTCGAACGTCAAAATGGGGTACTGGTCGCTGCGGGCCTTTGGCCAGCAACTGGTTGCACGACCGCTTCCGGTGGCCGTCGCGGTCGTGCTCGTCCTGGTCGGGTTCGTCGGCGAGGGCGTCGCCCCGGTCCCGGAGGTCGTTCTGACCGTGGCGGTGATCGCTGGAAGCCTCGGGCTCGCGTTCATCGGAAGCGGCCGTCTGTAGCGGCCGTCTATAGCGACCGTCCAGCGGTCGGTCACGGTTCGCACCCGCCGCTCGCCAGTTGATCACTGCGCGTTCGAGAGGGGACCTCGACGCTCGAGGACTGCGCCCGCTATTCGCCGAACAGTTCGTCGACCGCGTGTCGCGCCGCGAGCGCGGCGTCGTCGGCGACCTGCTCGGGATCGGCCTCGTCCTCGTCTTCGGGCGCGTTGAGGTAGACGTCGACCTCGAGAACGCCGTCCTCGAAGACGACGGTCACGTCGTAATCGCGCACGTCGGATTGTTTGTACTGCGAGAAGATCACGCCCTCCGCAGCGTCGGATGCCGTCTGGACGACGGTCTCGTCAGACGGCTCGTCGGTCGACATTTACGCGCCGCCAGCGCCCGGGCCGCCGGGGCCTGCCGGACCACCGCCCATGCCGCCACCGCCGAGCATCTCCTCGAGCTCGCTCTGGAGGCTCTCGAACTGGTCCTGTACGCGCTCTTCTTGCTTCTCGAGGGTCTCGAGGCGGATCTCGAGCGTGTCGACCTTCTCCTCGAGGTCCTCTTCCGCCTGGTCGTAGTCCGTTTCGACGAGGAGTTCGCCGACGTTCCGGTACATGGTCGTCTCCGCGTCGATGTTCTCGAGTTCGTCGAGGGCGTTCTGGGCCTCGGTGAGTCCCGACTCCGCTTCCTGTTTCTGGACGGCGACTTCCTGTGCCGTCTCCTGGAGATCCTGTAGCTGCTCGATTTTCTCCTGTGCTTCGGGCGGCAGGTTTCCTTGCATATCTCGACCGTCGCCCTCCGGACTGATAAAGGCCAGCTTTGTCTTCCGGATAGCCGTTCGACCGCGGACCGACGGCCGACCTCTCGGCAGCGTCCGAGCGGGCTACTCCGAGCCGCTGCCGTCCGTCGCAACCGCCTCGTCGCTGGCCCCCGGCGCGGCGGCGCTGTCGGTCCGAATCACGAGATAGCCGCCGACGATGAAGAGCGTGCCCCAGAGCAAGAACGCCGCGTCCCACAGGATGACCGGGCCGGGTCCGGCGGGCCAGACGTGGTGAAGCCCGAGTAACTGGTGATCGACGAGCCCCTCGACGACGTTGAACACGCCCCAGCCCATGATCACCGCGCCGAGCAGTATTCGTCCGGATTTCGGCACCGGATGGAACCGCCACGCGCGAGAAAACAAGACGAGACCGATGACCGTGAAGGTGTACGTCACGAGGTGAAAGAGTCCGTCGGCCATGACGTTGAGTTCCAGATCCGTCGCGACGCTCGAGTCGGGATACGACGATAGCATATTGTGAATCTGGAGGATCTGGTGGAAGACGATCCCGTCGAAGAAGCCGCCCAACCCCACTCCGAGTGCGAGGCCGGCGATCACGAGCGGTTTGGCGTCCCGTCGTAGTCCGAGCCACGTCCCGCCCCGTTCGCCCATACTGATTCCTCGAACGAGGCGATCAAAACACCGATGCCTGCCTGTTCCGGGACCACGAGCGTTCTGGGACCGATAGCGGGACGTTGGCGCGACTCGAGGATACCGGGAAGTAGGCGCGACTCGGGGATCAAGGAGTTAGCGCGACTCGAGAACCCGTGCGCCCGCGTCGGCGGTCCGTTCCGCCACGTCGATCAGCGAAAACCAGGTGTTCAGCGCCGCCCGCAGGGCGACCACATCGGCGGCGACGATATCGATCAGGACGCGCCGTCCGTCTCGCTCGAGAGTCGTTCGAGAGCGCTCGTCGTCGATCTCGCCGATTTCGCGGGCGACGCTCTCGGCGACGAGTCGGGCACGCGACGCGCTCTCGTACTCGAACTCGAGGGTCGCGTCGTGAGAAGACACGCGTTACTGGACGCCGACTTCCTTGACGTCGCGGCTGCGTTCTTTCAGGAGCACGCGGTGACCGCAGTAGGGACAGCGGACGCCGCCGTACTCGTCGAGCTGGACGTCGCGTTTACAGCGGGAGCATTTGTAACTCATACTTGTCTCGAAGCGAATTACTCGTCCTCGGTGTCTTCTGCGAGGGCAGCGCGGATGGAGCGCTGGACGGTACGGCCGGCGGGGGTCTCAGGGCGGTACGCGCCGCCGGTGAAGACCTCGCCGGTCTCCTCGTTCTTCCAGATGCCGGTGCCGACACGGGTGACGTCGTCGCCGTCGACTTCGGCGTTTTCCATGTCGTCTTCGATCTCGCTGACGCGACGTCGTGCGACGCGGCCGTAGCGGGCACCGAATCGACCGGCGCTACCGACCTCTCCTTTGTTGGCCATAGTAGTGCTGTCTATCGCCAGCGGCTCCTTAAACCTGTTGAGTCACATCGGCTCGTGCGGGGGGATCGTATCGCGGTAGGACGAAGTGACGTCGTGGGACGAGGTGGTCGATCCACCGCGGTCGAGATGGTTCAGTCGGGTCGGGTCGGCTACGACTCGCCGATCCGCTCGGCGACTGGCCACGCCAGCAACTCCAGAAAGACGAGCGCGAGCGCGGCGACGTATCCGACTGGCGCGAGCGGCGCGCCGAGCAGCCACGTTCCGATACCCGTGGTTGCGATCAGCGTTCGCATCGCGAGGCCGCTGACCGCTACCAGCGGAATCAGGGTCAGGACGGCGTCCGGTCGCTCGAGCATGGCTAATTATATCTAATTACGGCGGTCCCCGTAAGGCTGGGAGAACCAGCAGCAACTGTCACCTCCATCGGGCAGCTACAATATTTGCCTCAAGAATCTCGCAACCGCGATACTGCCATCGATGGCGGAAGCCGGCAACTACTGAAACTCCGCGTCCGTGAGTACGTCGTTCAGATCCTCCCGGATCCGCTCGCCCATCTCCCGATCGCGGGCGGTCGTCACGACGCGATTTTCCTGGACGCTCGAGCCGTCCCGCAACAGCATCCGCACGTTGCCGCCGTCGTCGGCGCGGGTCACCTTCGCGCGCATGCCGGACTGAGAGCCCTTGCCACCGGCGTCGATCGGGCCGGGAATCACCTTCTTGACGTGCGGATGGTCCGCGACGGTCCGAATGGCCCGCATTCCGGTCCGCCCCCCGATGAGCGTCGTGTGGCTGCCGCCGATCTTCTCGGCCGGCGGCGTCTCGACGACGTCGAGCGCGCGATTCCCGCGGCGCTCGAGGACCGCCCGAACCGGATCGTCGTCGTCGACGCGATAGAACGAGTGGTGGGTGTCATCGCGAACGGCGCGAATCACCGTCCGGACGCCGCCGGCGTAGACCTCTTCGGGTCGCTTGCGGCGGATCTCGTCACCGATCAGGCCCGCGAAGTTCCGGAGTTCGACGGGCTCGTTCTCGCCGTCCTCCGGCGTCGTCGTGATCGTCGTCTCGCCGAGTACCAGCTCGGTGAGGTCGGCTTCGGGGTCTCGCTCGGTCGGCTCGTCGGGTTCGCCGGCGAGCATCGTGATGGTCGCCCGGTCGCGCGCCGCCTCGAGGACGATCGCCTCGGTGTTGGCCTCCCGGCAGACCAGACAGAAGTCCCCGGGTTTCTCGAGCGGCGATGCGCAGTGGCGACACTCCATAGTCCGCAGTTGGGTGCAGGCGTGTAAAACGGCCGTGTTTTTCGACCGCCGCTCGGACTACAGGACGTCCTCGAGTATCCGCTGGACCGGCTCCGCGTCCACGACCTCGTAGGGAACCCTGAGCGGGGAGATCGATACCCGTTCCTCGAGCAGGGCGTGGCGATCGGTGTCCTCGGCGTCGGGGATGTCCCGGTTCGCCATCTGCTGCCAGAGTCGATTGGTCAACTCGAAGCTGCCGTCCTCGAGCGCGGCGTCCATCTCGTAGACTTCGGTCGGGCGAGTCAGTTCGAAGCCGTTCGGGTCGCGATCCGGCCGGGGGACGTTGACGTTCAGGTAGTCGACGCGGTCGAACAGTCCGGTCCCGGCGGTACCGGCGACGAGATCGGCGGTGATCTCGCCCGCTCGCTCGAAGTCCCCCGGCTCGAGGTCCCGGTCGTAGCCGAGGGTGTCCAGCGAGACGGCGATCGACGGCGTCCCGAGGAACGCCGCCTCCATCGCGGCGCTGACGGTCCCCGATCGGGAGAAGACGTAGGCCCCGAGGTTCGCGCCCGAGTTACAGCCCGAGACGACGATGTCGGGTTGGGGCTCGAGGCCATTCGTGCCGACGATAGCGCAATCACAGGGGGTACCGTCGACTGCGTAGCCGAGTTCGTGGTCGGTGTGGGGGACCGGCGAGGTGAACGAGTCCGTCTCCAGATCCAGCGAGAAGTCGTCATCGTCGTCGCGCGACGACCTCGTCCGACCGTAGGAGAGCGACCGGCCGACTGCGCTCCGGTTTCGATCGGGTGCGACGACGGTGACCGTGCCGACCGCCGAGAGCGCGTCGTGCAGCGCCCGAATGCCGGGCGCGTCGATCCCGTCGTCGTTCGTCAGGAGGATGTGAGGGTCCGAGTCCAGTTCCATTGCCTGTTCGGTCGATAGCGGGCGAGCTACGTATCAGTTCGGTTCCCCGACGGCGAGCGACTGACCGCGTCCGCGAGTTTCGTCCCACAGGCTGGGCAGTAGCGCGACCCGTTCCGAGACTCCGTCGGGTGAACACCGCCCGCGGGTCGCCACAAGAAACGTCGTCACCACGGCAGGTATCGCCGAAGGCGAGCCACCATCGACGGCTCGTGGCGGACCCGTAGCGTCGTTCCATCTGCGTCGAACACGGCCTCCGTCGCGGGAATCCGCTCTCCGTCCGGCAGGTGAAAGTACTGCTCGCCGGCCGGTACCGTCCCGCCGCTGCTCGCGCCGAACAGCGACTTCGATCTCCCCGTCGGGGCCGAGACGGGTTCGTCGTACTCGATTTCGTACACCGTCTGTCCGTCTTCGGTTAGCGTTCGCCAGTCGACTATCTCGCGGTTTTCGTCCGTCCCGATCATGCTCGCGGACCCGATCGCTTCGGCCCGTAGTGAGTCGCGGTGTCCATCTCCTCAGTTCGATACTCGAGACACTGACCTAAAAACTGGGGTGACTGTGACGGCCGGCGTCCCCTATCGCAGTTCCACCCCCCTATCCGAGGTCGACCGGATCAACCTTCAGATACTCCCGGAGGACGACCGTCGCGTACGACCCCTTCGGCAGCGCGAACTCGAGCGTCAGCGGCTCTGCCTCGAGGGACAGATCCGTTCGCAGGAGCATCGCGCGCCGGGTACCGGTCGAGTGAAACTCGCCGGGGAGATCGAAGTCCGCGGGCTCGAGACCGAGGTCGTCGAGGACGGCGCGTTCGATCTCGCCCTGCTCGCCGTCGGCGAGGTTCGTCTCGGTGCCGACCAGCGGCGCGGTGACGAACGCCCGGCCG
>NZ_JAQIVI010000788.1 GCF_028618695.1 Natrinema soli | reverse complement strand
GACCGCCGCCAGCGTCTCGACGACGCTCGCGGGATCGTCTGGCAGGCCGGGGAACCGATCGCTGCCGTCGAAGCGCGCGAGATACTCGGAGCCGCCGAGCCGGGAATCGTCCCGCTCGAGGCCGAGATCACCGACGAGGACCAGATCGCCTTCGGACTCGACTGACAGCGGCGGCGCGTCGTACCCGTCCTTGGAGCCGACCATCGCCAGCGTCGGCGTCGGCGGAATCGGCCCCGCGACGGAGTCGTTGTACAGCGAGACGTTCCCGCCGACGACCGGCGTCGACAGCGTCTCGCACATCTCCGCGAGTCCGTCGACGATGCCGGTGAAGCTGCCGTAGACGTCCGGCTTCTCCGGGTTGCCGCCGTTGAGGCAGTCAACCGCGGCCAGCGGCGTCGCGCCCTTCCCCGCGATGTTCGTCGCGTTTTCGAGCGCGACCGCGCGAGCACCCTCGTAGGGCGCGACGGCGGTCCAGTTCGGTGTGGCACCGGAAGAAATCGCGAGCCCCTGCTGGGCTTCACGGACCGCAATAATGGCGGCGTCGTCGCCCGGCCCGACGCTCGTTCGCACGCCGACCTCGTGGTCGTACTGCTGGTAAACCCACCGCTTCGAGGCGGTGTTCGGACTCGAGACGACGGCATCGAACGCCGCCTCGAGGTCCGCGTCGGGCAGGTCCGTCGCCGGCTCCTCGCGTTCCTCGGTCGCGAGGTCGTTCATCGGCGCTCCCTCGCCGAGGAAGTAGGCGTCGACGTCGACGACCGTTTCTCCCTCGAAGAGACACGTGTAATTCTCGTCGGTGACCTCGCCGATGACCGAACAGCCGAGATCGAACCGCTCGACGATCTCGCGCACGCGGTCGACGTTGTCCGGTTCGACTTCGTAACACATCCGCTCCTGAGACTCGGCGAGCAATATCTCCAGGGCCGACATGTTCGGCTCGCGCTGGTGGACTCGCTCGAGTTCGATGCGGGCACCGAGGTCGGCCTTGGCGACCATCTCGCTCGAGGCCCCGCCGAGGCCGGCGGCGCCGAGGTCGCGGGCGGACTCGATCAGCTCCTCGTCGACGAGTTGCTCGTTGGCTTCGATGAGCAGTTTTTCGGCGTACGGATCGCCGACCTGCACCGCGGGTCGATCCGCCGTTTCGGCGTCTTCGGCGAGGTCCTCGCTGGCAAAACTCGCGCCGCCGAGCCCGTCGCGGCCGGTGGCGTTTCCGACGAGGACGAGCTTGTTGCCCGGCTCCTGCGCTTCGGCGGTGACGAGTCGCTCCTCGTTCGTCAGCCCGACGCAGGCCACGTTGACCAGCGGATTCCCCTCGTAATCGGGGTAGAAGTCGACGCTGCCGGCGACCGTGGGAACGCCGATGCAGTTGCCGTAGTGGCTGATTCCCTCGACGACGCCCTCGAAGAGGTACCGCGAGTGGTCGTCGTCGAACTCGCCGAAGTACAGCGAGTCCGCGAGCGCGATCGGATACGCGCCCATCGAGAGCGTGTCCCGGACGATGCCGCCGACGCCCGTCGCCGCGCCGTCGACCGGGTCCACGTAGGAGGGGTGGTTGTGGCTCTCGATTCCCATCGTGATGTACGTCCGCTCGTCGCTGTCGTCACCGGGGAGTGCGACGACCGCCGCGTCGTCGCCCGGCCCGACCACGACCTGCTCGCCCTCGCTGTCGAACGCCGACAGCAACGGTCGCGAGGAGCGGTACGCGCAGTGCTCGCTCCAGAGATTCTCGAACAGCGCCGCCTCCGCTCGAGTCGGTTCCCGTCCCAGCTCGGCGACGACGAGTTCGCGGTCCGAATCGGCAAGACTCATTCATCTAGGTGGTGAAAGTCGGCCGGTAAATGGGTTTCCATATGCACGAACGTGGATATATACGGTCGATGGCCGGAGTCGAGAGTTGCGGACCGAGTCGTTTTTCATCAGCCCCGCTAAACGTCCGCCCGTGCTGTCGGTCGAACTTCACACGCATTCGTCGTTGTCCTACGACGGTCGCGATCCGGTCGAGCTCATTTTGGAGCAGGCCGAGGCCGTCGGTCTTGACGCGATCGCGGTGACGGACCACGACGAGATCGACGCGAGCCTCGAGGCCGTCGAGCTGGCCCCCGACTACGGCCTCGTGGGCATTCCGGGAATGGAGATCTCGAGCAAGGCGGGCCACGTCCTCGGACTCGGCCTCGAGGAAGCGGTTCCACCGGGACTCTCCTTCGAATCGACGCTCGAGGCGATCCACGACCAGGGTGGACTGGCCGTGATCCCCCATCCGTTTCAGGAGTCGCGCCACGGCGTGATGGCCCGTATCTCTCGCGAGCAGCTCGCGCTCGGCGACGCGATCGAGGTCTACAACTCTCGGCTGTTTACCGGCCGGGCAAACCGGCAGGCCGAACGCTACGCCAGGCCCCGAAATCTGCCGATGACCGCCGGGAGCGACGCCCACATCAGCGAGATGGTCGGACAAGCGGTCACTCGCGTCGACGCCGACGAGCGCTCTGCGGATGCGATCCTCGCGGCGATCGCGGCGGGTCGGACGACCGTCGAAGGGAAGCGGACGCCGTGGCGGATCAGCATCCAACAGTTCGCCGGCGGCGTCACGCGACGACTGGGCCGCATTTTCAATCTCATCCGATGACCGACGCAACGCTTCGCGGTGCCCAGCCGAGTCTCGTTCGCGACGCACTCGAGCGCGGCGACCCGCTCCCCGGAACGAGCGGGTTCGCAGGGGCGGTCGACGGGCGGCTCGTTCGCGACGTGCTCGGACGAGTCCCCCTGTTCGTC
>NZ_JAQIVI010000787.1 GCF_028618695.1 Natrinema soli | reverse complement strand
CTCGAGACCGAGGCGGTCGGTGACGTCGATGACGCCGTCGTCGACAGTCAACAGACCGAGGCGGTCACCGTTGAATCTAACGAATCGCATGGTATATCCACTGCTATACGGCCACATAAATCATCCTTTCTCGGTCACTGATCGTACCGAACGATCATCGTATTCCCAAGCGACCGCGTGAGAGAGTGAGCACACCCTATCGGCTCCGGTCGCTCGGTGGGGTCAAGCGCACCTCCAACACACTTATGCCGTTCTTTGACAAACATAAGGCTATGGCGAAACAAGAGCCAGAGGACCTCCTAGAGCTAAGTTCCGACACACAGAGTATCCTCGAGAAGCACGATCTCCGTCCACTGTGGGAAGTGGAAAACGACATGGGAGACCTCCTCGACAACCTCGAGGCGGACATCTGGAAGTGGGAGGACATCCAGGCCGCCATCGACGGCATCGAGGAGGATGTCCCGATCGCCGACCTCCCGCCGGGCTTCCAGCGGCGGGTCGCGGTTCCGATCAACGCCAAACACGCGATTTCAAACACGATTTACGTCGGCGTCCAGACAGTCTCGCCCGGCGAGACCGCGCCCGCCCACCGACACGCGTCCAGTGCCCTCCGGTTCACCATCGACGGCACCGAGGATATGAAGACGGTCGTCGCCGGTGAGGAGTTCCCGATGCGGGACAACGACCTCATCACGACGCCGCAGTGGGAGTGGCACGATCACGTCAACGACTCCGACGAGACGGCCGCGTGGCTCGACATCCTCGACCTGCCGCTGTTCCTGGACACACTGAACAACACCCACGTCTTCGAGAACCACGAACTCGAGCGCCAACCGGTCACGAAGACCCAGGGGTACTGGGACTCCCAGTACGGGCGCGGCCGCCCCGCGAACGAGGAGTCGGACGGCTCCATCCCCGGACCGTTCGAGGGGAATCAGGAGCCGACACCGCCGTACCGCTTCGGCTGGGACGAGATGCTCGAGTCGCTCCACCAGCGCGCCGACAACAACGACCCAGACCCCTACGACGGCTACAGCCTCGAGTACGTCAATCCGGCGACGGGGAACCCGCCGGTGACGCCGACCATGTCCTTCCGGTCCCAACTGCTGAACGACGGCCCGACGGATGCCCACTTCCACAACTCGACGGAGGTCTACTTCGTCATCGAGGGCGAGGGCGCGACCCACGTCGGCGACGAGGTCCTCGAGTGGGGCGAGCGGGACATCTTCGTCGTGCCACCGGACGAGCCGCACCACCACGACCCCGACGGCGAGGCGATCCTCTTCGGCATCACCGATCGTCCTGTCTTGGAGGCGCTCAACTTCTACGCCGAGGCCGGCATCGACGAGTAGCCCGGTCCGGTTCCCGCTCGTACGGGGATTTCGTCGGAGCCGCGATTCCGATTTACAGGGCTGCTGATTGGGTAATACTCTTATAGATCGTCACCGATAGGATTCCTATGGCCGAGTTCGACAACCCATACGTCGATAACGACCCGTTCGTCCGAGCACACTTCGATTGTCTGGACTGTGGCGGGAAGCTCTGGGAGTACGCGATCCAAGGGCAGATGGTCTGCGAGCAGTGTCGCAGTGTCTTCTCGACGGAACACGTGTTCGATGTAAGCGTCGAACAGTCCGCGGACTGAGACTCGGATGGCTCACGCCGCCGTTCGACTAGCATCTGCTATCACCGGACCATCGGCAGTCTCGTTCCCCGATCCGTTTCCGGCAGCCTGACCCGACGACTCCGGCGTCCTGTTTCCAAGCCGTAATTATCTTTCCTAGCCATGTCAACACATGGCTCAGAAACACGAATGGTGCGAGTCGGAGAGCGGCGAGACGATGGCGTCGCGGATCCTTCGGCGCGCGAGACGATCGCGACGGTTCCGGCCGCGACCGAGACCGACGTCGGCGCGGGCAAGCGCATCGAGACCGGAATAATCCACGTCAACGACCAGTCGATCAACGACGAGGCCCACATTCCGTTCAGCGGCACCGGCGCGTCCGGCGTCGGCTACAACAGCGAGGACTTCCTAGACGAGGTCACCGAGAAGAAGTGGATCTCGCTCCAGCACGAGCCCCGAGAATTCCCTTCGGATCGGCCTCGAGACCGGGCCTTCAGGGCCGGGGCCGTCTGAGGTGAGAAGGTGAACCGCAGTCGCCATCGAAGAGCGCGTCGCATCGTCGGCGGGCCACCGATCGAGAATGAGATGGATTTACAAGGTATCGACATCGAATAGGACCATGGCTCTCACAACGGATATCGAAGCGGCCGCCGAGCAGCGCGACGACCTCCCGACTGCTGCGGACGTACACGACAGCGACGAAGAGATCTCCCTCACTGAACTGTTCGACGCGGCGTTCGTTCAGGCACACAGCGAGTTCGAATCGTTCGACGAACTGGTTGCAGCGAGCCCCAGCGACGCTGCCTCCGCCGATGAACTCGAGACGGTCCGCCATGGAGAGTGGGACGAGTTCGTCGCCGAAACGACCGACCTCGCGGACGAGAAAGCGCTGGTGATGGCCGCCCGTGACCACTGGGTCGCCGAGAAGCTGGACCTGAACTGACCGCTCTCGTCGCTGTCAGTCAGTGCAGTAGATTCGATGACCGGTTTCCGATTTCTCGACGAGAGGTCCCTGTCCAGTACCGACTCTTTCGTCGCGTCTCCGTGATACCGTGAGAGAGAGAATCGGGGGTCGAACGCGGAACGCGGTTCAGTAGTTCCCGGTCGAGACGATCGGCGGAGTCCCGTGGGGGCCGTACGGCGCATCGTCGAGCCACTCGCCGGCGACCTCGAAGTGGTCCGCCAGCGAGGCGGCCGCTTCCTTCCGCAGGACCGTCACCGGATCGTCACCCTGGAGGTATTCCAGTGCCTGCCCGGCCGCGTTGAGGTTGAACTCGGCGGCCGTCTCGCGGCGCGCCGCGTACAGTTCGACCTCCTCGCGAACGACTGCGTCGGTCTTGGCATCAATCGCCGCCGCGATGGCCG
>NZ_JAQIVI010000786.1 GCF_028618695.1 Natrinema soli | reverse complement strand
AATCCTACAGCGACATCGCGCTCCCGCTCGCGTCGCTGGATCCCGCGTCGATCGCCGCCGTCGCGGTCCTCGTCGTCGTCCCGGACGGGGCCAGCGACCGCGGCTATATCGTCGCGACCAGCGGCGTCGACACCGCGAATACGATTTTCGCGCTCTTCGCGCTGGCCGCCATCGGCCAGCCCCGGACTGGGGTGCTGGTGGCCTTTGATCGAACGAACGCACCGCTCGAGATACCGATTTTACTCGTAGCCATCGTCCTCGCGGGGCTGGTCGGCTTCGTGCTCGTGATCCTCGTCGGGGACGCCTATCTCGAACTGGTCGGTCGCCTGGCTTACTGGAAGATTTCGGTCGCCGTACTCGCGCTGTTGCTCGTTCTTTCGTTCCTCTTCACGGGTCCGGTCGGGATCGCGGTTTTCGTCGCAGCGTCCGTCGTCGGGCTGGTCCCGGTTCGATTAGGTGCTCGTCGCGTTCACTTGATGGGTGTCTTGTATCCGGCAATACTCTTCCCGTAACGGACGACGACCGACGCAACTGTTCGGGCGCGATCGTTTCGCGGCTCCGAGACGCACAACGGTTCGTATTCGCATACCAGTGCGAGTGCGGTCACGCATCGTTTTCCCTGTGCGAGCCGCTCTCAGTAGTTCCGATACTATCCCAGACTATCGCCCCATTCCGGTTATAATGGTGTCCATTACGATTGTGAACGTTTTATTTCCTTCATTGTATATCGAGTCTAGATATCGACCTCTACCCATAACAATAGTGTACACTCTCTACTGTCCGAATGTAAATGTCTCTGATAGCTATACGAAACGAGAACATCATCGAACGAGTCGTGAGACGCACTGGCCATCAGAGTTCACTCGGCAAGTCCACGGAGGTGAGCGACGATGAACGAGACGGGTAACGAGAAGACGGATCAGGCTGCGACGCAGCGAACGAGATCGACCCGGGTGCAGCGGATCGAGGGACGAACCGTGTCGAACGCTATCAGTCAGGCTGACGAACGGACTATTGCGATTCACCAGCCGAACTATCTGCCCTGGATCGGCTACTTTCACAAAATACATCGCAGTGATGTTTTCGTCTTTCTCGATGATGTCGAGTACACGTCCCAGTCGTGGATCAATCGCAACAAGATCAAAACTCCCGACGGATGGACGTGGCTCACCGTCCCAGTTCGCGGATCCGACGGGCCGATCGAAGAGATGGATATCGCGAGCGACGTCTGGCGCGACGCACATCGAAAGAGCCTCCAGCAGAACTACGGCAAAGCGGCGTGCTTCGACGAGTTTGCCGACCTCTTCGAGGAAACATACGCACAGTCGTGGGATTCACTGTGTGAATTGAACGTCCATCTGACTCGAATGATCGCCGATCGGATCGGACTTGAGTGCCAGTTCGTCCGGTCGTCTGAACTCGACGTTACTGCCACGAACGCCGAGCGGATTGTCCGACTCTGTGACGAACTCGACGCCGACCGGTATCTTTCCGGGACGGGTGCCCGTTCCTATCTCGATCGTGCACGGTTCGAGACGAGAGACATCTCGCTGGAGTACCAGTCGGTTTCGCATCCCCGCTACGAGCAGCGATTCGATGGATTCGTCCCGAAGTTGTCCATCGTCGACGCGCTCATGAACGTTGGTTCGGACGGCACGAACGATCTTTTCGACTCGATGACCGATCCATGAGTAGCACTGACCAGACGACGGACGGGTGGGCCCAGGATTTCAGCTACGATTATTACCGGAAACTACTCCGAGTCCTTCAGGAGACTTTCGACGTTCGCACGCTCTCGGAGTACCCGGAGTGTCGCTCGAGCGGAGAACGCGTGGCGATCGTCCGACACGACGTCGACGTCTGTATGGACCGGGCGGTCGAACTGGCACATCTCGAGCACCAGGTCGGCGTTCGATCGGTGTACATGGTCAATCCCGATACACCGCTGTACGACATCGACGACGAGCGCGAACGATTGTTCGAAATCCGCGATCTCGGACACGAAATCGGGCTGCACTGCGACCTGACTTCGATGACGAACGATGCCCGAAGCGACGACCCGGACATCGAGCGTGGCCTCTCCCGCAGGGAGGAGAAATACGCCGAAGATGCGCGATGCCGACTGGAATCGATCGGTCTTGATTCGATTACGTCACTGTCGTTTCACCGACCGGTAACGCGGGTGCTCGAAGGACCGCCGAGGATCGCTGGAATGGTCAACGCGTACAGTTCGGCCCTGATGTCGACGTACATCTCCGACTCCGCTGGCCGGTGGCGCGAGGGACCGCCGATCCAGACGATACCCGCACCCGCTCCGGACGTATTGCAGGTGCTGACGCATCCGGTGTGGTGGGCGGAGAATCACAACCCCCCGCTCGAGCAGTTTCTCAGTGTGACGAACGGACTCGATATACTTGACGAAGACGTGTACGCGGAACTCGTCTCGATCTGTCCGGAGTACGGTGAGCGGATAGACGACATCGTGGCATGAGAGTCGAATACGGTCGTCTGGACGGTGCCCGTTCGACCATCCGCTCGGATCGGCGTCACTCTGTGCCCGCTCTGATGAACGGGTGAGGGTCGGCCGGTGACTCGCGAACGGCACCGGCACTCGCACTCGAGTCCGCTCGTACTTACTCGAACTCGTCGCCCGAGTTCGCCGCTCGAGCGGCAGCCACGAGTCCCTCGACGCGCTCGCCGGAAACGGGGTTCGTCGTCTCGCCGCCCCGTTTGAGGGCGGTGCCGACGATGACGCCGTCCGCACCCGCCTCGAGACAGTCGGCGACCGTCTCGTTCGTCACGCCGCTGCCGACGAACACCAGA
>NZ_JAQIVI010000785.1 GCF_028618695.1 Natrinema soli | reverse complement strand
CGCCGACGAAGAGGATCCCCTTGCCGACGGCACCGCCCAGCAGGTTCACGGGGTCCGGGCTCACGACGAGGCCGACCCCGAGCAGGCCGAGTCCCATGCCGGCCGCACCGCGCGGAGAGAGGCGCTCGTCGGAGAGCAAGAACGCGGCGAACACCGGGGTCATGATCGGATTGAGGCTGTACACGATCGAGGCGACGGCGCTGGTGACGTACTGCTGGCCGACGAACAACAGCGCGTTCGTCAGGCCGATCGCGAGCACGCCGGTCGCGAGGATGGCCCCGACGTCACCGCGCGTCCGCGGAAGCAGCTCCGACCGGGACGATGTCAGACCGACGTACGCCAGCATGACGACGGCGGCGACGTCGAACCGAAGGGCGACGAACAACAGCGGCGGGAAGTAGGCGAGTCCGGCCTTCGCAGCGACGAACGTCCCGCCGAAGAACAGACTCGAGAGGGCGAAGAAGACCGCGGTGCGACGAGAGACCATCTACGCCGTCACCCCCGAACGAACCGCGTGCGTCGACTCGATATCGGCCGACGCGTGAATAGCGAGAATCATCGTATACTACCGTAAGAGAGCCGGGTATATAGTTTCGTTCAGAAATTATTTCACGGGAAGAAAGTTCGGCGGGCGGGGGAAATAGTTGGGCCCCGCGATAGACCGCCAGACCGTGAAAGTCTTTCACGCTACGAAAACGATTTCCCGCGGCGACCCGGAGTGGCCGTATGGAATCGGCGCTCGAGGAGATCGAGTTCCTCGCGCTCTCGGCGAACCGCGTCGAGGTGCTCGGACTACTGGCGGAGGGACGACACACGCGCAACGAGCTGGCGGCCGCGACTGGCGCTTCACAGGCGACGCTGGGGCGGATTCTCGGCGACTTCGAGGATCGATCGTGGATCAGACACGACGGCAGCGAGTACGTCGCGACCGCCACGGGTCGACTCGTCGCAGCGGGGTTCACCGACTTACAGGAGATCCTCGAGACGGAGGGAAAGCTCCGCGATATCGTGGACTACCTGCCGACGCACGCGATGGATTTCGATCTTCGGCGGCTCTCGGACGCCGCGATCACGGTCCCCAGTGCGACGCGGCCGAACGCGCCGCTGAGTCGGTTGCTCGATTTCATCCGTGACGGTGACGACGTCCGGACGTTCTCCCACACGTTCAACGAACAGACGCTTCGCGTGGTTCGAGAGCGCGTGACCGCCGGCGACCAGCGGTTCAGAGGGGTCTTCGGCCGAAGCGCGATCGACGCGCTGGCCGACGAGTCGGACCTTCGAGACCAGCTCGAGGCCCTGCTCGCGGCCGAGGACGCCGACATCAGAGTTCGCGAGGAGGGCGTCCCGATCGCGATAATGATCGTCGACGACGTCGTCTACCTGCTCTTGCGCGACGAGAACGGCATCCTTCGGGCCTCCGTCGACACCGACGACTCCGCCGTGCGCTCGTGGGCCGAGGACTCGCTGGACCACTACTGGCGGACGGCGACGCCGCTCGAGGCCGAGACGCTGTCCGACTGAGGATCGATCGAAAGCGGCGTCTGGTGGAGCGCTACGTCGGAACCGGCTTGGTCTGTGCCGGGTCGGCTAGCACCGACTCGAGCACCGGTGCGGGCCGTGCGAGCGCGAGCGGTTCCGATCCCGTCCCGATCGACGCGGGTTCCGGCTGCGTCTCCTCTTCCTCCTCGGTCTGTTCGATGACGTACTCCTGGCCCACCGTCGACGCCTGGAGGTTCTCGACGGGCGCGTGATCCTCGGTCAATACCGGCACGTCGTCGGTCCTGGGTTCGTCCATGTAGGCGTCGATCTCGCCGCTCAGGTCGATCCCCACGTCGCGGCGCTCGTTTCGCTCGGCGAGCTCGGCTTCGGTGAAGTCGGTGTCAGCTTTCGTCGCGACCACTTCGATGTTCTGGACCGAACCCGTGTTCGAGGTACGGAAGCTGTAGGTCGACGCGAATGCCTCGTCGATCGTCTTGTACTGCGCCCGGTAGAACTCGGAGCCGGCCCCGCTGGGCGAGGCGATGACGTTCGCGAGGAAGACGCCGTCATCGGAGAGACGCTCCTCTGCCAGGTCCATGAACCCCAGCTGCGTCAGGTGGATCGGGACCTGATCCTTCTGATAGGCGTCGAGGATGATCAGGTCGTATGTCTCGTCGGTATCCCGGAGGAACCGGCGTCCGTCTTCCGTGTGGGCGGTCATGTTCTCACCCTCCTCGAGGCGGAAGTAGTCCTTCGCGGCCTGCGTCACCGCGGGATCGAGTTCGGCCACGTCGACGTCGACATCGTATTTCCGTTCGAAGTCCTTTGGCCCGGTATAGCCGCCCCCGCCGATGAACAACACGTTCTCGACCTCGTCGGGATCGTCGGCCATCAACATCGGTAGGTGGAAATATCGCGTGTACTCGAAGACGTGCCGGTCGGGATCGTCGAGATCCATCGCGCTGTGGCGGGCGTCGTCCAGATACAGCTTCCGGACGTCGCCGTCGTCGATGACCTCGAGTTCCTGGTAGGCCGTCTGGGTCTGGTAGACGACGTCGCCGCGGTGGTCGAACGTCACCGGCACGGTGCCGGCCGCGACGACGAGCAGGTGCGCGATGGCGACGCTCGCCGCCGCCGGCCTCGGGGAGAGGTCGGGGAGCGTGAGCGCGAACGCAGTTCCGACGAGAACGAGCCCGAACAGGAGCCCGATCATATCGATGCCGAGCGTCGGAATGAGGAAATACGTCGTCGCACCCGCGCCGACGATGCTGCCGATGGTACCGAGCGCGTAGACGTGCCCCGACGCTTCGCCGATTCCCTTCTTCTCGGAGAGTTCGGCCGCGTAGGGACTGATAAAGCCCAGCAGGTAGGTCGGCGGTCCGAAGAGGATGAGCACGGCCGGAAGCGAGGCGTACCGGGCCGGCAGCGGCATCGCCGACGCCGAGAGCAACAGCTGGCCGCTCCCGTAGACCACGATGGCGACGTAGGCCGCCGTCCCGAGCAGGATCCAGATCATTCGACGGTTCGATGCCGTTTCCGCTCGCTTCCCACCCTGCCAGTAGCCCAGGCTCAGCGCGGCGAGGAAGACGGTGATGATGCTCCCCCAGGTGTAGATGCTGCTGCCGAACTGGGGGGCGATGATCCGGCCCGCAAGTATCTCGAGGCCCATACTGGTGACGCCGGAGACGAACACCGCGACGTCGGGCTTCGTCGGCCGATAGGCGGAGGGCTGCCGCACACTCATTATCGGACAGTAGTCAGCCCGTGATGAGAACTTGTCGCCTCACTCCGACAGTCGCCGGTACTCGAGCGATGGCCCTTCGCTTCAGGGGCGAGAGACGACGTGTGTGAGGAGAAAGACGACGATAGCAACCGCTGCGACGCTCGTGGGCGTAAATACGAAGAGATCGAGTCGGCTCGCGCCCCAGACGAACAGCGCGGCGAACAGCGTCGAGAGCACGGCGTTCAGGACGAGCAGGACGCGCGGATCGCCCTCGGACGACTCGAGGCCGGCTTGCAGGCTTCCGTCTCGCTCGTCGTCGGGACCGCTCATACGACGAGAGGCGGACGGCTGTCACTTAGCAGTTTCCGTGCGCGCCAACCCAAACGGAGTCAACTGACGCGATCGAACCCGCTAACGAGAGCACCACCGTGCGCAGGGTTTTATAGCAGCTCGGGCGCAGAAGTCGGGTATGCGCGAGGTGACGGTCGCTCGAGTCGTCGACGCCTCCCCGGATGCCCTGTCGGCGTGGCTCGAGCCCGCGGCGATCGTCGAGGCCGAGGGGAGTTTCACGGTCCAAGCCGTCGACGAGAGAGCGGACGCTACGATCGTCGTCGCCAGCGGTCCTGGGCTCGAGTTACCCCTGCGCTTCGAGGACCGCGACGGGACGATCTACTACACGCAGGAGGGCGAACACGGCCCCTTTTCGCACATGGAGACGTGGCTCGAGTCCGAGCCCATCGACGCCGAGCGGAGCCGGGTGACGATCCGATCGGCGGTCGAACTCGCCGCGCCGCTCCCGTTCGGCGATCGAATCGCGGCGTGGAAACGCCGCGGGGAACTCGAGGGGGCGCTCGACACGATCGAAACGGAACTCGGCTGACGGGCCCGAAATCGAGCGAGTATCATACGGACTACTCTCCGTCAGTTCCGGCGCACCCGCGACCCGCCAGACGGGTGCGCCGGTACATCGGGACAGCAGACCGTATCAGGGTTCGCGAAGAACGACGTCCTCGTCGTCCTCACCGGGGAACGGGTTCGGAAGCTCGTCCGCGCGCGCCCACTCCTCGTCGGTGACCAGACTCTCCTCGAGTCGCGAGCGAAGCGTCGGTTCGTGCGTCTCGAGATCGGTGCCGATGAAGACGAGTTCCGTCCGCCGATCGCCGTGTTCGTCGTGCCACTCGAGGTCGGGGCGGTTGGATCGATACAGCTCCCGCTGGACCTCGGGAAGGGCGGCGATCCACGGCCCGCGAACGGTCGCGCGGACGGAGGGGCCGGCCTGGGCGACGTCGACTTTCACGTCGCGGCCGGCGATC
>NZ_JAQIVI010000784.1 GCF_028618695.1 Natrinema soli | reverse complement strand
CCGTCCGGGAGTACCGCCGCGACGTCCGGACCTGGGCCGACGATCGGGAGCTGACCGCGAGCGAACGAAGCGCACTCGAGACCCTCGGCGAACACGTCACTCGCATCCGGATGCTCGACGGCGACGTCGATCCGCGGACCGCCGAACGACTCGTCGCGGCGACGCGCGACCTAGCGAACGGGCTCCGCGGCGACGAGTTCGCGTTCTCGCAGGCACGGGAGCGACTGGACGGCCTCGAGTAATTCGAACGTCCGCAGCGCTCGAGGCCCGCTGATCGCGGTCGACGGGTTCGGTCCCGGCAGCGAACTGCTCGCAACCGTTCTCGCGGCGACACGCTTGTCAGCTCGGTGAGCCGGCTCCGACTGGTGTCAGTTTCGCGCATTATATCGATCATTACTGGCAAATAGTGTAGGGTAATGGTGAATAATGGTGATTCGTTCCGAATCTTGCCACATTTATAGTCGCAAGTAGCTATGATCAGAGAGAACGCGGAGACGCCCCGACGGACGACAGTCGAATAGTGACGAGCGAGACACCGGTCGCGACGGACTGGCTGACTCGTGTCGTTCACTGCGTCCGGGATATTCGGGGGATGTCCGCTCCAGTCGACTATGTCACACGGACCATCTGAAGAACGCGCGGAACCGAGTAGCAGTCGCACAGTGAGCGAAGCAGAACCGGCCGACGGCCCGGCCCCGTACGTCCCCGCAGGGAGAAGTATCGCGGAACTCACGATCAAAGCGGTCCTGATCGGACTCGCGCTCAACGTGGTAATGTTGACCGCGAACATGTACCTCGGAATGCGCTCGGGGATGACGATCAGTGCCTCCATCCCGGCCGCGGTCATCAGCATGGGCGTTTTCTACGGGCTTCGGCGGGTCGGTATCGGCGGGACGATCCTCGAGAACAACATCGTCCAGACGATGACCTCTGCGGGCGAGGCGCTGGCGGCCGGCGTGATCTTCACGATCGCCGGCGTTACCTTCCTCGATCAGCCGATCGACATCGCCGGGACTGCCGCGGTGGCGGTGCTGGGCGGCCTGCTCGGCGTTCTCTTTATGATCCCGATGCGGCGGTACCTCATCGTCGACAAGCACGAGGAACTGCCCTATCCGGAGGGGACAGCGTGCGCGGACGTGCTCGAGGCCGGCTCGCGCGGCGACGAGGGTGTGAAACTCATCTCGTTCGGGTTCCTCGTGAGCTTCGTTTACATGTGGTTGGCCAGCGGGATGGCCGCGTTCCGCACCACGATCCAGACGGCGTTCTCGGCCGGCGAGACCGACGGGTTCGCTATCGGCGGCGACTTCACGCCCGCGCTGATCGGCGTCGGCTACATCATCGGCCCGCGGATCGCCGGCTACGTGTTCGGCGGCGGACTGATCGCCTGGATGATACTGATCCCGCTGCTCATCACGGGCGGGTTCGTTCCGGAGTCGGCCGCCGACGCGGCGCTGATGGCGCAGGCCGACGCGGTCTGGGACGAGTATATCCGTTACGTCGGTGCGGGCGCGATGATCGTCGGCGGCTTCTACGCGATTCTCTCGATGCGCGGCACGATCGTCGACGCGATCGGCACCGCGGCGGCTGAGATCCGCGGCTCCGGCGGGGCCGCGACGGAGGATCGGAAACGCACCCAGCGTGACCTCCCGATGAAGGTCGTCGTCGTCGGGGCCGTCCTCATCGCGCTCGCGCTGGTCGCCGTCCCGCAGGTCCAGGTCGGGCTACTGGGCGGCTTCATCGCCGTGATCGCCTCGTTCCTCTTCGTCGCCGTCTCGGCGTATCTCGTCGGGGTCGTGGGCAGCTCCTCGAACCCCGTCTCCGGAATGGCCGTGGCGACGATCCTGATCGCCGCGCTGGCGCTGCGATCGACCGGCGTGACCGACCCCGTCGTGGTGCTGGTGACCGCGTCGGTCGTGGCGATCGCCGCGGCGGTCGCGGGCGATACCTCGCAGGATCTCAAAACGGGCTATCTCCTCGGTGCGACGCCCCGCAAGCAACAGATCGCGCAGGTGATCGGAATCGCCATCTCTGCGCTGTTCGCCGGCTGGGTCCTGTACTTCTTCCACCAGGCCTACGGAATCGGCAGCGAGACCATCCCCGCCCCCCAGGCCGGGATGATGGCGCTGATCTCCGAGGGCGTCCTCACGGGCACCGCTCAGTGGGGGATGATCCTCATCGGTGCCGTTTTCGCGTTTGTTCTGATCCTCATGAACGTCCCCGTCCTGCCGTTCGCAGTCGGGATCTATCTCCCGATCACCCTCGCGACGCCGATCTTCCTCGGCGGCCTGCTCCGCGGCGGGATCGACAGGTACGTCGCGCGGTCGGACGACGAGGACGGGACGCTCGCCGAACGAGCGACCTCCCGTGGCCGGATCGTCGCGGCCGGGCTGATCACCGGCGAGGCGATCATGGGAATCGTCATCGGCGCGCTCTATATCACCGGTACCGGCGCGTCCGACGGTGCCCCGTTCCCCCTCGGCCTC
>NZ_JAQIVI010000783.1 GCF_028618695.1 Natrinema soli | reverse complement strand
TGGTGGGGCCACGAGGCGCACGACGAGGTCAGCGACGCGGTCGTCGATCGCGTCCGCGAGCGCGTCCTCGAGGGGATGGGATTCATCCCGCTGCACTCGAGCCACTACGCGAAGCCCTTCAAGCGCCTCATGGGAACCTCCTGTAGCCTGCAGTACCGCGAGGACGGCGGCACCGAACGGCTCTGGGTCGTCGATCCCGGACATCCGATCGCGGACGGCCTGGACGAAGCGATCGAACTCCCCGAGACGGAGATGTACGGCGAGCCGTTCGACGTCCCCGAACCCGACCGGCAGGTGTTCGTCAGCTGGTTCGAGGGGGGCGAGGTGTTCCGCAGCGGCTGCTGTTACCGGCGCGGCAACGGTCGAATCTTCTACTTTCGGCCGGGCCACGAGACGTATCCGATCTACGAGAACGAGGCGATTCGACGGATCCTTCGGAACGCGGTCTCGTGGGCCAGCCCGACCGAGGGCTCGACGCGGTCGTTCGGAAAGCGGGAGTAGCACCTCGCCCGGTTCAACCGCTCCGGAGAGTCGTCGCCAGTTCGACGATCACCTCGAGATCGACGCCGGCCGCCGACTCGAGGCGGTCGCGCACGTCGTCGGCGAAGTCGTCCGGGAGCCCCTCGCCGGGCGGTCGATCGACGTGAACGGTGACCGTCGGCCGTCCGCCGGTGTAGACGTCGATGAGTTCGTAGTCGATCGCGGTCTCCCGGAACTGCAGTTCGGAGCCGGCCGCGAGTTCCGCCTCGTTCATCGTCTCGAGTTCCGTTTTGACGTCGTGTTCGACCGTAGCAGTGCGGTACGTGCCGTAGGTGATGCCGCCGAGAACGACCGAGAGGATCACGATCGCGACGAGAAGCACCGCGACGCGCGAGCGGAGCCGACCGTACACGCGTTCGACGGACTCCGTTCGTTCCGGCCGATAGCCGGACAGCCATAACAGGAGCAACGCGGTGAGATTGATCGAGAGCATATTGATGAGGACGAGCGTGCCCGCGGTGAGGACGACCGGTGGATCTCCCCAGGCGATCCCGAGGCCGGCGGTGGCTGCGGGCGGAACGAGCGCGACGGCGATCGCGACGCCGACGAGCACCGATCCGACATTTCGCGTGAGACTGATGACCGCAGCGACGCCGGAACCCAGCGCGAGAAACAGGGCGAGAAAGTCGGGCGTGATCCGCTCGCGGATCTGCGGGACCGTCGTGATATCGAACCCCGGCGGGAGCAACACGGTCCCCCTGAGCGCCCAGCCCATCACCGCTGCCGTGAGGACGGCGGCCGCGAGGCCGATCACCTGTAACGCGATACCGCGCGTCGCGAGCGACTCGTCGTCGACGATCACCCCCACGCTGGCCGCCAGCGCCGGTCCCATCAGCGGTGCGACGACCATCGCACCGATGATCGTCGCCGCCGAGTCGAGCAACAACCCGGCCGTCGCGATCGTCGTACTCACGATCAGCAGGCCGAAATAGGTCGACGCTGCCGGTGCGAGATCAGCCGCTCGCGCCCGGAGCTCCTCGCGGGAGATTCTGGTTCCCGAAAACCGGCCGGTCAACTCGTCGGTTCGCTTCGAGACGATCGTTTCCGCGGCCGTGACGACCGTGTACGATCGCTCGTCCAGACCCGCGGCCCGAAGGGCTTCCAACAGCGGCTCGACGGCCGGCGGTGGGACGGGGATCGAAACGAGCGCCTCGAACTCGCCGCGATCCGTGTCTCGGGAGACGGTGTAGTCGACGCCGGCTTCCTCCGCCGTTTCGATAACGAGGTCCAGTTCGTCTCGGGGAACGAACACCTGTACGAGACGCATACGACCGAAACGGGAGCGACGTGGATAGGTCGTTGCCACCCGCGACGGACTGTCTCGAAATCGCGACTATTCGAACGGTTCCGATCACTGCCTCGAGCGATATCGCCGGGGAACGGGGACCGATCGGTCGCTCAGAACGATTGCCGTCCCTCGTCCGTGATGACGCTCTCGAGCAACTCGACCGGCGTCGCGTCGTAAGCGGGGTTTTCCACGTCGAAGCCGTCGGCGGGTTCGGCCATGACCTCGCTGCCGGGCCGAAATTCGTTTTCGAAGACGAACCCTTCGCTGACGATCTTCGAGGCCGAACCGAGGACGGTGACCGGCACGTCCAGTCGGGCGGCCGTCGACGCGATCGGGAAGGTGCCGACGCGATTGTACAGCGTCTCGTCGACGATGCAGTCCATGCCGACGACGACCCGGTCGCACTCCTCGAGGGAGAGCCCGTGAGCGCTGTCGGTGAGCAGCGTCGTTTCGACGCCCTCCATCTCGGCGAGCGTCCGTGCGGTCTTGCGCCCAAGATAGCGCGGTCGAGCCTCGGTGACGTAGACCTCGAACGTCTTCCCGGCCTCGGTGGCCTGCTCGAGGGCCTGGATCACCGTCGAGGAGTAGTCGTGAGTCAGCAGCGTCGCGCCGTCCGCGAGGTGTTCGACGGCGTTTTCGGCAGCCAGCCGCTTGCCGGACTCGATCCGCGAGACGACCTCGTCGATCTTCTCGCTCGTGAGTCGGCGGGCGTCCTCGACGCTGTCGGGTTCGGCCTCGGCCACGTCGTCGACGACCTCCCGGACGGCGTTTTGCAGCGAGGCGTGCGAGGGATTCGCCCGTCGCAGGACGGAGCCGTTGCGCTCGAGCGCGCGGACGTACTCCTCGACGGTCGCGAACTCCCGCTCGACAAGCTCCTCGAGGGCCTGTGCCGCGTGGACAGCGACCACCGAGGAACTGTGCGTCTGCATCTCTCGGATTTCCTCGGCCGTCTCGTCGATCATACTTGCATGGTTTCCCGTCAGCGCAAAAGGTGTTCCGGGTGCCCGCAACCGTCCTGTCGCACGTCCTTCAATGGGTCGCCGTCACGCGGTCTCGTCGAAGCCGAAAATCCGCTCTAGTTCGCGCTCGATTCGGTCGACGAACGTCTCGAGGACGGGCTCGAACTGCTCGTGGTCGGCCACCGCGCCGACGCGATCCGCCGGATCGTCCGGGAGTTCGACGCGGAACTCGCCGTCGTGTTCTCGCGGGCTGTGCCCGTTCGAATCGGTCGCGGAGCGATGCTCCGCGCTTCCCTCGTAGAAGGGTTCGCTCTCGCTCAGCACCTGTCGATCGATGGCGCGGAGTACCTCGGAGTCGTACTGGCCGTGCAACTGTTGATACGCGTTCGAGTAGGCCTCCTCGAGTTCCGCGAAGTAGTGGACGTACTTCTCCTCGAATTTCTCGGGGTCGAACTCGGTCATAGCCGTCCGTGCGGACGCTATCGGGTAAACGGTTCGGGACCTCGTACCGAGACCGACTTTTCGGTCGAGTACCCGAACATTCCGTCGATGCCCGCAGGCTTACGCCCTCGGGTCCCCTAGAGCCGCCGATGACCGTTACCGTCCGGTACACCTGTCCGCACTGCAACGCCGTGGTCAGCCTCGAGCGTCCCCCGGACCTGGCGGACCGATCGGTCACGACGGTCCGACAGCCGGGCTGGGAGTACGCGAACCCGGACGATCCCGACCGAGAATCGGCCGACGGGATCGAGTTCCTCTGTGGCGAGGACGGCCCCGTTACCGACCTCGAGGGAGAATCCGTCGAGGGCTGTGGCCGTCCCTTCTATCTCAATTTCGTGCGCTTCGAGCAGGGGGTGGAGCTCGATCCCGATCCGCCGACCTACGGCGGGCCGCGGTTCGATTTCGACGCGTGACCGGCGACGACGGTGCCGGCTCTTTCTGTCGCGCGCCGTCGATCCTTCGACTCGAGGGAGATCATCCCAGCCGCGTGCGAATCCATCGATGAACTCGCACGGTGTATCGACGGCCGAGAATCGTCGCGCGTCGCCACGTACTCGGAGAGAGCAGGAATCGGAGCCCGTGTATCGCCATCGTCGCCCAGAAGACGAGCGCCGTCCAGACGCGGGTGGCGCGTTCGGAGTGTCGCAACACGGGAATCGTGACGAACAGCGCGAGGACGAGTCCGAAGGCCCCGCCACGAGCGGGACGCGAGAACAAATGGTACTCGTCGACCGCGATGAGCAACGGACTAAGCGCCCCGGCTGCGAGCACGCCCCGCCGGAGGAGGGGCCGAGCCGCTTTCGATGGCCGGTCGACTGCGAACAGACGCTGTCCGAGAACGACGAGTTGCCAGCCCCCGAACGCGCCGAGAGACGCGCCGAGTAACGAAATGTCACCGGCATCGATACCGCCGACGACGAGGTTGATCGCACTAATGGCGATCGCGAGGCCGAACGCGACCGTACCGTGATCGGTCGAAACGCGAGTCAGGAGCCGTTCGACGACGGCCAGAAACGCGACACCGATGGCGACCCCTGCAGTCACGTCAACGAGATAATGTACGCCGAGTACGACCCGCGAAACGCACACCGCAGCGATGAGGAGCGCTGCGCCGACGACCCGTCGCCGACGGGTGCTGATCGAGAGCCGACGTGCCAGGCTCAGGTACACGATCGTCGTCATCAACGCGTGGCCGCTCGGAAACCCGTAGCCGCTCGCCATCGCGGTGGATTCGTAGAGCGGCTGCATTACCCACGGCAGCGTCTCGATCCGGACCAACGGTTGGCCGGGACGCGGTAACGCGAAGACGTGCTTGAGCGTGCTGATGAGTGCGAGTCCCGCGAACGTCCAGCCCATTATCACGGCTGCGTCTTCCCGGCTCGCCGAGTCGAACCAGTAGATGGCGCCGACCAACAGACTGAGAAACCAGACGTCGCCCAACTGCGTGACGAGCGCGACGAGGACCGCCGCCCACTCCGGAATCACGTCCTGGAGCGGGCCGAATTCACCAATTCCGCGAGACATACGTCGTGATAGCGTGCCAGCCGTATTAAATGAATTTCTGTTTGACAGGGACGGAGACCGTGTGGCGGGAGAACCGCGAGCGGATCGTGTCCCGTCTACCGACCCCGTTAACGGGGCGCTCGGTCACCGAAACGGATGCGGGTGGGGTTCCACTACTGTGTCCACACCTGACCGCTCAGACGGGACGGTTCCGCGGGAACGATCCGAAAGACGCGACGCCAAATACGAACACAACCCTTTTCGACGCCCGGAAGTAGCTAGTGACATGGACGAAGCCGCCGTTCGCGACCGCCTCCGGACGGTCGAAGATCCGGAACTCGGCGACGATATCGTGTCGCTCGGACTGGTCAACGACATCACCGTCGACGGCGACCAGGTCGACATCGATCTCGCACTGGGTGCCCCCTACTCACCGAGCGAGAGCGACATCGCCGCCGAGGTCCGCGAGGTGCTCACCGCCGAGGGCCTCGAGGCGGATCTCACCGCGAGCGTGCCCGACCGCGACGATCTCACCAGCGAGGAACAGGTACTGCCGAACGTCAAGAACGTCATCGCCGTCGCCTCCGGGAAAGGCGGCGTCGGCAAGTCGACCGTCGCGGTCAACCTCGCCGCCGGCCTCTCGCAGCTCGGTGCCCGCGTCGGCCTCTTCGACGCCGACGTCTACGGGCCGAACGTGCCGCGGATGGTCGACGCCGACGAGCCGCCGATGGCCACCGAGGACGAGACCCTCGTTCCGCCCGAGAAGTACGGCGTGAAGCTGATGAGCATGGCCTTCCTCACCGGCGAGGACGATCCCGTCATCTGGCGCGGTCCGATGGTCCACAAGGTCATCACCCAGTTGACGGAGGACGTCGAGTGGGGTCACCTCGACTACCTCGTCGTCGACCTCCCGCCGGGAACCGGCGACACCCAGTTGACGATGCTCCAGACCATGCCCGTCACCGGCGCGGTCATCGTCACGACCCCGCAGGACGTCGCGCTGGACGACGCCCGGAAGGGCCTCGAGATGTTCGCCAAACACGACACCGTCGTGCTGGGGATCGCCGAGAACATGTCCACGTTCGCCTGCCCGGACTGCGGCGGCGAACACGACATCTTCGGCTCCGGCGGCGGCGAGGAATTCGCCGAGGAACACGAACTCCCCTTCCTGGGTTCGATCCCGCTCGATCCGGCCGTCCGCGAGGGCGGCGACGGCGGGAAGCCCACGGTGCTGAAAGACGGCGACGACACCAGCGACGCCCTGCGGACGATCACCGAGAACGTCGCTAACAACACCGGGATCGTTCACCGGCAGGGGATCTCTCAGAGCCGGCGAAACGAGGCCGCCTCGCCCGATCGATGACCGCCGACGGTGACGACGGGAGTGAGTCGGAGACTGCCGCTGCCGACGAGAGTGAAGCAGATACTGCCGCTGCCGACGAATTCGACCCCGATCCCGAGCGCGTCGAGCGCCTCCGCGAGATCGCCGACGACGTTCGCGGCGATTCCAGCGAGCGCAAACAGCTCGCGAACATCCTGTATCGGACCAGCGACCTCTACGACGAGGGCGAGGAGACCTCTCCCGAAGAGATCGTCCGTAACGTGAAGTTCATCCTCGAGGTCAACGAACGCGGCGGCCTCGGTCGCTAAACCGTATCGACTCTCGGGTCGCCGAACGGCGGCCGTCAGCGCGTCGTTTTTGGGCCTACCGCCCGAGATACGAGTGTGGACGCGAATCAACGGTCTCGAGCGAACCCGTACGGCATGGACGAGGAGTGTCGAAACTGTCCGGCGCTCTGTGAGACGCGCACGCAGGTCGTCCACGGCTACGGCGACGTGGGCGCGGACTTCCTGTTCGTCGGGGAGCGGCCGACGGCGCATGCGGACGAGGCGGGCGTCCCG
>NZ_JAQIVI010000782.1 GCF_028618695.1 Natrinema soli | reverse complement strand
GGCCCCGGACGCGCCGGCTCCGCCGGCTCCGCTCGCTGCGGCACCGGATGCGGAGATCGCGCCCAGCATTCCAACGAGGATTGCGTTCGTAGCCGCTTCGCTCGTGCTCGGTGGATCAACGGGAGCGGCGGCACTGTCGATCGCTTTCTCGAGCCGTCCGCCGATTCCGGTTACCGTGTCATTGGCAGCCGCATCCGTTTCGCTGACGCTCTCGTTGACGGCCGCCGTCGTCTCGCTGACGGTCTCATTGATCGTTGCCGTCGTGTTGGTGACCGTCTTATTGGCAATCGTCGTCGGGGTATTGACGGTGCTATCGACGGTCTCCGCCGTTTCCCCGAGAGTAGTATCGACTACCTCCGTCGGTGCCGCGGTCGTGTTTTCTACGGCGTCGGCCGGGTCGGTTGTCGTCTTCTCGGAGCCGGCAGTCGTCTCATTGGTAGTGCCCTCGAGGTCATCGGTCGCATTCTCCGTGTCGTCAGTCGTGGTTTCGGTGTTATTTTCGAGGCTCTCAGTCGTACTCTCGAGGTCCTCGCTGGTGTTCTCGGTCGAATTCGTCGTTCCGTCGTCGGTCGTTTCGAGCGAGTCCGTCGACGCCGTCACGACCGAGCCGCCGCTCGCCGCTCCGGCGACGGCACCCGTGACCGCG
>NZ_JAQIVI010000781.1 GCF_028618695.1 Natrinema soli | reverse complement strand
GGCGCGGCCTTGAGCAGGTGGACGTGGCCGGGGACCCGGAACTCCGCGGCGAACTCGGTTTCGTCGGGTGCGGCGGCAGCGTCGCCGAGCGCCCGGATGGTCGTCGAGCGATCGTCGTCGGTGATCCCGGTGTAGGTGTCCCGGTGGTTGACGGTCAGTGAGAACGACGATCGGTCGTCGTAGCCGAGTTCGTGGTCGGCCGTCGCGGGATGGTCGATCACGTCCGAGTAGAATGGGAGGTCGAACGCCTCCGCGGTATCGTGGCCGAGCGCGACGCAGATCAGGCCGCCGGCGTCGTTGCGCAGTCGGGCGACGGCCTCGGGCGTCACGCTATCGGCGTGGTAGATCAGGTCCGTCTCGCCCTCGCGGTAGGCCTCCTCGTGGACGAGGATCGGCTCGCCGGCGCGGAGCGACTCGAGGGCGTGATCGAACGAGTTCGCAGACGGGTCGACGCTCGAGTTCGCCCCGGCGTCGGCGTTCGACCGCGGACCGGCGTGGTGCCCCGTCATTCGCGATCCCCCACGGAGACGGTGACGTGATCGCCGTCCTCGAGGGAGAGTACCTCTCGGAGTTTCTCGGGGGCGATGACCTCGAGCTGGTCGTCGTCGTGGTGGGTGCGTTCGGGGGCGATGGTGTAGGCGTTCTCGTAGGTCTCGCCGTCGGTGGTCTCGATCGTCGCGGGGTAGCAGACGGCGGGGCCGTAGGTCCGCTCGTCGGACTCCCAGCCGTCGATAGGGACGGGCTCGAGCGAGGCCATGGCGCTGCGCCGGCGGACGCTGTCCTCGCGGAGGTCGACGTTCAGCGTGCCGGGGAAGGGCTCGTAGCCGAGGCGCTCCTCGAACTGGCGTTGGTAGCCCGACAGCGAGATGTAGTGGCGACCCTCGCCCATCCCGCTGGTGACGGTCCCCTCGAGGCCGATCTGGGAGTCCGTCTCGAAGATGCGACGGTAGTCCTCGTACTCGGCGTGGAGCGTTCGTTCGCCGGTCTCCGTGATCGCGACCCACTGGCCGTCGCTGACGGTATCGCGCTCGAGCAGGTCGGCGCTCTCGAGGCGCTGGAGCCGTCGCGAGGCGGTCTGATTCGACGCGTCGAGGCGCTCCGCGAGGTGAGAACAGGAGATCTTGACGTCGCCCTCGAGCCCACCCTCGAGCGCGAGGAGTTTGAGCACGGCGAGTTCGTCGTGCCCGACGGCGGACTCAGTTAGTACTGACATAGACGCATCTATACCGTAGCCCCGTAAAAGTATATCGAATGTGGCATGCGTAACGGAACTGTGATGGGGTTCACGACCGTTTATCGCGTACTCGGACATCTCGAGGCGGGTGGAAAAAGCCACCGGTCAGCGGAAGTCGTTCGATTACGTTCGAGCCGTCGCCCTGAACTGGTCATCGGGAGAATCGAACGTGATCCGTGACGATCAGCGTCCTGCTGCCGCGGACACGAGGAGTTCCACACCCTCCCCAACCGATTGCTACTCACGGGCCGAAGGCCCGTTCACGGGTCACCTCGTTCCCCGTTCACCTCGCGGTT
>NZ_JAQIVI010000780.1 GCF_028618695.1 Natrinema soli | reverse complement strand
CGGCTTCGACGGCCGGCTGGCCGACGGCGCGGACGGCGACCGGGAGTGGATCTCGTCGACGATCCGGGACGCGCTCGAGGCCGAGGACTCGGCCGGCGAACGCTATCGGTCGGTGCTTCGAGACGGGACGGTACCCGCGGCGGACTAGACGCGGCGTCGGCGCACGGTGTGGCCTCGATGTGGTCTGATGCCTATTCAGAAGCAGAGATCTCGGTCTCGTCAGACTGGTCAGCCGGCATGCGGTGGCGCGCTGGGCCGCGGTGAATGCCAATGAACCGCGGCACGACGTTGCGCGAGGTCTTCGCGAACTTCGTGAGCGAATGGCTTGGAAGACGCAAAGCGTCTTCCAGTGGATGAGCGAACGAGTTTACGAGTGAGCGAATCGGCTGGGGAGGGCGTGGCGATTCCCTGTTGCCACGATAGCAGGATACTTCATCACACGAATACCCATCAAAACCCACCGTTCCATTCACTGTCGACGCGTCCCGGCTAGCCCACGGAAATCGGCCTCAAACCGACTGCCGAAACCGCTCTGCTGCCGTCATCGACGAGATGGTATCATCGTGAATAACGAGCCCCTTCGCGCTCGAACGCCGGTCTCGCCACAGCAGTTGCTCCCCCAGTCGGATGACGACCGCCTCGCAAGAGAGTTCGATCGCACCGTCTACGTGCAGGAGAAACCGCCGTCGACGACCAGCGCCTGGCCGGTGATCCAGTCGGCTTCGTCGCTCGCCAAGAAGAGCATCGCGTTCGCGATATCTTCGGGCTCCCCGAGACGCTTCAGCGGATAGTGGCGGGACATCTCCGCTTTGGTCGCCTCCCACTCCTCCTCGGTCCGGTTCTTCCGGGGCATCGCGGTGTCCGTCACGCCCGGACAGACCGCGTTCGCCCGGACGCCGGCGGGGCCGACCTCCGCCGCGACGGTCCGCGTGAAGTTGACGACCGCTCCCTTCGTGAGCGAGTAGGCCCCGAGCTGCGGCGCGCCGATGACGCCGGCCAGCGACGCCGTGTTGACGATGGCTCCCGACCCCTGCTCCCTGAAGTGGGGAATCGCGGCCTGACAGCCGTTCCAGACGCCCTTGACGTTGACGTCGATCACCCGATCGCGCTCGCTCTCGTCGATCTCCTCGACCTTCGCGCGCTCGTGGCTCACGCCCGCGTTGTTCACCATGATATCGAGGCCGAACTCCGAGACCGCCCCGTCGACGGCCGCGTGGACCGCATCGGCGTCCCGAACGTCCAGCTCGAGTGCGGTCCCCGATTGCCCCGCGCTCTCGACCCGGTCGATCGTCTCCTCGGCCCCCTCGAGATCGATATCGGCCGCGACGATCGTCGCGCCCTCTCGAGCGAACCGTTCGGCCGCTTCCCGGCCGAGACCGGAGCCTGCACCCGTGATAAACGCTGTCTTACCTTCGAGTCGCATACACACACGTTATCGAGGACCATTATAAATTACTGCCACACGGTCGTCCCGCGATCGAGACTCGAGCGAGGGCCCAACCACGGGAGCAGACAGCGGTCTCCGCGACGGGTCACGGTATCGTTATCCGCCACGGCCCACGGGTACCACGTGTGCACGTCGATCTGACCCACCCGATCGAGACGGGGATGCAGACCTACCCCGACGATCCCGCCGTCGCGATCCGAGCCCACGCGAGTCACGACGAAGACGGCGTCCGCGTCGACGCCATCGAGTGCGGCAGCCACACCGGGACCCACGTCGACGCACCGGCACACACCGAGCCCGACGGGAAGACCCTCAAGGCGTTCCCGCTCGAGCGGTTCGTCTTCGACGCCGTCCGGATCGATTGTCGTGACCTCGAGGCCCGCGAGCCGATTCCGGCGGCACGAGTACCCGACAGCGACGCCGATCTGGTCGCGTGCTGGACCGGCTGGGACGCCCACTGGGGGACCGACCGCTATCTCGAGCACCCGTCTCTCTCACCAGCGGCGGCCGAGGCCTGCGTCGAGCGGGGGTTCGACGTGGCCGTGGACGCGCTCAACCCGGATCCGACGCCGACGGACAACGCCGGTGAGGATGAGCCCGATGGGTTTCAGGCCCACCACGCGCTGCTGGGCGACGACCTGCTGATCCTCGAGAACCTGACGAACCTCGGAGCGGTCGAGGATCGGTTCGAGCTCCGGGCGTATCCGCTGGCGCTCGAGGGGGATGGTGCACCGGTTCGGGCCGTCGGCGTCGTGAACGAATAGCGTGTCCTCGAGTGGTTTGTGATCCACCAGAGCCCAGAAATCACTCGAGGGAGACTGTGAAGAGAGGTGCACTCTGCTATCGTGGCAACAGGGAATCGCCACGCCCTCCCCAGCCGATTCACTCGCTCCCTGTAGTCGCTCGCTCATCCCTCGCACGGCATCGACGCCCGCCCTCACTGTCGTTCGGACGGTCGGCAGCGCGCGCCACCACACGCCGGTTGATCAGTCTCGAGGGATACGTCCCACTGCCTCTGGACTAGTAGTAATCAGTTCGAGAGCGATTGACGCAGCGCTTCGATCAGTCGTCGGCGGGGACGGTATCGCGTTCGTCCTGTTCCGCTCGAGTCAGTAGCGCCGTTCCGTCGGCCTTCGGCCCGAGTCGAGGGCCGAAAGGCGGGTCGTCGGGATCGATGACGCGGCGTTGCTCGTAGTCGGTCGAGCGCTCGACTGGGATCCGACCGATCGATGTGATCATCTCGACGTAGTCCGAAAAGGAGCGGAATTCGCCGTGCTCGCCGCCGGCACGGGTCGTAATCTCCTCGGAGAGGATCGTTCCCATGTAGTCGTCGGCCCCGCAGTTGAGCAGCTTCAGCCCCTGTTCGTCGCCGTACTTGACCCACGAGGACTGGATGTGGTCGATGTTATCGAGGAACAGCCTCGAGACGGCGATCATCAGTTCGTCCTCGTCGATGCTCGCGCCGCCCGAGACGACGTCGTGTTCGAACAGTGGCGTGTTCTGGTGGATAAAGGAGAGCGGGACGAACTCGGTGATGTTCCCGGTCCGATCCTGCAGCTCTCGGATCCGCTTCATGTGCATCGCGCGGTGGGCCTCGTTCTCGACGTGACCGTACATGATCGTCGCCGTCATCCCGAGGCCGACGTTCGCGGCCGCCTCCATGGCCTCGAGCCAGCCGTCCGTACTGATCTTGCCGGGGCAGATCACGTCGCGGACCTCCTCGACGAGAATTTCTGCCGCGGTTCCGGGAACGGTGTCGAGTCCGGCGTCTTTCAGCCGCCGGTAGACTTCCTCGTAGGACCAGTCGGTGCCCCGCCGGGCGTGATAGGCCTCTTCGGGCGTCATCGAGTGAACGTGGACGCCGTCGACGCTCATCGCCGACAGCTGGTCCGCGTAGGTGCCGGGGCTGGTGTCGTAGACCGCCGGCGGCTTGTAGTTGACTTCCTTCGGGTTCGGGTGGTCGTCGAGGATCTCTCGGTGTTCCTCGTCGAGCGCGAACGCGGGGTGAAGCCCGGAGACCGACGTGACCTCGTAAATACCGCGCTCGACGGCGTCGGCGACGATCTCGCGGGATTCCGCGGGCGTCTTCGTGAACCCCGCGGTCTCGATCTCCGTCTCGCGCTCGAAGGTGTGGGCGGCGTCCTTGAAGTTACAGAAGAGACAGCCCACGTTACAGGCCGTCGTGACGTTGTTGTTCAGGTTCGCGATGAAGGTGACCTCCTCGCCGACCTGCTCGGCGCGGCGTCGGTCGGCCGCCTCGAGCACGCGCTCCTTGCGTTTTCGATCAATCCCCTCGCTTTCCGTCCCCGTCGTGAGTAACTCGATCGCGTCGTCGACCGTGAGTCGGTCGCCGTCGCGCGCCTTTGTCAGTGCGTTCTCGAATGACTGGTCGGTCTCGGGAACGTGATCGAACGTCAAGTCGGCCTCGGTCACCGGTCGCTCCATCGAGGAAACGATACCCGTACAGCGAGAAAAGCATGGTGGATGCGGAATCGGCCGCCGCGAGCCGGTGCTGTCCCGTCGCACCGCGCTCGCTCGAGCGGGACCAGCGCGGTCGAGCGGTGACTGTCCGTGGGCCACCAGCTGACGGATATCGTCGAACGCAGGTCTCGGAACTATCGGCGGGGACCACGAACGGTGGCCCATGAGTTCACGAACACCGGAGGACTGTGTCGAACTCGCCCTCGACGAGGAGGCCGCCGAGGCGGATCGAACGGACGCGATTCACGAGTTGAAGTTGGCCAACGAGTGCGACGAACTCGAGGCGCTCGTCCGCGAAGCGAGCGTCGACGACTGGTATCGTCGGCACGCCCTCGAGGCGTTAACGACGCCCCAGTGCGATTCGACGCTCCGGGAACTCGTCGACGACGAGCCGCTCGAGGGGCCGTTGCACCAGGAGGCCGAAGAGTTGCTCGCGACCGTCGAAGACGACTGAGAGCGGGCGAAAACCGAGACCTGAACGAGAGAGCGCGTCACCAATCCGACCCCATCGACCCGATACTGAAACCTTCTTACGGTCCGGACACGGCAACTGGAGTATGAGCGACGGCGGCGAACACGTCCCGAGGTGTCTCGCGTGACGAGCGTCAAAGAGTTCCGCATCGAGGAAGACGCGACCGACGAGGAGCTCGGCCGCGGGTCGTTCGTCTTCACCGACGCCTACTCGGTGTTCGACTGGGGGAAGATGCCCGACCAGATCCCCCGGAAGGGCGCGAGCCTCTGTACGATGGGTGCGTTCAACTTCGAACTGCTCGAGGATGAAGGCGTTCCCACCCACTACCGCGGTGTTGTCGAGCGTAGCTCGACAGACCGTCGGACTTCGTCCGACGACGATTTCGAGAACGGCGACATCGTCGACCTCGAGGACGCGACCCGCCCGCCCTGGGAGATGGCCATCGACCTCACGCAGGTGCCCGACCTCCCCAACGAAGGTCGGGAGTATGACTACGAGCGCTACCACGACGCGGCCGGCGAGAACTACCTGATCCCCCTCGAGATCGTCTTCCGCAACCGAGTCCCCGTCGGCTCGAGTCTGCGCAGCCGGACCGAGCCCGCCGATCACGGCCTCGCGCTCGATAGCTGGCCCGACGAGGCCGTCGACCTCGACGACCCGATCGTCGAGTTCACCACGAAGTACGAGGAGAGCGACCGTCACCTCGAGCGCGAGGAGGCCGATTCGATCGCCGGCGCGGCGTCGATCGAGGACCTCGAGTCACTCGCCCGCGAGGTCAATCGGATCGTCACCGAGCAGGCCGACTCGGCCGGGCTGGTCCACGAGGACGGCAAGATCGAGTGTCTCTTTTATCAGGGAGAGATCCGCGTCGCCGACGTCGTCGGCACCTTCGACGAGAACCGCTTTAGCTACGAGGGCACCCAGCTCTCGAAGGAGGTGCTCCGCCAGTACCACAAGCGAACCCAGCCCGAGTGGGTGCAAACCGTCGACGCCGCCAAGGCGCAGGCGAAGCGTGAAGACGTCGCCGACTGGAAGTCGCTCTGTGACGAGGACCCCGAGCCGCTCGAGGCGGACGTCCTCGAGACCGCCAGCGACCTGTACTGCGCCGGTGCCAACGCCTACACCGGTCAGGAGCTCTTCGACGCGCCGCCGCTCTCGAGCGCTATCGGTGCGGTTCAGCGGCTCTAAGGCCACTCGACCGCAGTCCGTGGAGCGGAGTCCCGAGTTCGAAACGGTCGCCCGAACCGTGTATTATGCTATCGTTCCACAATCCGTGTCGAAGAAAGTAATCCTCATATTGGGGCCGAACGACGGTCAAACGAACGCAAATGACCCCTGCTATCGCCAGTGGAGCCGCAACGAGTATCGTCCTGTTCAGTTTCACCACCGGGATCGCGGCCGTTGCGAGCGCCATGCTCGCCCTCTTCGTGCTCGTGATGGTCGGCTTCGCCGTCGCGCCGCTGTTCTCCTCGTCGTGGGCTGGCCAGCAGGACGTGTCGTCGGCCGCGGCCAACGCCGAGCCGAGCGACGACTGACGACGCCCGCCCCGACGACTGCTCCGGTTCCGATTTTGCGACCGTGCCGGTTCGTTGCCGTTCGCCGCATGCATCGAACGCGGACCGTCGGGACCGGCCGGTGAACGTGCGCCGTTCCTCGACCGACAGGACGCCGATCGCGTCTTCGGAGTCAGTCTCGAACCGGAACCGGACGATCAGGGACGGAGACGCGACGGCACGAATCCCACACCGAACGGAGACAGGTCGAATCGCTCGGTAGGGCGCGCGGTCGGCTCGACGCTGCCGATCGGAAAGTAGGTCCGCACGCTCGACATGCGAACGGACCGTGTCCTGACTCGCGGGTCGAGGTCGATCGGGTCCCAGTGATCGTTCTCCTCTAGACGTCTCTCATTATATGTTGAATTCCCCCATTCGCCGATCAAACCCAGCCGTAGCGCTACTCTCCGGCCCAATATATCAAAATTGTAATAGTTATATTGCCACACCTAATTTTATATGACAATATGGAATACGACAACGAGAGCCATGAGACAAATCCACCTTGCGATCACTGCGTCGCGAGGAGACGTATGACTCGAGAGCGAGAACGAGGGGCGAAGCGAGGGCTCGGTACCTCACTGGCCGCTTCCCGACGGGAGTTTTTAGCGGCGACGGGGATGGCCGCGCTCGTGCCGGCGGCCGTCGGATCGAGCGTCGGGACGCCCGATACCGGTGACTCCGGCCCCGGCCGAATCCGCAATCTCTCGGCGTTCCTCGAGGACCCGACCGTCTTCGCGGAGAATCGGGAACCGACCCACGTCACGACCGCGATCCCGTACGAGTCGATGGGAACCGCTCGACGGGCCGACGAACCGTTCACGGAACTCGAATCGCGGTTCGAAGACTCGTCGTACGTTCGGTCGCTCAACGGCGAGTGGGACTTCCGGTTCTCCGAGCGGCCGTCCGAGCTGCCCGACTCCTACGACGGGGTCACCGACTGGGACTCGATCTCGGTGCCGTCGGTGTGGCAGACCGAGGGATACGATCAGCGACTGTACACGAATAACTCGATCACGTGGGATCACTACGATCCGAGTCAAGCGGGCGATCTCGTCCCCGGCGAGGACGGCACGGTCGACGTACCCGGCGTCGGTGACGGGGACGACGGCGCGAACCCCGTCGGGACGTACCGACGGACGTTCACCGTTCCGTCGGCGTGGGACGGCCGAGAAGTCTTCCTTCATTTCGAGGGCGCCAAACAGGCGTACTTCGTCTGGATCGACGGCGAGTACGTCGGCTTCCAGCAGGGCGCGATGACGCCCGGGGAGTTCGACGTCACGGATCACGTCGCTCCCGGCGAGGAGAGTCAGGTGACGGTTCAGGTCTACCGCTGGTCCGACGGCGAGGCGCTCGAGACGATCGACATGTTCCGGTACTCGGGTATCCACCGGAGCGTCTACCTCTACGCCACGCCGCTGGTCCACATGCGAGACTTCGACGTCCGAACGGCCCTCGACGACGACTACGAGGACGCGACGCTCTCCGTCGACGTCGAACTCGTGAACTACACCGACAGCGGACGGGGCGAGTACACGGTCACGGGACACCTGTTCGGCCCGGAACAGTCCCATCCGGGGCGCGGACCGCCGGACGATCGAGGCAAACCCGGGTGGAGCGGCGACCGGGGGAAACCCGAGCGGAACGGCAATCGAGGGAGGCACGGGCGGAACGGCCCGCCGCACGGACGGAAAGTTGCGACCGTGTCCGCGTCCGAGACGGTCGACGGCGACGGCGCCGTCCTCGCGCTCGAGGCCGACGTCGAGGACCCGGCGAAGTGGTCCGCCGAGCACCCGTCCCTCTACACGCTGGTGCTCGAACTCGTCTCCGAAGGCGAGGCGACCGAAGTCATGCTCGAGAAGGTCGGGTTCCGGGAGTACGAGACGACCCGCGGCGAACAGGGCGCGGTCATCACGGTCAACGGCGAACCGGTGAACGTCAAGGGCGTGAACCGTCACGAGACCGATCCCGACTCCGGACGGACCGTCCCGATCGAGACGCTCCGCGAGGACCTCGAGACGATGAAGCGGTTCAACGTGAACGCGGTCCGAACGTCGCATTACCCGAACGATCCGTCGCTGTACCGCCTCGCGGACGAGTACGGGATCTACGTGCAGGACGAGGTCTACGTCGAATCCCACTGGTGGGAGGACCTCCTGGCGGACACGGAGGTCTACCACGAGCAGGCCGTCGAACGGTTCCGCCGGATGGTCCTCCGCGACCGAAACCACGCGTCCGTGTTCTCGTGGTCGACGGGCAACGAGGCCGGTACCGGCGCCGAACACCTCAACATGGCGGCTCTCGCGATGGACTCCGACGCGTACCTGCCGCCCGACACCGCGGACGTGAGCGGCGTCGGTCCCGTCGAGTCGTACGACGGTCCGGTCGAGGGGCTCGCCCCCGACCGACTCATGTATCACCAGCCCAACGGCGGCGGCTGGAACGTCGAGTACAGCGATATGCTCGGCCCGCGCTACCCCAGCGTCGGGACGCTCCTGCGGACCGCCGACGGCTCGCACATCGGCGACGGCCTCCGATCGGTCGTCATGGGCGAGTACAATCACGCGATGGGCAACAGCTTAGGGCTGGTCCACGAGATGTGGTCCGAACACATCATGCCGCCCGTCCGTCGCGCGACGAACCGCGCCGGCGACGGCGGCCACGGCGCCCTTAT
>NZ_JAQIVI010000078.1 GCF_028618695.1 Natrinema soli | reverse complement strand
CGACGCTCGCGCGGACGGCCTCGAGGTCGGCCCGATGCCGCGCGTCGGTCGGGACGAGTCGCAGTTCGACGCCGAGCAGGTCGGCGGCCTTCTGGAAACTGAAGTGACCGGACTCGGGCATGACCACATTCGGCGAGCGGCTCTCCGCCCGATCGCGGGCGATTCGGACCGCCTGAATGTTCGCCTCCGTACCGCCGCTGGTGACGTAGCCCGCCGGCTCGTCCAGCCCCGCGATCTCGCTCAGGAGGGCGATGGCGTCGTCTTCGAGCGCCGACACGTTCGGATAGGTGCCGGGATCGCCGGGATTCGTCGCGAGAAACCGCTCGGCCGCGTCGCGCGCCGCAGGATGGGGTTCCGTACACATCGACGAGAGAACCCGATCGAACGCTTGCGGCTCGATTTGCATATCACGTCTGTTAACGGTCGTGGGTTTATTTGTTACGTTTGTCGCCGTTTCTCGACGGAGATCGTTCGGGTCGAAACGGGACGACACGTGCCGCCGAAAGCGTGCCTTCAAGTCCGCCGCCGCGCAACGCCAACCCATGAACCCAGGCGACCGCGTCCGCGTCGACCGCGCGGATCGCACGTACGAAGGCGTGTTGCTCCCCTCGAGCACGGACGAGCGGCTCGTAGTGAAACTCGAGGGCGGCTACAACGTCGGCGTCGATCGCGAGGCGGCCGACGTGTCGGTCCTCGCAGAGGACGTCTACGAGATCGACGGGACGGACTCGACGGGACCGGACGATGAGGCGGGGAGTTCGGAAATCGAGTTCGATGACGACCTGCCGACGATTTCGCTGCTCTCGACCGGCGGGACGATCGCCTCGACGATCGACTACCGGACGGGCGCGGTGACGGCGCAGTTCGACGCCGAAGACGTCCTGCGGGCCGTTCCCGATCTCGCGGGCCGCGCGAACTACCGCGGGCGGGTCGTCGCCAACATCCTGTCGGAGAACATGGAGCCGCCGATCTGGCAGGACCTCGCGGAGGCCGTCTCCGAGGAGATCGCGGCCGGTGCCGACGGCGTCGTCGTCATGCACGGCACCGACACGATGCAGTACTCCGCGTCGGTCCTTTCGTTCATGCTCGAGACGCCGGTGCCGATCGTCTTCACCGGCTCCCAGCGCTCGGCCGACCGGCCGTCCTCGGATAACGTGATGAACGCCGTCTCGGCCGTCGAGGCCGCCAAGAGCGACTGCGCGGAGGTGCTGGTCTGCATGCACGCCTCCGAATCGGACGACGTCTGTGCGCTCCATCGAGGCACCCGCGTCCGGAAGAACCACACCTCCCGTCGCGACGCGTTCGAGACCGTCGGCGCGGAGCCCCTCGGTGACGTCGACTACGAGACCGAAGGAGTCAGCTTCCGGCGGGGCTATCGGCAGCGCGACGCGGTCGATCTCTCAATCGAACCCGATCTCGAGGAGGACGTCGAACTGCTCAAGTTCACGCCCGGGATGGATCCCCAGTTCCTCGACGTGGTCGAGGGCTCGGCGGGAGTGGTCATCGAAGGGACCGGACTCGGCCACGTCCACACCGATCTGATTCCCCGCATCGAGGAACTGATCGAAAACGGGACGACGGTCGTCATGACCAGTCAGTGTCTCGAGGGGCGGGTCTGCGACCGGGTCTACGATACCGGTCGAGACCTGCTTGAGGCAGGCGTGATCGAGGCCGGCGACACGCTGCCGGGGACGGCCAAGGTGAAGCTGATGTGGGCGCTCGCGAATTCGAACGACGTCGAGGAAGCGATGGGAACCTCGCTGGCCGGCGAGATTCAGGAACGATCGGTACCCTGGGAATAGATCGGACTCTCTGAGCGCCGACAACCGCGAATGGAGGAGGAGATTCTCGTGGAAAGAAGTGAAACAGAGCGTCCTGCTGCCGTGGCAACAGGGAATCGCCACGCCCTCCCCAGCCGATTCGCTCGCTCCTGCCGTCGCTCGCTCATCCCTCACACGATTTCGTGCCGCGGTTCATTGACATTCACCGCGGCCCAGCGCGTGCCACCGCACGGCGGCTGGTCGGTCCGAAGTAAGACAGAGATCTATGCCAGAATACAGTACGAGAAGCCCCGGTGATCGAACACGAGGGTGGCTGACACGGACCACGGCTTCCGGGAACGGTAAGGTTCTTGGTACGGGTCTGGAATATCCGAGTACGAACAGCTATGTCGTTTTACGCCGCGGCAATGCCGACCGCGATTGCACTCGCGGTCGTCAAAACACTTGTCCTCATCGTCGGCGGCGTAATCACGTTTTTCGCGTACAAGGCCTATCGACGGACCCGTCAGCCGGCGCTGGGCTATCTCGCACTCGGCTTCGGACTCGTCACCCTCGGGCTGGTACTTGCCGGCATGCTGTACGAACTTCTCGCCGTCCCGTTGATGACCGGCATTCTCCTCGAGAGCCTGTTGGTCCTCGCTGGCTTTCTCGTGATCGCGCGTTCGTTGTACGTCACCTGACGAACCAAACTGTTTTGGAGCCACTTCTATCGGTGATCGACTGATACGGTAACGTACGGCAGGGCGACAGGGCACTGAACCATGGAGTTCCGTCTCCCTGCCGTCGTACCCCTCCTCCTCGCGTCTCTCCCAGCGCACGGTCGTCCACGAGAGATCGTACTAGAGAGCCCCCGGTCGCTACGAAACGTGTCAATCGCGGACCAGCCGTCACAGCCACCCGGCGGGCGTACTGACGGACAGCCGTCAGTATAAGTGGTCCCCGCAACGAGTAGTGGCTATGAGCGGCGATCCCGACCACGTGGGTCCCACCGGCGGCTGTGATTCGAGCCGACTCCGCCGAACAGTTCTCGCGAGTGATCGACCATGACTGACGCCGACGAACCGGCGCTGGCCGTCGGTGCGGACGCGCTCACCGAACGGGGCGCAGGGCTCGAGGTAGCGGTCGTCGGCGCGGGAGCCATCGGTGTGACC
>NZ_JAQIVI010000779.1 GCF_028618695.1 Natrinema soli | reverse complement strand
GCCACCGCTCGCAGCTCGGCGGCGGGGCCCGAGAGCGCGAGCGTCATCGTCGCGCCGCCGCCGATCTCGTCACGGAGCCCTTCGATCGTGTCGACGGCGACGAGTTCCCCCTCGTTCAACACGCCGATTCGGTCACAGACCGCCGCGACCTGCCCGAGGATGTGACTCGAGAAGAAGACGGTCGTCCCCCGTTCGGCCTCGCTGCGGACGAGTTCCTGCATCTCGCGGATCCCGTGGGGGTCGAGCCCGCTCGATGGCTCGTCCATGATCAGCAGGTCGGGGTCGCCGACCAGCGCCATGCCGGTCGCGAGCCGCTGGCGCATCCCCTTCGAGTAGTCGCCGGCCGGCCGGCCAGCGTCCTCGGCCGAGAGGCCGACCCGCTCGAGGATTTCGTCTGGATCGTCGCCGGCGGCCTTCGTCTTGCTGGCGAACTCGATGTGCCGCCGACCCGAGAGGCGCGGATAGATGTCGAACCCCTCGGGGAGGACGCCCACGCGGGGACTGATCTCGTCGGCCTCGGTCTGTGCGTCGTAGCCCAGCACCGTCGCCGACCCCGCCGTCGGGCGCGCGAAATCCAGTAGCATGTTGATCGTCGTCGACTTCCCCGCCCCGTTCGGGCCCAGAAAGCCGAAGACCTCGCCGTCGTCGACGGTGAGATCGAGGTCGTCGACGGCGGTGAGATCGCCGTACTCCTTCGTCAAGCCAGTCGTCTCGATCGCGGTCATTCCAGTAGCACCTGCGGCCGCCACGTACATAGTCCGGATGTCACAGTTTCACGGTCGGAAACTGTGGGTTCTTTTATATCTTCTCTCCATACGAACCACCGAATGACCGACGATGAGGAGCGAGAACTGCTCGCGTTGCTCGACGACGAGTACGCGCGCCGCATCCTCATCGCGGCCAGCGAGGAACCGATGTCAGTCGAGCGCCTCACCGAATGCTGTGACGCGTCGCCGCCGACGATCTACCGGCGGATCGACCGACTCACAGCGGCGGGCTACCTCGACGAATACCAGGAGCTCGATCCCGATGGACACCACTACAAGACCTACAGCACGCGGCTCGAGCGCGTCGCGATCGAGATCGCCGAGGGCTCGATGGCGCTGGACGTGTACCGCCTCGACGAAGACCCCGCCGACCGGTTCACACGGCTCTTCGAAGATCTGTGATCGCGATGCTCGGGATCCCACTACAGACCAGTACGGGTGGCGGAATCACGATCGCGATCGCCGTATTCGTCGGGCAGGCGGTCGCGTTCGTGATCGCCTGCTGGATCGCGAAGCGGTCCTACGACGGGTACCGAGACGCCCGCCGGTCGCCGCTGCTCTGGCTCGCGCTCGGCATCGCGTTGCTGGCCGCGGTGCCGACGGTGATCCGATTCCTGCTCCCGACGCTGCTCGGGGCGTCGTCGCTGACCACGACCGTCCTCGCGACCGCGAGCGAAATCGTCGGACTCGCCGCGATCCTCTACACCGTCTACGGTCGACCGTGACGCGACCGTACCGATCGAATCGAACGCGTCGAGTACACCGATCCCGTCGAGTACGACAGTACCGATCACGCCGAGTACGACAACAACGACACAGATGAGAACCGTTCCGTTCGACGCCACGCGGGCCGACCGTCCGAGGTGTGATCGATGAGCGCGAGCAGCGGTGCGCTCCTCGAGACGACGGCGTTGGGCCTCGACGAGGCGACGACGATTTTCTTCGTCGGGATGGCGAGCGCCGCGCTCGGCTCGGTCGTCACGTGGACGGCGTATCGAGGCTACGCTCGCAACGCCAGTCGGCCGATGCTGTTTCTGGCCGTCGGGGTCGCCTTCCTCACCGTCGTCCCGTTCGTGCTCTCACACGTGATCGACTGGACCACCGACGCGACCGACGCGACGGTGTTGCTCGTCGTCACCGTCTGTCACCTGCTCGGACTGCTCGCGATCGTTCGCTCGTTCAGGAGGCCCGATTCGAGATGAAATCGCCATCCACGTCTTCGTCACGTCCCACGGTCGGAACCGCACTCGAGCGCATTCGAACCTGGTGTCGCTGGTTCTTCGGCGTCGCTCTTCGGAGGCAAACCTACGCCAACGTCGCGTATCTCTTCCTCGCGTTTCCCCTCGGTATCGGCTACTTCACGGTCCTCGTCACCGGCTTCGCGATACCGATTTCGCTTCCGTTCGCGCTGGTCGATATCGGCAGAACGGAACCGGGTGCACTCCTGATCGTCGCGATCCCGTTGGTTCTCGTCACGGTGTGTATCGGGCTCCCGAGCGCGCTCTGTGCCCTGTTCGCCTCGATCGAGTTGAGTGCGCTCGAGCGACTCCTCGCCGGTCGGTTGCTCGGTGCGGAGGTTCCGACGTCCGAACCCGCCACAAGCGTCCGCGAGCGGGCGCGACGGCTCGTCTTCGATCGCGGGACGTGGAAAGGGGTCGGCTACCTGTTCAGCAAGTTCGTGCTCGGGGTCGTCTCGTTCGTCCTCCTCACCCTCGGAATCACGTTCACGTACGCGCTGGTCGCCACACCGCTCCATTACCGGAACGAGATGGTCGGCATCCACATCGGCGACCCGATCGAGTTCGTTCCGGAGTTCACGTACCAGCACGATGGCTGGACCATCGATATCTCCCCCATCACGCTCTCGATCGCTGACGGCGAACTGCTCTCGCTGTACGTCGACTCGCTGGCGGCGGCTCTGGCCGTCTCGGCGGTCGGCGTCCTCGTCGGACTCGTCGTCTTGCATCTGTTCAACGCCGTCGCGTGGCTCTTCGCGCGATACACGGAACTCCTGTTACGGAACACGCAGCCGTCGGTCTTCAGCGAACCGCCGGGACGAGATAGTAGTCGCTGAAACGATTGACACGCTGATCACATCGCTCTCATGCGATCAGGTATGCAGTGACTACTAGCGGTCACGGCGACTCGAGGCCGTCTCCGACGCCTCGCGATGGTGGCCGTCGAGCGCTCACAATTCCGCGTTCTCGATACCAAAATAGTTTGGAGATACCGGTTTCCGGAACGCACTCCAAGCAACTATTGCGGCAGGGGCACCCACCAGGGTACCCCCACCACTCCCCCTGCCGTTCACCTCCCGACCCCGTCTCCCCCACCTCCCCACCCCCTTCCCTGCTCCACCTCTCCACCCCCTTCCCTACTCCACCCCCCCGTTCCGTCCGTACCGTCCGATCGGTACGTCACCACTGAATTTCCGACCCAGCCAGCGCTCGGTCCGGTCCGAACAGGCAATACAGGCCGGTTCGAAGCGATACCGGAAATACCGGCCACGGTCGGACCGAAGGAGTGTTTTGTGTGCGGTCCGTTCTAGTCACCAATGAGTCAACAGAACCTCGAGTCGCTCGACGTCGAGGCGATCCGGGAGGAGTTCCCGATCCTCCAGCGGGAGTTCGATGGCCAGCAGGTCGTCTATCTCGACAACGCGGCGACGACCCAGACACCCGATCCGGTCGTCGACGCGATGGGCGACTACTACCGCGAGTCCAACGCCAACGTCCACCGGGGGATCCACCATCTGAGCCAGGAGGCCTCGATTCTCTACGAGGAGGCCCACGACCGCGTCGCCGACTTCATCGGCGCAAGCGGCGGCCGCGAGGAAGTGATCTTCACGAAGCACACGACCGAAGCCGAGAATCTGGTCGCCTACTCGTGGGGCCTGAACGAACTCGGCCCCGGCGACGAGATCGTGCTGACGGAGATGGAACACCACGCCTCGCTGGTCACGTGGCAACAGATCGGCAAGCGCACCGGCGCCGACGTCAAGTACATCAGAATTACGGACGACGGTACCCTCGACATGGACCACGCCCGCGAGCTCATTACGGACGACACCGCGATGCTCTCGGCGGTCCACGTCTCGAACACGCTCGGCACCGTCAACCCCGTCTCCGAACTGGTCGATATCGCCCACGACCACGACGCGCTGGCCTTTATCGACGGCGCGCAGGCCGTCCCCAACCGCCCCGTCGACGTCGAGGCCATCGATGCCGACTTCTACGCCTTCTCCGGCCACAAGATGGCCGGTCCCACCGGTATCGGCGTCCTCTACGGCAAGAAAGAGCTGCTCGAGGAGATGGAGCCCTACCTCTACGGGGGCGGCATGATCCGCAAGGTCACCTTCGAAGACTCCACCTGGGACGACCTCCCCTGGAAGTTCGAACCCGGCACGCCGCCCATCGCCGAGGCCGTCGGCCTCGTCGCCGCGATCGACTGGCTCGAGGAGCTCGGGATGGAGCGCATCGAGGCCCACGAGGAGGAGATGGCTCGCTACGCCTACGAGCAACTCGCGGCGGAGCCGGGCGTGGAAATCTACGGCCCCGAACCCGGCCCGGAGCGCGGCGGTCTCGTCGGCTTCAACCTCGAGAGCGTCCACGCCCACGATCTGGCCTCGATCATGAACGACCACGCGGTCGCGATCCGCGCCGGCGACCACTGTACCCAGCCGCTGCACGATAAACTGGGGGTCGCGGCGTCCGCTCGAGCCTCGTTCTACGTCTACAACACGAAAGCGGAGGTCGACGAGCTAGTCGCGGCCATCGACGACGCGCGTCAGCTATTCAGCTGACGCACGAGGGACGTCTTGCCGAGCAGCGCGAGGCAAGGCTCGAAGCGGCGAAGCCGCTTCGTAGACGCGCGTCAGCTGTTCGCGTAAGCGAACGCTGACCGCGAGGAGATGTCGACGACGTCATTGTAACCGAGGGAGGGACCTCACTGACACTCGAGGGACGTTGTGTCGAGCGATGATCCCGTTCGAGCGCACCGTCGGTGAAAACCGATCGGCTGTCCGCCGCAACGCAGTACAATCAGTTCTCCAAGAAGATTCTCGACCTGCCGGAGCGGCTGTATACCGACGCGGGTCGCGAACTCGCCGTCGACCGCGCGGCGTTCGTTCGGGAGTTCCTCGAGCGCTTCGACGAGGAAGTGACGGGTGACGCGTGACGAGCGCAAGACCGATCGCGGGAGTAGCCAGCGATACCCTATAACCCGTCGAAAACGGACTCGACCGCCCGTTTCGCCCCGGAACCCTTTTACAACTCACAGGCCTATCCGTATCCAACGATGGGACTGGGCTCCGATATGTACCGACAGCAGATCCTCGACCACTACAAGAACCCCCGTAACTACGGGAAACTCGAGGATCCGACGTTCACCCACATCGGCGAGAACCCGATGTGCGGCGACGAGATTCGGATTGACGTCACGCTCGAGGACGACGACGAGACGATCAAGCGGGTCGCCTTTCAGGGCGACGGCTGTGCGATCAGTCAGGCCTCCGCCAGCATGCTCTCGGGCGAACTCGCCGGCAAGAGCCTCGAGGAACTACACGAGATGGATCGCGACGACGTGATCGACATGCTCGGCGTCGACATCTCCCCGATGCGAGTCAAGTGCGCAGTGCTGGCCGAGAAGGTCGCACAGGACGGCGCGGAGATCTATCAGGGCGACCTCGACGTCGACAAGACGACGACCGAGGAGTAACGCGGTTTTCGGTCGGGGGACGCCGTTTCCTGCCGCTCAGTGGTCGGACGACGCGACGAGATGAGACGGTTTAACGTTGTTTTCTGTTCCGCCACCCCGACCGACCGCGGGATCCGGGGTGGCGGTGACAGCCGTCAGAGCGATCGGTCGATGTCGGCGCGAGATTTCATCTCGAGGACGTTGTACGGAGCGCCGATATCGGCACCGACAGATCGAAACGAGGGAAGCGGGTCGTGGGCGTCCGTCTCCCCGTCGTTGTCGTGGAGGTGGACGAGGTGAATCCGATCGCCGAACCGATCGACGAATCGTTCGTACTCGATCCCGCTGGCCTTCGCGTGGCCGACGTCGAGGGTGACCCGGAGCGCGTCCGGTCCGACGCCGACGGCCTCGAGAACGGACGCCAGCCGGTCGGGAGTCGCAGTGAAGCGCCGGATGTCGGGTTTCGTTCGCTGATTTTCTAGGCAGATCGGAACGTCTACGGTCGCGGCGTGGCGGGCACACGCGCGAACCGTCTCGACCGCCTGCGACCGGACGTGCTCGCGGACGCGAGCCGGATACCGCGTCCGTGCGCC
>NZ_JAQIVI010000778.1 GCF_028618695.1 Natrinema soli | reverse complement strand
GACCACGCCGCTCGCGAGATCGATCCCGATCGGCCGACCACGCTCGCGGCCTACGAACGCGCCTGGCGCGACGACCTCGAGCGCGAACAGGAACTCGGGCGCTGGATTCGGCGGGCCTACTCGCTACCCGAGCCGGTCCAGCGGCTCGGTCTCGGTGCGCTCTCGGGCGAGATCGGCGTTCACATGGACCGACCGACGTCGTTGGTTTCGCCGACGCATCTGAAGGCACTCCTCTCGCGGTTCCGCAGATAATTCAGTCGAGACACGACAACTCGAGGTCCTGCAGCCGATCCGCTCGCAACTCCAGCGGAGAGTGACCCAACTCGAGTGCGGTCCTCCCGCACCGCTCGGTGGCGTCGACCGCCTCGAGCGCCGGAGCCGACAGACCGAAGGCGTCGGTCACGCAACGGAGGATCGATGACTGACCGGCAGTGGCGGTCGGCCACGCTCGCGTTCGTCGCCGGGATGCTCGAGTGGGCTGGCATCATCAACACCGAGCGCTTTCGCTCGACGATGGAACTGGTGTGGCCCCGGATCGTCACCGGCTTCGCGATTATGTCCAAGCAGACGGCGGACCTCGCGATGGTCGGGATCGCGGTCGGGACCGCTGGAACCGCGGGACTGTCGTTCGCGCTCGGCTACTGGCAGATCGTCTCGATGCTGGGACTGGGCATCGCGGGCGGCACCGTCACGCTCGTTTCACAGAACTTCGGCGGCGAGGAGACCAACCGCGCGTCGCTGGCGGTCACGCAGAGCGTCATCCTCGGGGTCGGGGTCGCCCTCCCGATCGCGGGTCTCTTTCTCGCCGTCCCCGATCGTCTGATCGGCCTGCTCGGTGCGGATCCGGCCGCAATTCGCCACGGCAGCGCCTATCTCGTCTTCGTCGCGCCCGCGGTGGTCTTCGAGATCCTCAGTCTCATCGCCAGTCGGACCTATACGGGCGTCGGCGACACGTTCACCGAGATGATGGCCCGCGCCGGCGGTGCGGTGCTCAACGTCGTCTTCAGCGGCGTCCTCATCTTCGGCTTCGGACTGGGCGCCGCCGGTGCGGCGATCGGAACGACGCTCGCGAGCGGGTTCGTGACGCTCGTGCTCGCGTGGGGGATGCTCGGCCGATCGTACGGCCGGCTCGGCATGCAGCCCAGTCCCGTTCCGATCACGCGGTCGGGGCCGTGGTTCGAGCCGACGCTGTTCCGGCAGCTGATCGAAATCGCCACGCCGGAGATCGGGCGACGACTCGCACAGGGGGTCGTCGTCTTCCCGTTGCTGTGGATCGCCGCTTCGTTCGGCCCGGTCGTCGTGACGGCCCTCGAGGTCGGACGGCGCGTCCGTGGCCTGATCAACAGCGTCAACTGGGGCCTGTCGCTGGCCTCGAGTTCGCTCGTCGGACAGCATCTGGGTGCCGGTGAGGAGGACGAGGCGGGTGCGTACGGCGCGGCGATCATCCGGCTCTCGATCCTGCTCTACGTCGGTGTGACGGTGCTGGTCGTGCTCTTCGCACGGCCGATCGCGGAGGTGTTCGTCACGGCTCCCGCCGCGGCCGCGCAGGCGGCCGTCTTCGTCGCCGTCGGTGCCGTCAGCTCGATCGGCTTCGGCATC
>NZ_JAQIVI010000777.1 GCF_028618695.1 Natrinema soli | reverse complement strand
CCGATCCTGACGATCGATCGTCGGGAAACGGCGCTGATGAGCGCTCGCCCGGCGCGACGCCGACCGACTCTGACGGACCGGACGGCGAATCGAACGATGGGTCCGATACCGACTCAGGGACGTCCAGCGGGGCCGACGCCGACGGCTGATCCACTATCACCCGGGTCCGAACCGCGTCGATCCGTCGCGTATTGCGAGCAGACACGCTTTTCAGCGCCGATCACTAACGCTGTCTCGATGGACTCCGCCGCGCTGTTGGATTTACTCGGGAACGAAAACCGGAGGCGAATTCTCCAGTTGCTCGCCCGGAAGCCCTGTTACGTCACTGAAATTTCGGAATACCTCGGCGTGAGTCCCAAGGCAGTCATCGAACACCTGCGGAAACTCGAGGAGGCGGGACTGATCGAGAGCCGCGTCGACGATCAGCGGCGGAAGTACTTCCACATCGCCCGGAACGTCCGACTCGAGGTGAACGTCTCGCCGTACGGCTTCGCAAGCAAGAGCGCCTATCCGGCCAACAGTAGCTTCGATATCACGACCTGTCGACACCTCTCCCTCGATATCTCGTGGGACGAAAACGGGAATCTCGACGAGCTACTCGCCGTGTTGGAAGATCTGGAACGGCTCGAAAACGAGCTGTCGCTGGCCCAGCGATGGGTGCAGGGGCGGCTCTACGACGTGCTCGAGAACATCTCCGAGACCGTCGGTGCCGGCCCGGAGAGTCGGATCTACGCCGACTTGCTCGCCAGCGTCCGTTCGGAACCGAAATCGGTCGGCGAACTCAGCGAAGACATCGACGCTCCCCGCGAAGTCGTCGCCGACTTACTCGAGGTGATGGCCGACAACGGGGTCGTTCGCCGTACGGAACGCGGCTGGGAGTTAGCGACGAACAGCTAACTCGCCCGGACTGCTGTCAGTCGATTTCGGCGCGCCCGCAGGGTGTTCGCAGTTGCGCCGGGAAACCAGCGATCCGTCTCAGTCGATATCCTGCGAGAGCCCGTCGCGCAGGTCGCGACCGAAGTAGTAGCCCACGACGGACGCGAGGAGTCCGACGGTCGCGCCGACGGCGATGAGCGGCTGTCCGGAGCCGACGGCGATGAGAACGGTGTTGCTGAGGATCGCCGCGACGCCGCCGACCGAGACGCCGGCGGCGCTCATCTCGAGATAGCGCCGCTTCGACGCGAGGAGTCCGACGGTGAAGGCGACGGCGAACATGCCGATCATGCGGCCGGCGATCGGCAGGGTCGAACCGGCCAGAACGCCGGCACTGAGCACGCCGACGAGCGCGACGTATTCCTTCGGCGAAAAGTATCTCCCGAGCGAGAGTCGCGACGTGATCGGTGAGAGCCACGATCGCGACGAGCCGGTGTCGGACTCGGAGTCGGCTGTACTGTCGCCTTCGAGGTCGGCGTCTTGCGTGGGATCGAACTCAGTGAGCGGATCCACGCCGGTGTCGCCGCCCGCTGTGCTCCCCGCGGTCTCGGATGGCCCGTCGTCGACGGTGGCACCTGGCTCGGAGAGCAGGCGATCCGTCTCCTCGAGGAGGTCGTCGGTCGCGGGGGCGTCCGGCTCCCGACTCTCGGTCACCTCGTCCGAACGGTCGCTCATGCTCGAATCCAGGCCGGCCGCCATCTTGGACCTTTCCCCGTCCGGCCGCAGGCTATACGAGGGCGGCACCCCCATCGAACCTATGACCTGGGCTGCGACGGCTACGTTCGGCCTGTGTTCCATCGGAGCCGGCGCGTTCATCTCCGTGCTCGTGGCGAACCTCGAGCCCCAGCCCGAGTATCCGGCGCTCATGACGGACCTGCTTCGGCTCCTCGGAATCGCAATCGCGGTTGCGGCACTCGGGATCGGTCCGGTCTTTCTCGTCGCTGCCGGCTATGCATACTCGTGGTGACAGCATTCCCACACGAGATGACAGCGTCGAACGCTGCTCGTCCGAAAAATCAGTGAAAGCGACCGTTAGCGAACCGAGTCGACCAGGAGCTTCTGTTCGACCCGCTTGACCTCGTGTTGGACGTCGCGGACGGCGTCGATGTTCGCCGAGATCGAGCTGATCCCTTCGTTGACGAGGAACCGAGCCATTTCGGGTTTGGAGCCGGCCTGGCCGCAGATGCTCGTGTCGACGTCGTGTTCGCGACACGTCTCGATGACGTCGCCGATGAGTCGCAGGATGGCGGGGTGGAGTTCGTCGAAGCGGTCGGCGACGTGCTCGTTGTTGCGGTCGACCGCGAGCGTGTACTGGGTCAGGTCGTTGGTCCCGAAGGAGGCGAAATCGATGCCCGCTTCGGCCATTCCCTCGACGGACAGCGCGGCGGCGGGCGTCTCGATCATGGCACCCCAGCGGCGCCTCTCGGGATCGATCCCCGCCTCTTTCATCAGCTTCTTGGTCTGGTAGATGTCCTCGGCGTCGTTGACCAGCGGGAGCATGATCTCGACGTTGTCGTATCCCAGCTCGTAGAGGCGACGGAACGCCTCGAGTTCGTGGGCGAAGACGTCCGGCCGATCGAGCGAGCGCCTGATGCCCCGGTAGCCGAGCATCGGATTGTGCTCGTCGGGCTCGTCCTCGCCGCCCTCGAGCTGGCGGAACTCGTCCGTGGGCGCGTCGAGCGTGCGGACGCGGACGGGCCGCGGATAGAACTCGTCGGCGACGCCGCGAATGCCCTCGACGAGCTCCGTGATGTAGGCGTCCTCGCCGTTCTCCGCGATGAATTTCGCGGGCGTCTGGTTCAGCGAGAGGATCATATGCTCCATGCGGAGCAGGCCGACGCCGTCGGCACCCGTCGCGGCCGCTCGCTCCGCGGCTTCCGGGATGGAGACGTTGACCTTGACCTCCGTCGCGGTCATCGGTTTGACCGGCGACTGCGGACGGACCTCCTCGACCGGCTCGGTCTCCTCATCGGGTTCGACTTCGGATCCCTCGAGCACCGCGCCCTTCTCGCCGTCGAGTGTGACGACCTGGCCGTCATCGAGGGCGGTCGTGGCGTTGGTCGTCCCGACGATGGCGGGGACACCGAGTTCGCGCGAGACGATGGCGGCGTGGCTGGTCATGCCGCCCTCGTCGGTGATGATGCCCGAGGCCCGTTTCATCGCGGGCACCATGTCGGGCATCGTCATCTCGGTGACGATAATGTCGCCCTCGCTGACCTTGTCGAGGTCGTCGAGCTTGATGACGATTCGCGCGGGGCCGCTGACCGTCCCCGGACTCGAGCCGAGCCCGTCGACGAGGATCTCGCCGGAGCCGCTCGAGTCGGCCCCGCCAGTACTGCCGCTCTCGGCCGCCTGCACGCTTCCGCTGCCGTCGGTCAGTCCCTTCGCGGCGTCGACGCTCCCCGTCGGATCCGCGGCGTCAGCCCCGCTCTCGTCGATCGTCGTGATCGGGCGCGACTGGAGCATGTAGACGTCTCCATCGACGATGGCCCATTCGACGTCCTGGGGTTCGCCGTAGTGGTCCTCGACGCGCTCGCCGAGGTCCATGAGCGCGTCGATCTCGTCGTCGGAGACGACTCGCTGGGTCCGCCTGTCCTCGGGCACTTCGCGCTCGACGGTCTGGCCGGTCGCCTCGTCTTTCTCGTGCATCACCTTCTTCTCGGCGATGGTGACGTCCATGGACCGGTCCTCGCGATCGATGACGTAGTTATCCGGCGAGACGGCACCGGAGACGACGGCCTCGCCCAGTCCCCACGCGGCCTCGATGATCATCGTCGCGTCGCCCGTCGAGGGGTGGCTCGTGAACATCACGCCCGACTTCTCGGCGTCGACCATCTGCTGGACGACGACCGCGATGTTCACCGCGGAGTGATCGAACCCCTGCTCTTGCCGGTAGTAGATCGCTCGCTGGGTGAACAGCGAGGCCCAACACTCCCGGACGCGGTCCAGCAGGGCTTCCTCGGTCACGTTGAGGAACGTCTCCTGTTGGCCCGCGAATGAGGCGTCCGGCAGGTCCTCGGCCGTCGCCGACGACCGAACGGCGACGAACGCCTCGCCGTCACCGACCTCGTGGTAGCTCTCGAGGATCTCCGTCCGCAGCTCGTCGGGGAACGGCGTCTCGAGGATGAGTTCCTGTGCGCGGTCGGCCGCGTCGGCCAGCGCGGCCGAGTCGTCGACGTCGATGTCGACGGCCGCGAACAGCTCCTCGTCGATTTCGGCCTCTTCGATAAACGATCGATAGGTCCCAGCGGTGACGACGAATCCCGGTGGAACGGGCAGCCCCGCGCTCGTGAGCTCGCCCAGGGAGGCACCTTTACCGCCGACCGTCTCGAGGTCGCCGGCACTGATCTCGTCCAGCCAGAGTACAGCCATCTCTAGTGAGGTGGTCACTGGAACGAATAAAGAAGGTTGCGAACGGTCGCTATCAATCCCAACTCGCAACCGAATGAACGTTCCCCGTTTTTGGTGCAGACGGCTCGTTCAGATCGAAACTGACTGCCCGAGAACCGCCGTATTTCGCGAGATAGCAGCGCCGCAACTCGAGATTCGCTCGTTACTCCCGGCACCGCCGATCGACCTGTTTCTCGCGGTGAGTACACGATCTCGGACACAGTCACCGATGGCTGTCTCTCCGTGGATCTGTCCGCTCGTTCGTCTTCATGTGAAATCTATCCGCGAGCGTACTGGTCGCTCCGTCGACTCCTACGCCCGCTCGAGGAGGCCGAATCAGGCCTCGAGAATCTCGTCCTCGTCGTCTTCGGGGACGACGATCGAACCGTCGAGGACGGTGACGCCCCGGCCGCCGACCCGCACCGCGTCGTCGAGGCGGACGCGGACCTGCCCCG
>NZ_JAQIVI010000776.1 GCF_028618695.1 Natrinema soli | reverse complement strand
GCCCGTCCGCCTCCGCTCGCGCCAGTGCGTCGGGCAGCGAACGCGCGTCGACGTCCACGTCGTCCTCACCGCCAGCGCGCTCCCGGGCGGCCTCGAGTATCGATTGTACCGCGGGAGCGAGCGCCGTATCGGAGTTCATTATTGTACATCGACGTACTCATATGTACATAAGACTTGCGTCATCGCGATTCGTCGGCCGACGAGCGGCGTCACCGGGCTCGGACCCCTCTCCCACTCCTCGAGGGAGACAGTGTCCGGTGAACTGCAAGCAAGAGCGGTACTCAACAGCGACCGAACGTACCACGAGAAACGAACGACCAGAACGATGGATCACGAAACTGCCTTCACTCGGTCCCCTGCCGGAACCGATCGCGGACGTTCACCGTCCCGCTACCCGCCTCGCTCGAGCGCACCGCGCTATCCGAGTTGGTAGGGTTCGTCTTCGTCCTCGTCGTCTAACTCGTCGAGCAGCAGTACCTCCTCTTCCTCGTCCTCGAGGCGGTCCTGCAGGTCGTTGACGTACCCCTTGTACTCGTCGAGTTGCTCCCGGAGGTGCTCGGCCTCGAGTTCCAGTCGCTCGTGTTCGCGGATGAAGCGCTTCGGGACTTCGACGGTCGGCGGGAACGAGACGTCCTCCTCATCGCCCGCTCCACCGGTCCGAGCCTGCAGCTCGGTTTCGGGAACGACCTCGACCCGGCCGTCGTACTCGACGAGCTGGTCGACGTAGTCCCGGAAGACGGCGGACAGCGAGATATCTCGCTCCTCGGCGATCGCCTGGAGCGCCTCGAACGCGTCCTCGTTGACCCGAAACGAGATGGTCTTGTTCTTGTTCCCCATCGATACCCCTAGTCGTCGTTCACGACACTTAACCATTTGTCAGACGAGGGGATCGGTCGCGCTCGCTCGAACCGTCGGCCGACCCGTCAGGCTATCCACCTCGAGCACGTACCGACGCCTCATGCTGTCCGATACGCCGGGAATCCACCACGTAACGGGAATCGTCGGGGACGCCCAGACGGCGATCGACTTCTACAGCGGCGTGCTCGGCCTCCGACTCGTCTTGCAAACCGTGAACTTCGAGGATATCCTCCAACACCACCTCTACTTCGGTGACGCGAACGGGACGACGGGAACCGTGCTGACGCACTTCCCGGACCCCCACGGCGATCCCGGCCGGCCCGGGGCCCCCCAGATCGAATCGGTCTCGTTCGGTGTTCCACCCGACTCCCTCGAGTACTGGGAAACGAGACTCGAGGACCACGACATCGCGGTGGAGGGGCCGCTCGAGCGATTCGGCGAGCGGGTCCTGCGATTCGACGATCCCGCAGGCACGCGAATCGAACTCGTAGCCGGGTCGCCGGTTCCGAGCGCCATCGAACCCTGGAGCGGGGGATCGGTACCGATCGAACACGCGATCCGCGGCCTCCACGGCGTCGCGACGCTGTCCGTCAACCCGTACGCGACCGCGGGCACGCTCGAGACGCTGGGGTTCGAGCACGACGCGGAGGACGGCGATCGGATTCGGTACCGCGCGTCCGGATCGCGAGCCACCGTCGTGGACGTGCTCGACCGCGACGCGCCCTTCGGCCGCGAAGGGCAGGGGACGCTTCACCACGTCGCGGTCCGCGTCGAGACCGAAGACGACCTCCACGAGTGGCGAGAACTCTTCGACGACCGCGGCTACGACGTCTCCCGCGTCAAGGATCGCCACGTCTTCCACTCGCTGTACGTCCGCGAACCGGGTGGGATCCTCTTCGAACTGGCGACCGAGACGGACGGCGTCGCGGCGAGCGAAAGCGGTGAAGAACCCGGCGAATCGCTGTTCCTGCCCGAGTGGTTCGAGGCGGACCGCGACCTGATCGAGAGCCAACTGCCGGAACTGACGGTTCCGACGGACCGAGCGCCGACGGGTCGGGGCGAGAACCGATGACGAGGGCGGAGTCAGGTCGGCCGATGGACGCCGTCTCGGGACCCCACGCCGGCCAGTCGCTGCTCAGC
>NZ_JAQIVI010000775.1 GCF_028618695.1 Natrinema soli | reverse complement strand
CCGGCGTCGGCACCCCCGTCCGCGGCGGCGTCACCTACCGCGAAGCCCACGCCGCGCTCGAGGCGGTCTCTCGACGCGACGAGGCCCGCGGGATACTCAGGTCGATGGACGTCGTCGAGGTCAATCCGATTTTAGACGAGGCGAACGAGACGGCGACGCTCGCGGCCGAACTGACCGCGAGCACATTCGGGAAACGCATCCTTTGATCGGTTCGATGAGAGGGTTCGAACCGGCTCCACGAGCGCCGCTTCGGCATGAGAACCGAAGGCACACTGATTCCCGTTTCAACACCTTTGTATCATAGTGTTTCGCAGTGTTGCGTATGACTGAGAACGTCGTCGTGCTCGGTGCTGGCTACGCCGGTACCGGTGCGGTCAACAAGCTCCAATCGGAGCTCGAAGGCAATGCTCAGGTGACCTGGATCGCTGACGTCGACTATCACCTCGTTCTGCACGAATCCCACCGCGTGATCCGGGACCCGGACGTCCGCTCGGACATCACGTTCCCGGTCGACCGGATCGCGGATCCGTCGACCCGGTTCATTCAGGACGAAGTCACCGGTCTCAACGTCGACGAACAGACCGTCGAACTCGCCGACGGTGACGACGTCGACTACGACTACGTTCTCGTCGGTCTCGGCAGCCAGACCGCCTACTACGGCATCCCCGGCCTCGAGGAACACTCCCTGACGCTGAAGAGCCTCGACGACGCCCTCGAGATCAACGAGGTCGTCACGGAAGCGAGTCAGGAGGCGACGCGCGGCGAACCCGCACAGGTCGTCATCGGCGGTGCCGGCCTCTCGGGCATCCAGACCGCCGGCGAGATCGCGGAGTTCCGCGACGAGCACCGCGCGCCGATCGAGATCCATCTCGTCGAAGCGCTCGAGGAGATCTTCCCCGGCAACGATCCGGAAGTCCAGCAGGCGCTGCGCGACCTGCTCGAGCAGGCCGGCGTCCAGATCCACACGGACGATCCGATCACCGAGGCCACCGCGGACCACATCGAGTTCGACGAGGGCGAGCCCCTCGATCACGACGTGCTCGTCTGGACCGGCGGCATCACGGGTCGCGACGCGATGGACGAGGTCGACCTCGAGAACGAACACAATCGCGTGACCACCGCGGCGAACTTCCAGACCTCGGACGACCGCGTGTTCGCCATCGGCGACTCGGCGATCATCGATCAGGGCGATCAGCCCGCGCCGCCGACGGCCCAGGCCGCCTGGCAGGCCGCGGACGTCGCCGGCGAGAACATCGCCCGCGCGATCGAGAACCGACCCCTCAAAACCTGGGAGTTCGAGGACAAGGGGACCGTCATCTCCGTCGGCGAGAAGGCCGTCGCCCACGGCGTCAAGCCGGCGTTCGGCATTTCTCTGCCCGTCGACACCTTCGGCGGCTACCCGGCGAAGAACCTGAAGAAGATGATCGCCGCCCGCTGGATCGCGGACATCACCTCCTGGAACGTCGCCCGCAAGTCCTGGTCGTCGCTGTAAGCCCCGGTTCTGTGGCCCGTTTGGGTCTCGAGTTCGTTTTTGTGCTTCGTCACACCCGCTAGCGGCCAGTGAGTCGCCGATCGAGAGATCAATCCCCGCGCCGCCAGTAGTCGCTCCCGCGCGACCCGTGTGCACCGCTCGCTCGAGGTCGAACGTCAATCCCGCCCGCCTGAACGCGGTTCGCCCATCGGCTCGGCCGGAACACCCGCCACCGTCGTCTCGGTCGGTACGTCGCGCGTCACGAGCGAGTTCGCCGCAATCCGGGCTCCCTCGCCGATCTCGACCCCGGGCAAGATGATCGCGCCGGCCCCGATCATCGCTCGTTCACCGACGACGACCTCGCCGGTCCGGTACTCGTCCTGGAGGAACTCGTGACAGAGGATCGTCGCGTCGTAGCCGACGATCGCGTCCGACTCGACGGTGATCAGCTCCGGCCAGAAGACGTCGGGCGTGGCCTCGAGGCCCCACGAGACGCCCTTGCCGACCGTGACGCCGATACGCCGCAGCAGCCAGCGTTTGAGCCGGAGGCTGGGCGAGAGTCGAACGAGCCAGACGACGATGTAGTTGATCGCGACCCGGAGGGGGCCGCGGGCGGTGGTCCAGTGGGCCAGTGAGTTGCGCGGCCCGGGCGTCGCGTGGCGCTCGACGCGCTCGTGTCGCCGCGTCGTGTCGTCGGAAGTCGTCACTGCCCCGTCCTTTGACGTATCGCTACATGAAACCGATCGATACTGAACGGTGAGACGCCGGCATCGAATCGACGAACCGATCCTCACTGGGTCGGGGATATCACTGTGGCGGTTCGCGAGAACGGAAATCGTCTGTTCCAGTTCCAATCGAAGATCCTCGAGCCGCAGACGGTCTGGACGCTCAGTTCGCACCCGACGCGCCGGTCCGTTCTCGACGTACTTCGGACAGTCGGGCGAGGGATGTTCGAAGAACTGGCCCACTGCATCGCCTCGTCGGATCGCGACCTCGAGGGCGGCGGATCCGGGCCCGCCGCCCGACGAACGATCACCATCGCACTGGTCCACAACCACCTCCCGCGACTGGACGCACACGACGTCGTCGAGTACCGCGGTCCCGAGGCGCGGTAACGCGGGGAGAAACCTTCGACGACCTCGCGTCGGTTCTCGGTCGGATCGAGGGCGGGTCGTGACGACGGCGAGCGGGAGCGTTCGCATCGCTCCGTCGCCGCCCGTCCGATAGTATCCCCTCGCGTGACGTCGCGCTCACGTGTGACCGGGCTGATCGACCGCCCGCGCTCCCGGAATTCCGACCAGATCCCGAAATGCCGACCCCGAGAGCGCACAGCGATAGGCCGGCTTGAACATCATGTTCGAACCGCCGGCGCGGACGTTCCACTCGGACGCGATTTCGTCGCGCAGGTAGTACTGCGGTCGTTCGTTGCCCGCCGCGACGTAGTAGTCGCTGAGCCGGATCGGCTCCCGCTCGAAGAGTCCGCCGGGCGTGCGGCCGTCGACGATGACGACCGGCTTCTCGAGGTAGAGATCGCTGCCCCGAGCGCGTTTCGCGTGCGCGTTCTCCGGATGCGCGTCGAGGATCGCCTCGCGCTCGTCGGGGGACATTTCGGGGCCGACGACGACCACCTCCTCGACGGTGAAATACCCGATCAGGTAGCGGTGGGCGCGCTCCCCGCCCGGTCGACGCAGTCCGGCGTAGAAGCCGACGACGTCCCCCGGCTCGAGCGCGCGGAGCCGCGAGACGTAGCCGCTGGTCCGGTGTTCGCCGTAGGTCAGCGCCTCGAAGTTCGGATCGCGGTGGAGCGGCCACCCCTCGAGTTCGTCGCCGGTGACGGATTCGGTCCCGTCGTGGACCGGCTGAGGCGTGATACGGGTCGTCAGGTCCGCTGCGGTCCCGTCATCGGCACGGAGAGTCCACGAGCCGAGGGTTTCCGACTCCGCCGTGTCGGGGGTCTTCTCCGGGATCGGGACGTATTCGAAGCGGTCGTCGTCGTAGAGGGGAGCCAACGCGCCGACGTTCGTGCTGTCGGCGCCGACGCCGGCAAGAACGACTGTCATGGGGGTATTCGTACTCGTCGGTCGGGTCGACGGGGCGATAAATCCGCCGAAAGCTCGGGACGGCCGGAAGGCCGAGCACCGACGACGCGGTCGACCGATTCGGGTCAGCGATCGGTCGCTCGGGCCACGTAGTAGAGGGGGACGAGAAGGATGAGGAAGAGGACGCCGGTGGCGGCGACGCCGAGCACACCGTCGACAGCCAGCGCCCGGGAAGCATGCCGGCGACCTCGAGGACTCACAGGAGACTGTAGACGCCGACGACCAGCAGACTGGCGACGCAGGATCCAGCCGACGACCCGGTACAGCGTCGTCTTCGTGACCGCCGGCGGGTTTGAGGAAACGTCGATGGCTGTCTCGTTGAATCTCACATTGATGGCTATCCTGGTTCGGATCTCTCACGTCTGATTGATCGTCGGACGAGCAACCAAACCGTCCACAGACGAACGATTCGGCTGTTCCGGGTTCGGTCTTCCCACTTTCTGGCTCGACTGCCGTCGTTTCGTCTGCAATTGGTTCAGTTCGAGGGGTGCTTCGAGATAGTTGTGTCCTGATCACGGTCTCGCTGGCGGCGGCGGTGTCACCAGATTCTTCAGCGAGAGCGGCGATGATGCCGATAATGGGTGATCGGTTCGGTACGCGGACAAGATTGGTGACGGCGCTATTGTCGCGGCAATCCCTCGGGTTACTCACGGCCACCATCGTCCTCGTGGTCGGTACGACAGTCACTCCACCGGCGGCCCTCACCGTCGAGGGGCAACGCACACTGGCAGTTTTCCTGTCTGCGCTCGTGCTGTGGCTGACTCGGCCCGTGCCGTACGTCGTCTCGAGTATTCTCAGCGTCACCTTGCTGTTCGTACTGGGGACCGTCAGTTCGTTCAGTGCGGCGGCGACGGGTTTCACATCGACGCTCGTGTTCTTTTTGCTACTCCTCCTGTTGCTGGGTGACGCGACGACGAGTGTCGGTCTCGATCGACAGCTAGCGAGACGCGTACTGACTGCGGACAGTACGCCGCGCCGTGCGTTGCGCTCAGTTGCTGGGAGCGTCCTCGCGCTGGCACTGGTTATGCCCTCCGCGATGGCCCGCGCGGTAACGTTTATCCCGATCGTGAAGCAGCTCACGGCTGCGTTCGAACTGGACGCCGACAGCGGGTTTGAGAGCGCAGCGTTTCTCATCCTCGGCCACGTCAACCCGATCGCGTCGATGGCGCTGATGACCGGTGGCGGAATGGCGTTGGTCACCTCCGAAATCATCGCGACGTCGGTGCGGCCGATAACCTGGGTCGACTGGGCCGTGTTGATGCTTCCACCGACGATTCTCCTCTATACGTTGGCAGCGCTCTGTGCGGGCCTGTTTGCGATCGGCGACGAAGAGATGAAGATGACGACCGATATGAAAAACGCCACACAACTGGAGACGGACGGCAACGGGACAACCACGCTGACTCGCGAGCAGCGTCTCGTGGGAATCGTCCTCTCTGGGGCCGTCGTAACCTGGATCGTCGGCTCGTTCGTCGGGCTTCCGACGGTGCTGCCGGCCGTCGCGGCGGTCGTAGTGCTCTCGATTCCGTCTGTGGGCGTCATCACGGCCGAGGATATTGCGGATGTGAGCTGGGGGATCATCTTCCTCATCGGTGCGATGTTATCGATTCTGGATGTCATGGAAGCGACTGGGACGATCACGGCGGTCATCGACGTACTCGCGCGATGGATCCCGTTCGCGGTGCTCGCCCCTTGGCAGATCGTCGCAGTGCTGATCGCCATCGCTGTCGGCATCCGTATCATGTTTTCGACCGGCTCGGCGGCGATCGTCGTTGCCCTCCCGATCGTCCTCGAGTTCGCGAGCGTCTTCGGTATCGACCGACTGTTTCTCGCACTCGCCGTCTTGCTAGTCGTCGGTTCAACGACGATCCTTCCGTTCAATACGACGGCGGTACTGGTGTCGATGGATCGCGGACCGCTCTCACACCGCGATATCGCCTCGTTCGGCCTCGTGACGATGGGACTCTCGCTCGGTGTCGCTACCGTCTCGTGGCTCGTCTACTGGCCGCTGGTGACCTGACCGCGATAAGCGTGAGCTATATATGACCGGATCCGACTTTTCTCGGTAGGAGGGACCCCCAATTCTACGCGTCGAGTTCACGACTGTGCCGACGGGCGTGATAGAAACGCTCCATCGAGAGCTGGATGACGTCCGGAGTATCGAACTCGACAACGCGTTCTACGTCGAAGACGGGACGTGGATCGAGTCGCTGACCGTCGCGTCGAACGTCGATTTCGACCCCGAAACCGTCCTCGAGGGCATCTCCGGCGTCTCGCTGTTCTACAGTAGCGAGATTCCGACCGCGTCCGCCGATCTCGAGATCCGTCGACTCACCATTCTCGCGAACGAATCGTACCCGTACATTCTGAGTTTGATTCTGCGTCAGGAGGCGATTCCGACCCGTATCGTCCTCCAGAACGACGTTTTCGAAGTCGTGGCAACCACGCGGGACTGGGATCAGTTCCGTTCGATGGCCGACGAAATCCAAGAGACCCTCGGCGAGTTCGAGCTAGTGTCAGTCACTCAGAACGAGGAACCCGGCGAACCACTGGATAGCGGGCGATTGACGGAGGTCCTCGTCTCGAAACTCACCGACGACCAGTTGATGGTCCTCGAGACGGCGTACACTCACGGCTATTTCGACGTTCCTCGAGGAGCCTCGGAGACTGACCTCGCCGACGAACTCGATGTCACACAGTCGACAGTCAACGAACGACTCAGGACTGCCGAGCGAACCTTGCTCGAACTCATCTACGGTCCTCGCGAGTGACAACGGTCGGAGGCGATTTCGAAGGCGGCCGGTCGCATTTTATCCACCCCTATTTAAAATTCGATAGATATCGGTCGCTATCGGGAGTAGAACGAACCTAGTTACCTCGTAACGTGGGAGTGGATGACGCCGAAAGAAGATAATGACAGTTCAGTCGCTGGGGTTGGCGACCGACTCACACGACGTGGCTACATCGCCACGGCCGCCGCGGCGCTCGGAACGAGCGCACTCGCGGGCTGTAGCGGTAGTCGTGGCGAAAGTCTCGAGCCGGACGTGCCCGATGGCATCCCGGAGACCGTCGAGACACAGTACTGGCGGGAGTGGGAGACCATCGACGCCGAGTCACCGCCACTGGACTACAGCGCGACGGCCGGCGCGGTGCTCGACCGGTTCCCCGTCGAGTTCTCGAGCGAGGACGATCCGTGGATGCGCGAGCACGCGTTGATGGTCAAGCGGGGGCTCGACGATTTGGGTATCGCCGTCGAACTCAACGACCGTCCGCTGAACCAGCTGTACGCCCAGAGCTGGGAAACGCGCGGACTCGAGGCGATAATCTCGATGAGCACGCACGGGCCCGACCCGCAGCGGGGACTCGATCCGAACCCGCTGTTGATGCGCGCGACCGAGGGATCGCTCTCGAACTACGACAACTACCACAATCCCGAACTCCAAGAGGTTCTCACGGAACAGGCCCAGACGACCGATCGCGAAAAGCGCGAAGAACTCGTCGACCGCGCACAGGAACTGTTCGCCGAAGACGTCGGGGCGCTCATCACGTTGTACCCGAACATCATCACGGCGGTGAACACGGAGCGGTGGAGCGGCTACGTCGAAACGCCGGGCAACGGCCCGACGATGGATTCGTTCGTCTGGACGGAGGTCAACCTCCAGCCCGAGACGGACAACCGGACCTACGTCAAGGGCGTCACCACGTCGATGAACTCGCTGAACCTGCCGTGGGCCGCCGGCGGCGCGGAGGCCAACCGACTCACGTTCATCTACGACGGATTATTCGACGCGACACCCGATTTGGACGTGGTCCCCGCGCTGGCGACCGGCGGCGGTTTCGTCGACGATACGACCGTTGAACTCACGCTACGCGAGGGCGTCGAGTGGCACGACGGCGAGTCGTTCACCGCCGAGGACGTGAAGTTCACCGTCGAACTGTACGAGGAATACTCCTCGACGAGTCAGGTGCCGTTCTACGAACCGATCGAGTCCGTCGAGGTACTCGGCGATCACGAGGTCCGGTTCAACCTGTCGAACCCCGACGCCTCGTTCATGACTCAGCGGGTCGTCCGGAGCGTCATCCTCCCGAAACACCGGTGGGAGGACGTCGACAACCCGTCCCAGCACAACCCGGACGCTCCCGTCGGCACCGGCCCCTTCCAGTTCGAAGACTGGGAGCAGGGGACCCGGTTCGAGGCCTCGAACAACGAGAGCCACTGGATGTTCGACGACGACTGGCGGGCCGACGCGCTCGGCGAACAGGCCGAGCGCGGCCCCGGTGTCGAAAGCGTCATCTGGATCAACGTGAGCAACGTCGACGCGCTGATCGGCTCGCTCCAGAGCGGTTCGATCGACGCCATCGGGACGACGCTCTCGACCCTGCAGGCCGACCGCGCGGCCGATACCGGCGGCATCGAGAAAATGACCGTCGGTAGCTACGCGCCGCTGAACGCGAAGCTCATGTTCTCCTGCCCGCCGATCCGGGACAAGGAGTTGCGCGTCGCGCTGGCGAAAGCGGTCGACTCGGAAGGGTTCGTCGAGGACTTCCTCTACGGGCAGGCGACGGTCCCGTCCGGAGAGAACCTGATCTCGTCGCTCACCCAGTGGCACAACCCCGACGCGACCGATTACAGCTACGACGTCGAGGAAGCGCGAACCATCCTCGAGCAGGCTGGCTACACCTGGGACGGCGATGACAACCTTCGATTCCCCAACGGCGACGCCTGGGGCGCGTTCGTCGAGCGTCTCAAGCCCGAAAACACCCACAAGCGGCGTTCGGATCTCGATCAGCCCGACTTCTCATGAACAGACGGAAACCAATGTACCACACCACCGACCTGCCCCCGCGAACCCGACGGGAACGAAACCGACCGAAGACGAATCGGCACCTCGCCCCCGCCATCGTTCGGGCTGAGAGCGCGTTACTCGACTGCCACGAGTCGGCCGGCGCGATGACACGGACAGCGAACGACACCGCGATCACTTGCTCGGAGGGGAACCGATGACGAAGTTCCAGCGATTCCTGCTCAAGCGGCTCGTGATCTCCGTTCTGCTGACGCTGGTCGCGGTCTCGGTCATCTTCGTCGTCCTGCGGCTCCTGCCGGGAAGTCCCTTCGAGGCCCTCGTCACCTCGGGGAACCTCAATCAGGAGCAGATCGACGAGATCCGGGCGATGTACGGCCTCGATCAGTCGATCTGGGTCCAGTATGTCAACTACCTCGGAAGCCTGCTGACCTTCCAGTTCGGCTACTCCATCCTGCGAAGCCAACCGGTCTGGGACGTCCTCGAGCCCCGGCTGATAAACTCGCTGATCCTGTTGATTCCGGCGCTGGTGACGACGGCGATTCTGAGCTCGCTCCTGGGGATGTACGCCGGCTGGAACCGCGGGAGCCGCCTCGAGAAGTTCAGCATCGTCTCGACGACGCTGCTCCGCTCGACTCCCGTCTTCATCACGGCGATCTTCTTCATCATCGTCTTCGCGTACAACCTGGAGATCGTTCCCGCGCTCGGGATGCGATCGATCAGGGCGACGCCGGACGGCTACCTCGAGACCTTCCTCTCGCTGGACTTCCTCCATCACTACCTCTTGCCGTTCACCGTCGCCGTCCTCTACTACAGCGGCGACTTCCTGCTGCTCGCTCGCAACGGCGTCATCGAGAAGCGGGGATCGGAGTTTCTCAAGCTCCATCGGGCGAAGGGGCTCTCGGAGATGCAACAGCTGGCCCGCGCGGGCCGGAACTCGATGCTGCCCATCCTGACGTACTTCACCCTCCGTCTCGGCATGATCTTCCAGGGACTCATCCTGCTCGAGGTCGTCTTCAGCTGGCCGGGTATCGGCCGCGAGCTCGTGTTAGCCATCCAGCAGCAGGACTATCCGCTGGTACAGGCCGCCGTCTTCATCATGGCGCTGGCAGTCATCCTCGCGAACCTTGCTGCAGACGTCCTCTACGCGTACTTCGATCCAACGGTCTCGACGAACGGAGGTGGCTCCGCATGAGTACCGAAACGAAACCCAAGGCGGAGTTGTACAAGCGCGTCGACGCACTGTGGACGCACGTCCGCGATCAGTTCGCGTTCCTGCGACGGGACCCGCTGGCGTTCGCCGGCATACTCGTCGTCGCGGCGTTCGTGTTCCTCGGACTGTTCGGGCCGTTCCTGGCTCCACACGATCCGATCGAGCACACCGTTCGCGGCGACACCGACTCCGTGCTCCGGCTCTCGGCCCCGAGCGTGGACGCCTACTTCGGGACGACGGCCTACGGAAAAGACGTGCTGAGCCAGTTCCTCGCCGGCGCACGGCCGACCCTCATCGTCGGCCTGTTCGGCGGCCTGGGGACGGGCGCGCTCGGCTTCGCCGTCGGCGTCGTCAGCGGCTACTACGGCGGCTGGATCGACGAACTCCTGATGCGGCTGACCGACCTGACGTTCTCGCTGCCGTTCATGCCGATGGCACTGCTCTTGCTGACGTTCATGACGCCGAACATCTGGCTGATCACGGCGATCATCGCCGGCTTCCTCTGGAAGATGCCGGCGCGGGTCGTCCGCTCCGAGGTGCTATCGGTCCGCGAGCGAACGTTCGTCAAGTCCGCTCGAGCCAGCGGCGCGAGCGACCTGCGGACGATGCTGTACCACGTCGCGCCGAACGTGTTGCCCATCGGCTTCCTCTACACCGCCTACGGCGTCGCCTGGGCGATCGCGGCGCAGGCGAGCCTGGCGTTCCTCGGCTTCGGCGACCCGACGATGACCAGTTGGGGCCGAATGCTCCGGCAGGTGTTCGCGTCGGGGAACATGCGCGTCGCGTGGTGGTGGGTGCTCCCACCGGCCGTCGGTATCGCCGCGATAACCACCTCGGTGTTCCTCATCGGACGTGCCTACGAGGAAGTCATCAATCCCGAAATTCAGACCAACCAATGACGCTACTCAACGTCGAAGATCTCAAAGTCACGTACGCGACCGACGACGAACCAGTCCACGCCGTCAACGACGTCTCGTTCAGTATCGACGAGGGCGTCAACTACGGCCTCGCCGGGGAGTCCGGCTCCGGGAAGTCCACCGTCGCGGAGGCGCTGCTCGGCTTGCTCCCGAACAACGGGGCCGTCGAGAGCGGTACTATCGAGTTCGACGGAACGGACCTCACGTCGCTTTCCGACGCTGAGCGCCGGGACATCCTCTGGGAGGACATCGCCTATATCCCCCAGAGCGCGATGGACTCGCTGGATCCCGTGATGACGACCGGCGACCAGATCGCACAGGCGATCCACACCCACCGTAACGTCACGGAGACGAAGGCGTACGACCGCGTCCGCGAACTGTTCGAGATCGTCGGCCTCGACCCGGACCGAATCGACGACTACCCCCACGAGTTCTCCGGCGGGATGCGCCAGCGGGTCACCATCGCGATGGCGCTGGCCCTCGAGCCAGACCTCATCATCGCCGACGAGCCGACGACCGGTCTGGACGTTATCGTTCAAGACAAGATCATCGACAAGATCTTGGAGATCCAAGAGCGGATGGACAGCTCCCTGCTGTTGATCACCCACGAGATCGGCGTCATCGCCGAGACCTGCGACGAGTTGTCTATCCTCTACGGCGGGAAGGTGATGGAGCAGGGCAGCGTCGACAACGTACTGGTCAATCCGACCAACCCCTATACGATGGGACTGAAAAATTCCTTCCCGGAGATCGACGAGGACGAAGACCCCGTTGCGATCCCCGGCTCGCCGCCGAACTTGAATCGGGAGCCGACGGCCTGCGTCTTCGAGGACCGGTGTCCATTCGCCACGGACGAGTGCGGAGAGTCCCATCCGGAGCTGGTCGATCTCCCTAACCGAAACCACCGATCGGCTTGCCACCGCGTCAAGGAGGCGGCCCAGCTCCGACGGGACGCGGACGAGCCGGAGACGTGGAACATCCCCGACGACGGGAACGCCGAGTCCGACCGCGGTGAAGTCATCCTCGAGACGGGTGACCTCGAGAAGCACTACGAGCAGAGCCAACCGCTGCTGAGCAAGTTCCGCGGCGAAGACCCGGATCGCGTGAAGGCAGTCGACGGCGTCTCGCTGTCCGTCCGCCGCTCGGAGGTGCTCGGCGTCGCCGGGGAGAGTGGCTGCGGGAAGTCGACGCTCGGCGAGACTATAGCGCTCCTCGAGGATCCGACGGGCGGTCAGATGACGTTCGACGGGGAGCCCTACGAGTACTATCAGGACGGCAACCTCCAGGAGTTCCGGCGAAAGGTCCAGATCGTCTTCCAGGATCCGTTCGACTCGCTCAATCCCCGCCAGACCGTCCGTAAACTCGTCGGCGAACCGTTGACGATCCACGATTACCGCACCGACGAGAAGGAGCAGGCCATCGTCGAGACACTCGAGAAGGTCGGGCTGACCCCCGCCGAGAAGATTCTCGATAACCACCCTCACGAACTCTCGGGGGGGCAGCGCCAGCGCGTGGCGGTCGCCAAGGCGCTCGTACTGGACCCCGACTTCCTGATCTGTGACGAACCGGCATCGATGCTGGACGTTTCGCTGAAGGTCAACCTGCTGAACCTGCTGCGGGGGCTCGCCGACACCGAGGACATCGGGATCGTCTACATCTCTCACGACCTCGCGAGCCTGATGCAGGTCTCGGACCGGCTGGCCATCATGTACCTCGGCCGGATCATCGAAGAGGGTGATGTCGATCGCATCGCGACCCGGCCCAAACATCCCTACACCTCGTCGCTGCTCTCGGCTGCGCCGGAGAAAGACCCGACCGCCGATCGAACTCGCGTCCTGCTCGAGGGCGAGCCGCCGGACCCGGTCGATCTCCCCTCGGGCTGTACGTTCGCTCCGCGCTGTCCGAAGGCCCGGGAGTCGTGCTGGGAGGACGAACCGGCCGTCGGCGAGGCCGGTGGTGAGGGCCATCGGGCAGCGTGTTACTTCCCGGATGACGAAGACGAGCAGTCCGTGTCGGACGCGTCGGCGATGGACGAAACCGAGTTCCCCGGATCCGCGAACACCGACTCAGTAGGTGACTGAATTCCATGTCTAGCCTCGAGATAATCGCCGCGTTGAACGCCGCCGGCGTCGATCTCCCGTCGGATCTCGTGGCCGTCGCCGGCATCGGGACGCTTCTCGTGTTGCTGCTGTTGTCGGCGTTCTTCTCCTCGGCGGAGATCGCGATGTTCTCGCTGGCTCAGCACCGAATCGAGGCGCTCGTCGAGGACGGTTCGCCCGGCGCCGACATCGTACAGACGCTGAAAGCGGACCCTCATCGGTTGCTGATAACGATCCTCGTCGGGAACAATCTGGTCAACATCGCGATGTCGTCGATCGCGACCGGGCTGCTCGCGATGTACATCGGACAGGGCCAGGCGGTACTGGCGGCCACGTTCGGCGTGACGGCCGTCGTCCTGCTGTTCGGTGAGAGCGCTCCGAAGTCCTACGCCATCGAGAACACGGAATCGTGGGCGCTCACCGTCGCTCGGCCGCTGCGCGTCTCGAAATACGCTCTCTATCCGCTGGTGGTCACGTTCGACAGGCTGACCCGCATCGTCAACAGACTGAGCGGCGGCGGCACCACCGTCGAATCCTCGTACGTGACCCGCGAGGAGATCCGGAACCTGATACGGACCGGCGAAAACGAGGGCATCATCGAGGCCGACGAGCGCGAAATGCTCCAGCGGGTGCTCCGATTCAACGACACTATCGCGAAAGAGGTGATGACGCCGCGGTTAGACGTCACCGGCGTCCCTCGAACGTCGACGGTCGACGACGCCGTCGAGAAGTGCGTCGAGAGCGGCCACACCCGCTTACCGGTGTACGAGGGCGGACTCGACACCGTCGTCGGCGTCGTCGCACTCGGCGATCTCGTCCGTGACCACCAGTACGGCGAACCGGCTGGAGACGGTTCACTCGAGGCCCGTATCGAGGAGACGCTGCACGTCCCGGAGAGCAAACAAATCGACGACCTGTTCCGCGAGATGCGTCACGAGCGCGTCGAACAGGTCGTCATTATCGACGAGTTCGGGACGACCGAAGGGATCGTCACAACCGAAGATATCGTCGAAGCAGTCGTCGGCGAGATACTCGATACACAGGAAGCGGAACCCATTGAGACCGTCGATGATCTGACGACTCACGTCGACGGTGAGGTAAACATCGAAGCCGTCAACGACGTGATCGGCGTCGAGTTTCCGGAGGGAGAAGAGTTCGAGACGATCGCCGGTTTTCTCTTCAATCGCGCCGGGCGGCTGGTCGAACCCGGCGAGACGTTCACCTACGACGGCGTCGATCTAACCATCGAACGCGTTGACAACACACGCATCAAGCGCGTGCGTATCACCGAACCCGACTCACCAACGCCCGACGATTCCAGTGTGACTGCCTCGAGTTAGCGCTTCGGTCCGCGACTACTCTTCGTTCGATATCACCGTCACGACCGGCCGGTCTGCCTCGAGAAGGACGGATTGGGTCGTGCTTCCGAACAAGGCCTTTCCGGTGGGTGAGCGCTTCCTGCCGCCGATAACAATGTATCGGGCATCGATATCGGTGGCAACGTCCAGAATCGATGGGTCCGGCTCACCAATGCGCCCGAGCGTCGAGATCGTCTCGACGTTGACGTCCTCGAGCGTCCCAACGACGACCTCGTTGGCGACGTTTGCTGCGGCTTCGGCACGTTGGGACTTGCTGTATCCCTGTACGTCCGAGACGCGTTCGACGGTCTCCTTGCGGGATTCGAACGCGTCCTGTGAGACGACGTGGAGAACGGAGAGCGTCGTCTCGTAGGCAGAAGCCAAACTGTGTCCGGTTTCGACGACAGAGTCGTGTTCATTTGTCGCATCGACAGCTGCCAGTATAGACATACGAGAGATATAGCGACAGTATACTGTAAAAGTGTGGAGCAATTGTCTCGAGAGTAGCGTGCAATATATAATGTATAGAATAATGGTTCGAATGCGAGGCGAGACTGGGCGATCACTGCCGTGAAACGTGGTATAGGAAATAATCTGGCTTCAGTCGAGATGATTCGTCATCGGTCTCGAGTCCTGACGCACAGCGGGTCGCCGTCGAACCGGGCCGACTGTCCAGGCAAACAAGGGGCAGGGTGAGGACGAAAGGTACCCTTATCGGCTCGGGCGTTCCACACCCTCGTATGCGTGTCACCTTTCTCGGTACTGGAAGCGCCATGCCTACGGGGGATCGTTTTCAGGCGGGGATTCTCGTGCAGGAGGACGGCCGGACGCTGCTGATCGACTGCGGTGCCGGCTCGCTCCAGCGGCTCCAGCAGTCCGGCGTCGGCTACGAGAACGTCTCGACGGTTCTCCTGACACACCACCACCTCGATCACGTGGCCGATCTGCTCCCGCTGATGAAAGCCCGCTGGCTCGCCGGCGAGGAGCACCTCGAGATCGTCGGCCCGCAAGGGACCAAGGCGCTGGTCGACGACCTACTCGACGTCTACGAGTACATGCAGGACAAACTCGAGATACAGGTTCGCGAGGTCGTCGCCGGCGAGTTTTCCGTCGCCGGATTCGACGTCTCCGCCTACGAAACTCGCCACTCGCTGCCGTGTCTGGCCTACCGCTTCGGCGATCTCTTCACGTTCAGCGGCGACAGCGAGGCCTTCGCGGGACTGGCGAACTTCGCCGAAGGCTCGGCGATATTCGCTCACGACTGTTCCTTTCCCGACGACGTCGACGTCTCGAACCACCCGACGCCCGACACGCTCGGCCGGGAACTGGCCGGCCGGGAGATCGGCCGAGTCTACCTGACCCATCTCTATCCCCACACCGAGGGCCGCCACGACGAGATGCTCGAGTCGATCGGTAGCCACTACGACGGCGACGTCCGGTTCGCCGAGGACCTCCAGACGGTCTCGATTACGTAATCGTCGTCGACCAATCATCGCAGTCACGACCGTGTCGACGGCTCCGTTTTTCGCTCCGGATCGACCTCGCTCTTCGAGGCCGTCGTGAGGCGCGCGGATGTTCAGAACCGTTGACGTGACTTCCAAACACGTATATACAGCCGAGTTTGTAGGATCGTAACAACAGCATGGTCCCCACCGAATTCGCCCGCGCGAACAGCGAGGTCATCGAATGAGCGTCCCCGAACGGATCGCAGACGCCATCACCGGGCACACGCGGATCGTTCTCGTGGTCCTCCTGCTCCTGACGGCGCTCGTCGGAGCCGGGATGCCGATGGTCGACGACGACTCCTCGCTCTCCCAGTTCGAGAGCGAATCCGAGGAGGCGAAGGCCCTCGAGCGCATCGACGAGAACTTCACGAGCGAACAGCGGGAGAACACGACCAGCGTGCAGCTGATCGTGCGCGGCGACAACGTTCTCGAGAAGGAATCCCTGATTTCGTCGCTCGAGTTCCAGCAGGAACTGCGAGCCGACGAGTCGATCAACTCGACGCTCGTCGAGAATCAGTCGATCAGCGGCGTCGAGAACGTCGTCGCGATCAGCGCGATCAGAAGCGAGCGGGCCGCCGAACGGAACGAAACCGGCGCGCAACGACAGCAGCGCCAGGAGGACGGGAACAACACCACCGCCGCGTCCGGGGACGGGGCCATCCGAGCGCAGCCGTCTCTCGAGGCCCAGATCGAGGCCCTCGAGGACCTGAGCGACGACGAGTACGAGCGGCTCCTCGAGCGGACGCTGTCGGGGGAGAGCGCCGAGGACAACGTCGCGATCGCGTTCATGCCGTCCTCCTACGAACCGGGCAGTACGCAGGCCGACACCCGAATGACGTCGATCAGCCAGTCGACCGCCGGCGACGGCGCGGGCGGCATGGGCGGCGGCGCGGTCAGCGATGAGATAATCGACAGTCAACTCGAGATTCGCGAGCTGGCAGAGACACAGGACCAGGAGTACCTCGTCTTCGGCGGCGGCGTCATCACCGACGAAATCAACCGATCGATGGGCGACAGCCTCGCTATCGTCGGCCCGCTCGCGATGCTGTTCGTCGTCGTCGCGCTGTTGATCGCGTACCGCGACCCGCTGGACATCGTCCTCGGGGTCGTCGGCATCGTCGCCGTCCTCGTCTGGACGTTCGGCTTCATGGGCTGGGCGGACATCGCGTTCAACCAGATGTTCGTCGCGGTGCCGGTCCTCCTGATCGGTCTGTCGATCGACTACGCGATTCACGTCTTTATGCGCCACCGCGAGCAACGCGAAACCGACGGCACCGGCGGAACCGTCCGCGGCTCGATGACAATCGCGCTGGGCGGCGTGGGTGCCGCCCTCGTCTGGGTGACGGCCACGACCGTCATCGGCTTCCTCTCGAATCTCGTGAGTCCGATCGGCCCCATCCGCGAGTTCGGGGTCGTCAGCTCCGTCGGCATCGTCGCCGCGCTGATCGTCTTCGGCGCGCTGATCCCGGCCGCCAAGATCGAGATCGACGAGTTTCTCGAGTCCCGCGGTTTCGACCGCCGAAAGCGGGCGTTCGGGACCGGTGGCGGCCGCTTCAGTGACGTTCTGACGGTCGGCTCGACCGCCGCTCGTCGGATTCCCCTCGCCGTCATCCTCGTCGTCGTCCTGCTCACCGCGGGCGGTGCATACGGGGCGACCCAGGTCGACACCAGTTTCCAGCAGGAAGACTTCCTCGCCGAGAGTCCCCCGGCGTGGACCGAAACCCTACCCGGCGGGATGGCTCCCGGCGAGTACCACGCCAAGGACGACCTCGAGTTCGTCAATCAGCACTTCCAGCGCGAGGACAGTCAGGCACAGATACTCGTCGAGGGTGGTGTCGACGACGACGAGTTCCTCGCGGAGCTAAACGAGACGCGGACCGACGCCGCGACCGACGACGGCATCGCGTACACGTTAGCGACCGGCGAAGCCGACATCCAGGACCCGCTCTCGACGATGGAGCGGGCCGCCAGACAGAACGAATCGTTCAACGAATCCTTCAACGCTGCCGACACCGACGACGACGGCGTCCCCGACGAGAACGTCTCGGCGCTGTACGATCAGCTCTTCGAGGTCGACGGGGAGTCCGCGAGTCAGGTCCTCCACCGGACCGACGGTGGAGAGTACCAGTCGGCTCGGATGATCGTCGCCGTCCAGGGGAACGCGACCGCCAGCGAGACGACCAGCGAGATGCGGACGCTCGCCGACGATCTCGAGGACGGGAGCGGTGGTAGCTGGACCGCAACCGCAACCGGCGATCCGATCGTCAGCCACATCGTCGAACAGGACCTGTTAGACACCGTCCTCGAGAGTCTCGTGATCACGCTCGTCGCGGTGTTCCTGTTCCTCACGATCGCCTACTGGCTGACCGGTGCCAGCGCCTCGCTGGGTGCCGTGACCCTGCTGCCGGTCGCGTTCTCCGTCAGCTGGATCCTGGGGACGATGTACCTCATCGGCATGCCATTCAACGTGTTGACGGGGATGATCACGAGCCTCACCGTCGGACTCGGGGTCGCCTACAGCATTCACATCAGCGAACGCTACAGGCTCGAGCTCGAGCGCCAGGGGAACGTCTGGTCGGCGCTGCAAACGACCGTCACCGGCACCGGGGGCGCGCTGCTCGGCAGTGCCGCGACCACCGTCGGCGGCTTCGGAACGCTCGCCTTCGCAATCCTCCCCGCGCTCCGGCAGTTCGGGATCATCACCGGGTTGACGATCACCTATGCGTTCCTCGCTAGCGTCGTCGTCCTCCCGACGCTGCTGGTCCTGTGGACGCGGTACTTCGGCCCCGACGTCTCGTTCGACGCGTCGGGTGCGCGGTCGGAACCGGCGACTGCGAGCGATGGCGGGACCGTCTCCGAGCAGGGTGACGAGAAGTGAGCGGCGATCGGAACGAGGCCGTCGACGCCTTCGAACAGCTGGGGCTTACCAGCTACGAGGCCAAAGTGTTCATCGCGCTCCACCGGCTCGGCGCGGGAACGGCGAGAGACGTCGCCGAGATCACGGACGTCCCGCGCTCGCAGGTCTACAGCGTCGCGGAGAGCCTGGAGAATCGCGGCCTGCTCGAGGTCCAGCAGTCGAACCCGATCCGGTACCGGCCGGTCAGCGTCGACGAGGCGCGGGACACCCTCCGGACCCAGTTTGAGCGCGAACGGGATCGGGCCTTCGAGTACGTCGAAACCGTCAAGAACGAGCCGACTGGCGAGGAGACGCAGGAGGACATCTGGACGGTTCGCGGTCGCGACCGGGTCGACGATCGAACCGCCGATATCCTCTCACAGGCGGCGGATCGGATCGTCTTCGGGACTCGTCTCCCGGAACTCGTCACCGACTCGGTCGAACGCGCCATCGCGGAGCGCGCGGCGGCTGGCGTCGCGGTACTCGTCGTCAGTCGAACGGAAGCGGTTCACGACCGCTTCGCCGACATCGAAAACGTCATCGTGGAACGTCCGCCACCACACCGATCGGACGACGAGCGGTCGGGACGGATCGTTATCGTCGACGACGACAGCATCCTCCTGAGCGTGATCGGCGACGGCAACGAGACCGCGTTCTGGAGTTCGGGCTCGCTGTTCGCCTCCGTGCTGATCCAGTTGATCGAGGCCAGCGACGAAGTACACGTAGAATAACGGAAATGCCCTGTCGTCGCACGCCTACTCGAGGCGATACCGCAACAGCGCCGCGATCCCGCCGAGATTGGAGAGCTGCTGACCGGGCGGGAACTCGCTCGAGAAGACCGTCACGTCGCCGCCTTTCTGTTCCGTCGTCCGGACGATGTCGTCGACGCTGATCGCCCACTCGCCGTCGGGACCGCGTTCCTTCTGTAATCGGTCGTCGAGGACGAGCAGTCGTTCGATCGCGCCGAACTCGGCGGCCTGCTGGACCTGTTCGGGGCCGTACGCCGCCTTCGCGCCCTCGGCCATCCGCCGAGTGAGTTCGTCGATGTACTCCGCCTCGCTCTCGATACGGGTCTCCTCCTGAACGTCGGCGACGGCCCCGCGTTTGAGCACCTCGTGGACGCCGCGGTCGCCGACGGCCGCCGTGTCGACCATCGTGATCAGCTCGGCCACCTCGGGCTCGTTCTCCTCGAGGTATTTGTACGCGTCCTGCTTCGTGAAGCCGGGACCGGCGAGGATGATCGCGTCGACCTCGAGGCGCTTGAGGACCGTCGCGAGCTCTTCGAACAGCTCCGAGCGGCCGCGGGCGTACTCGCCCTTGCCGGTCGTCCCGGTGATCGTCGCTCGCTCTTCGGTGCCGTACTGGGCGACCGAGTGGACGTGAGCCTGGCCCTCCTCGACGGTGGCGATGGCGACGTCGGGATTTTCCGTGGCCTCCTCAGCCTCCTCGAGGCGAGCTTTCTGATCCGGTTTGAACCGCTTCTCGATCGAGAGTTCGTCGCGCGCCTCGACGTTGAGCGTGTGGTGAAAGCCGAGTTGATCTTCGCGCGAACAGGCGACGATCTCGCCGCCGACCCGCAACCGGTTGGCGAACTTGTGAAACTCGACGGTCTCGACGGCAATGGCGACCCACATGTGCTCGCGCTCGCCGCCCGTATCCCGCATCTGGTCGTCGTTGCGCTGAATGCGCCGGGTCGTGTCGCCCGCGACGCGATCGCCGGGCTCGAGGACGTACTGCAGGTGCCAGAGATCGTCCACGCTCTCCGGCACGACGGTGACCCGCTCACGGCCACCCTCGACCTGCTCCCGGTCTTTGATCTGCATGACCGTTGGTTCTCGGGATGTCGGTAAGTGCCCTACGATCCGCGCGTGTGGACGTCGCGCACGACATCACGGAGAATTCGCCGATTTCTCCGTCGTCCGGGCGCAGTCTCGATTCCACAACCGAACCGGTGGCCGGAACGGAACCCGCCGACTCGACAGCGACCAATCTCGGTCCACGACTCACGCTCGAGCACGCAGGGACCGCAGACGGTCAGTCCCTGAGTTCCTCGAGCTTCCCTTTCGCCTTCTCGAGGCCGGATTCGAACGTCTCCTCGATCTCCTCGACGGAGCGTTCGACGTAGTGGACGCTCTCCTTGGGGACTCGACGAACGACGTCGTTGCCGTCGTCGTCGGTCCCGTACGCGAACAGCCAGTGATCCTGAAAGTAGGCGATCCGGTCGTTGTCGACGGTGACGTGCTCGACGTCTTCGCTCGGCGTCTCGTAAACGATCGTCGCGGTGCCGAGCGCCGGCTCCGTGTCGGTGTTCGTTTCGATGTCGACCATGGGCGGTGCATTCACGGTCGGCCGTGTAGCCGTGAACCCGGCAGGTGCAGCCCGTTCGAGCTATGGACGCTACTCTCGTTCGCGCGGCCATCGTCGACCCGAGCAGGTCACCGCAGGGCCGCGACTCACTCCTCGCTAACCCGACTGCCGCCCGGCGGCATGAAGTGCTGGATCCGGTCGGGGCTCGCGATTTTGCGGACGAACGTCTCGTCCTCGAATCGCTCGCGGAACGTGCGGTAGAGCCGCTTTGCCGTGTCGGCCTGTGCGTACCGACCGGGCTCGAGTTCGATCGTCGTCACCGCTCGGTCCTCGATGGCCGACGACGGCCCGCCGATCACTCGCGTGTACGGCTCACACTGAATGCCGACGGCCACGTCGACCGGCGTATCGCGGTAGTACGTCCGGTCGCCGCGGATCGCGAACCCACCCTTCTCGAGGTACTCGCCGCTCTCGGGGGTCTTCGTGACCTGATCGGAGTCGACGGCGTAGACGTCGCCCGCGTAGCGACCGTCCTTCCAGACCGACGAGTAGGAGACGGCGAACCGGGCGGCTTCTTCGATGCTCGACTCGGGGAGGTCGATATCGCTCGAGGAGGCCTCGCTGGGATCGGTCGCCTTCAGCACGGTGACGGGGCCGCCGTGGGCCTGCGTGTGCAAGACTGTGTCGCCCGGCTCGAGGTACTTCTTGACGAGTTCCTCGTTCTGGTCGGCGTTGCGCCCGCCGATCACGAGGAAGTCGTCGCTCGTCTTGAACCAGCGGAACCGATCGAACCACGGTTCGTTCTCGCGGATCGGAACCGACGGCTCCGCGAGCCAGTCGCGTTGGGTGTCCTCGCCCTCCTCGTCCGACTCGTCGTCCGCGGGCTCGCCGTCGTCGGCTTCCCACTCGTCGCGGCGGCGCTTGGCGTCCTCGAGATCCTCGCGAGTGTTCTCGATGGCCGCCAGCGCGCCCTCCTTTTTCTCCTCGACGCGCTTGGCCTCGGTGTAGAGCCGGTCGGCGTTCTGCTCGACGCCCTGCTGCGTGACGAGACCGATCCGTTCGCCGTCGATATCGACGGTGACCGTCCCCTCGCTGCCGTCGACGTCGACGACCGCTTCGGCGGCCTCGATACCGCGGTCGGCCCCCTCCTCGAACCGCTCCCTGATCTCGTCCCACGGGCGGTCCTGCTGCCGGGCGTTCTGGATCGTCGAGAGGATCTCGTCGACCAGTCCGTACTCGGCGTAGAGCAATTCGGCCTGCTCGCGCAGCGAGTCGGCCTCCTGCTCGAACCCCTCGATCGCCCCTTGTTGTTGCTCGATAATGCGCTCGTGTTTGGCGATCTCTGACCCGAAATCCGGCCGCTGATCGGTCGGATCGGGCTCCTCCTCGTCGTCCAGCTCGAGCCGGAAGAAGTAGTCGTCCAGCGCGCTCAGGAACGAATCGTACGGCTCCGCGGCCAGCGCCGAGCGCTCCTCGAGCGGGAACGGGGTCACGTCAACGACGTGTGCGTCGGCGTCACCGGTCGCGGCGTCGTCAACGTCGCCGTCCGTTCCGTTTTCGGCGTCCTCGTCGTCTTCGTCACCGCCCTCGAGGTAGAGTCGCGGGTCGAAGTTTCCGTTCCGGATGTCGAGCGCGAGCCGTTCGATCGCTTCGTAGAGCCGATCGTAGACGTCCTCGTCGGCGTCCGGAATGTCCAGTCCCTTCTCGACGCCGGCGCGGGTACAGAGCTCCTCGGCGTAGAAGCCGCCGAAGTTGAGCTGCGTCGCCAGCGTTCGGACGACGTCCGTATCGGAGTCGTTCATCTCGTGATCGAACGCCTCGCGGGAGATCGTCAGCGGATTCGTCCGGGAGTCGGGGAACTCGTAGCGCGACCCCGGGACGACGGTGCGGGACTTGAGGCGAACGGTCTCGAGGCAGTCGATCACTTCGTACTCGCCGTCGGTGACGGCGACGTTACCCTGTCCGAACAGTTCGACGATGATTCGGGTCGTGCCGTCGTCGCGCTCGAAGACGAACTCGAGGATGCGGTCGAACTCGTACTGCTCGACGCCGGCGAAGTCGGCCCCGGAGAGTCGGTTGCGGAGCATCATCGCGAACTGCGGCGGTCGACCGGGAGCGTCGGGAACGCGCTCGGGGGCGACCGTGTGGGCCCGCTTGGTCTCGCCGACCTCGATGATCAGTTCCGTGCGACCGCGGTCGAAGTCCCGCATCTTGAGCCGGACGAGGTCGTCGCCGTAGAGGTAGGCCTTGTCCAGCTTCGCCCCCTCGTAGGCCCCGAGTTCCCCAACGAGGGCGGCGAGGTCGACGCTGGTGAGTTCCCGCTTTGGATCCATACCTCACACTGCCCGTCCCGGTCAAAAAGACGTGTCGCTCCGACGCCAGCGCCCAATTCCAGTCGACCGCGTAGTGAGGAACGGATCGTCCCTCCCGCCGATCGATGGCTGTTGTCGGATCGGTTCGGAGAATCCGCTGAACGCCCGCGGATGGTCGGTCGCGAAATAGCTGTTACCGAGTTGGGAGCCTTGGTCAGACCGGATATCACCGGTAGAACGTCCAAAATGTTATGTCATATGGTTATCCGTATTTCACTATGACTCCCTCCAAAACTCGTCGAGAACTCCTCACGGCGGGCGGAACAGCTTCGATTAGTGTACTCACCGGGTGTGCGGGCGTGCTCGATTCGAGAGAACTCGCACACGAGGTAGAAGTCTACAATAGGGAAAAGATAGCACGTACGCTTTCCGTGACGGTTACAAATGACGGTGGAGACGAACTCTACCAACGGGAATTCACCCTAGAGGGCGAACGCGCCGAAGAGGACACTGAACCATTTACCGGCTCCCCGACGACGATCACCGTGGCAGTGGATAACGGCAGTCCATCGGAGCGGTCCTGGCCGGAGACGAACTGTGAGGACCGGGGCAAGAAGTCGGCCGGCGGTATCGGCGTCTACCTGACAGCCGAAAGCGGAGTACAGATTGAACCCACATGTGCGACGGTTTACGCGGAATAGAGACTCCATCAGCGACAACTCGAGAAGCAGCCGCTGTCGGAGGTCGGAAAGCCTAATCCTCGCCGTCCCCCAGTACCAGATATGCACGACGCTGTCGGCGGCACCACGCACGATCCGGCCGGGACGGCTCCGCGTCGCGGGCATCGAGACCGAGCAGTCGATCCCCCGGGAGGTCGTCACGTATGAGCGCGGACGACGAACTGCCGTGGACGGACGTCTCCCGGTTTCCCGACTTCCTCGAGCACCTCGAGTCGGAGGGCGGGGCCACCGTCCAGGGGATTATCGATCGGATCGACGCCGACATCGACATGGACGGGATGGCCTACCACGACCGGGGCATCCGCGCGCCGGGCTACGACGCCACCTTCGTCCCGGAGCCCGAGGGCGCGCATATCGTCCCGGCGTTCAGCGTCGAGGTGCATACCATCGGGCCCCGGAGCGTCTGGGCGGTGTTCGACGCGACGCGCTCCTGGGATTTCTACCTCCTCCAGGCGGACGATATCGCGGCCATCGCCTGGGTGAGCGACGAGGAGTTCAACGCCGAGGAAGCGGGGCTGTTCATGTCGAAACACGACGCGCTCGCCGCGGGCCGGTTCTCCTTTGGCACGTTCGTCTACGCCGGCGAAGAGTGGCAGGAACAACGCGAGTTGATCGAGGGCACGGACGCGCCGGCGTTCCTCCGGCGGGACGACGGCAGCACCCTCGTGCCGACCAGCCAGTCGGATTTCTACGACGTCGTCAACTCGACGCCCGAGGACTTCCGGACGAACGGCGGCGGCGCACCCTCACACCTCGGCCTGCTCGAACTCGAGGTCACGATCGACTGACGATCCACGACCGGCCGTACACGGCAGTCGGGGACCGCGAAGTGCCCGACCGCGCCCCAGTCACGAGTGACAGTGTCACCCCCGATCGCAAACGTTTTCGAGGAGGCGGCGAACCGAACCCGTATGTCACCGCTCGGTGAGGTAGTCCTCGTCGCCGCGATCGCGGGCTGTACGACCGGGATCGGTGCGCTCCCGCTCTTACTCACCGACCGGATCAGCCACCGCGTCTACGACGGCTCGCTCGGCCTCGCCGCCGGCATCATGGTCGGCGCTGCCGTCTTCGCACTCGTTCTCCCCGGCCTCGAGCTCGGCTCGCCGCTCGAGGTCGTCGCCGGAATTCTGGCGGGCGGCGGCTTCCTGCTCGCGGTCAACGCGTTCGTCCCGCACTTGCATCTCCTGTTCCGCGGCGAGCAGGTCGAAGGCACGTCGGCGATGCGCGATCCCGCGGGCGAACT
>NZ_JAQIVI010000774.1 GCF_028618695.1 Natrinema soli | reverse complement strand
CCGGCGGCCGACATCACGCCGTGTAACGTCCACCTGGACGACGTCGCCGGCGCGGCGCTCGAGGGCTTCGACGCGACGGACTGGCTGGTCGAGGTGACCCAGCCGACGCGGGTGATTCACGGCGGTGCGGACGGGCTGGTTTCGCCCACTGCTGGCGAGGAACTCGCTCAGGGACTTCCCCGCGGAGAGTTTCTGGAACTCGAGGGTGCCGGCCACCTCTGCTTCGTCGAGCGCTCGCGGACGGTCAACGATCTGTTGCTCGGCTTTCTCGAGGAATGGACGGCCGATTCCGAGTGAGTCGGCCGGACGGTCGGTGGGACTCGACCGAAGCGCGAACCGTCGTCTCGGCGCGCCAGCTCGAGCGTCGGCCCGTCTTCCGGTTCCGTGCTTGCGCCTGACCCCCTATCTACTACGTGCTCGAGCGTGGGAGCATTCGTCGTGACCCTCTCGCTGGCTCGCCGGGCCGAGCACTTCCCGGATCGGACGGCGGTCGTCGACATCTCCGAGCGGCGACTCTACGCGCCCGCGGAGACGATCCACGAGGATCGCGTCTCCTACAAGGGACTGTCGACGATCGCGGAGCGGACGGCCGAGCGGCTTTCGACGCTGGATATCGGCTCCGGAGATACCGTCTGTCTCGTCACGCGAAACCGGGTCGCCGCGCTCGCGCTGTTTTTCGCCTGTCGACGGCTCGGTGCGACGTTCGCGCCGATCTCCCACCTGCTGACGCCGGCGTCCGTCGAGCGCCCGTTCGACGTCCTCGAGCCAGATCTGGTCGTCTCGGAAGCGGCCCAGCGCGATCTGGTCCGATCGATCCCGTTCGATCGGTCGGTGACGCTCGAGGAACTGTCCGAAACGGACCGCGCCGATGTCGATGCCGACGAGCAACCGTCGGCGGCGAACCCACCGCTAGCCCTCCACGGCGAGACGGGCCGTCCGGTCGCCGGCTACTCGTCCGCCGCCATCGAGCGCAACTGTCTCACCGGCGTCGCGGCGTGGGGACTCGCTGCGAACGACATCGTTCCACTCACCGCACCGCTGTCGACCCCGGCCGGCCTCGTTCGCGTCGCGCTGTCGGTGCTGTACGCCGGTGGCACGCTCCTGCTCGATCGGGCGTTCGACCCCGGTGACGCGCTGACCGCGATCGACCAGAAAGGAGCAACGCTGCTGCCGGGTCGGGAGACCGTCCTCCGCGATCTCGCGGCCGAATCCGGATTCGCAGACGCCGTCGCATCGCTCGAGCGGGCGATCTGCGAGGCTCCGATCGGCGACGACGTGGTTGCAGCCTACCGAGACCGCGGCGTGCCGGTCGCGCGAGTGTACGGTCGCCTCGAGTGTCCGACCGCCCTGAGCCAGGGATTCGAAACCGAGAGCGATTCGGCCGGAGCCGACGTCGACGGGACCGCCGTCGGTCGCCCGGTG
>NZ_JAQIVI010000773.1 GCF_028618695.1 Natrinema soli | reverse complement strand
CACTCGAAGACTGAGAGCACGGGACCGAACACTTCCTCGCAGCCGACGCGGTCGTCGCCCACGTCGACTTCGCGGATCGACGGCTCGTCCTGCGCCATCCAGACCGTGCCGTCCGCCGCGACCTCGATGTCGAGGACGCCGACGTTCGTCTCGAGGGTCGTCGGTCCGGGCTCGAGTCCCTCGTCGTGAAGGTGGGCGAAGCTGCCGATCGTCGCGTGACCGCAGAGATCGACCTCCTGGGTGGGCGTAAAGTACCGAACGCGACGGTCGGCGTCCTCGCTCGAGCGGAGGAACGCCGTCTCGCTGACGGCCATTTCGGCGGCGATCGCTCGCATCTGGCCGTCCGAGAGGCCGTCCGCGTTCGGAACGACGCCCGCCGGGTTGCCGGTGAGCGGTTCGTCGGTGAAGGCGTCGACCTGCAAGACCCGAATCGTCTCCATACGACGTGGGTGGTGCGACCGGCGTATGAATCCTCGGTCCCGCCGTCGGCGGACGGCGCAGTCAGAGCTCGCCGACCCACGCGGCGATGTCGTCGACGACGCGTTCGGCGACGTTGTTTCGAACGGCGTATGCGAACGCCAGCGACTCGCCCTCGCCCGGCATGAACAGGTGGTTGAGTCCCTCGTACGTCTCGAACGTCGTCGCCGACTTCCCCTCGAGTTCGCGCTCCCACCGCTCGAGGTCGTCGGCCACGGTCACCTGAAAGTCGCGCTCGCCCTGCAGGAACCGGAACGGAACGTCGACCTCGGCCGCAGTCTGGACGTGATCGTACGCCGCGATGCTGTCCCAGAAGGCCCCGGGTCTCCCGAGCAGCCGTTCGTCGGGCTCGTACTCGCCCGTTCGAACCCGCTCGCTCTCGTCGACCCAGGTCTCGTACTTGTCGCGCAGGTCCGCCCACTCGTGGCTCCCGACCGTCGCCTTGTGCTCGAGTTGCTCGAGGGTCAGTTCGCGATACGGCCGCGCCGGCGCGGCCAGCCCGACG
>NZ_JAQIVI010000772.1 GCF_028618695.1 Natrinema soli | reverse complement strand
GGGCACGCTCGTTCGGGGCGTCGTCGCTCCGGATTCGTCCTACGCCGGGCGGACGCTGAAAGACATCGACCTCGAGTCGGTGACGGGTGTGCGCGCCATCGCGCTCCGGCGGGGGAACGAGTGGCTGCTCAACCCCGGCCCGGACACGCGCATCGAGGCCGACGACGTGGCATTTCTGCGGGGCCCCGACTCGTCGATCGGCGACGTCTGCGAGACGCTGACCTGCGAGGTCTACGAGGCACCCTCCGTCGAGACGGCAGATATCGACGATCTCGAGCGGGCCGTGGACACGATCATCCACATGAAGGACTTCTCCGAACTGGCGGTCGATCTGGCCTACAGCAGCGTGCTGTTCGACAGCGAGGAGCTCGCCGAGGAGGTCCGCAACCTCGAGGTCGAAGTCGACGCGATGCAGTCCCGGTTCGAGGCGTGGACGTTGCGGGCAGCCGCCGACGCGCCGGATCCGGTCGCCCTGCGGGGATTGATCCAGCTGGGCAGCAGCACGGAGCGGATCAGCGATACCGCGATCGAGATCAGCGAGGGCGTTCTGCGGGACATCGACGTCCACCCGGTCGTGCAGATGGCCGTTCAGGAGAGCGACGAGATCATCACCCGCGTCGTGGTCGAGACGGGGAGCGAACTCGACGGCACGGCGGTCACCGCCGGCGTTCCCGACGCGGACTCGACGATGTCGGTGATCGCCATCCGAAGACCCAGCGAGGGGTGGCTGCTGGTCGCGGACGCCGACGCCGAGTTACGCGGCGGCGACGTGCTCATCTCGAAAGGGACCCGGACCGCTGCTGCGGACTTTCGGGAGCTCGCGACCGCGTAGCCCCGATTTATTTTCGTCGCGACGGATCGCTGCTTCCGTCGTTCTTTAAGTGCCTCTGGTCACAAGGTGAAGATACGACGGGAGAACGGTCACTTCTCGAGCGAACCCACTGACCGCCGAGACGCGAGTCTCCGGAGCGCCCGAGTTCGTCTCCTCTCGTACAGGTGAGTTCGCTCTCAGTTCAGGACGACGATCGCGACCCCCGAGAGGACGATCACGCCGAGGATATCACAGAGGTTCGTGACGACCGGAATCGTCGTGTCGTCGGGGTCCAGCCCCTGCGTGTAGGAGACGTAGGTCGCGCCGATACTGAGCACGACCGCGATAACGGCGAGCAGCATACCGCTGACCACCGAGATGAGCATGAGGTCGACGAGCGCCATCGGTTCGGCGATGACCCGGCCGACGACCCAGGCGGCGATACCCAGCGCCGAGAAGATCGTCGCTGCGAGCCCCAGAATCGCCAGGATGTTCGTCCACAGCACCTCGTCTCGAGGGTCGAACTCGAGCAGCCCGAGATGCAGCCGCGTCGAGAGCCGCGAGGAGAGGATCGCCCCGAGGTTGCCGCCCATCCCGATCATCACGGGGACGAGCACGAGCAGCGTCGGGTTCGCGAGGTAGGTCTCCTCGAGTTCCTCGAGGACGTAGCCCGATCCCATCTCGAGCATCGAGAGGACGAGCAGGATGGGAAACATCGTCCGGACGATGTGCCGGATCGTCCAGGCGTCGAGCGGGTCGTCGGGGTCCGCGGCCGCCATCAGAACACCACCCCCACGACGGTGAGCGCGACGAAGAGGAAGACGACGCCGAAGACGTCGCCGAGCGTGGTGACGATCGGGCCGATCAGGTTGTCGGGATCGAGGCCGTACTTGTAGCTCGCGAACACCAGCGCCAGCAGGCCGAATATGAGTGTGAACGAGGTCAGGACGCCGGAAACGAGCATAATTCCGACGAGTTCGACGAGCCGTGCGGACTCGCGTCCCAGCACCTGGAGAATGCCCCACGAGAGGAACGCGATGAACACCGAGATGCCGATCCCGTTGATGAAGGAGGCGGCGACCGCGTTGACGAGTCGTCGGTTCCACGAGAACGCCGGGTCGATCAGCCCCTGGTGGAGCCCGCTCGAGATGCGCGCCCCGAGCGCCCCGTAGACGTTCCCCCGGGTCGCGAGGAATGCGGGGAGCAGCAACAGCATGCCGGGAAATCGCTCGAATCCGGCCGTCATCCCCTCGGAGCCGAGCACCGACCCCGCGAAGATCCCACCGGCGAGGCTGACCACGAGGATCGGCAGCGACTCGCGGTAGATGCGCCACGCGGTTTGGCGAGCCTCCATAGCGGCGAATGACGTAGTCCGGACATAAACCTACCGCGGGTCGAACGCGAGCACATCGCCCGACGGCGTGTGGGTTGGTACCACTCCTGGCCGATCGCTAACGTATTTCGCCGGGATCGCTCGAGGAGGGAGGGGCCGTTTTTCGACTGTCACTCAGAGGGGACTCGCCGTGACGAGGACCCACGCGAGGCCGATCGCCGCGAGCGAACAGGCGAGGGTCGCCGCGGCGTTGCCGACCGCGAGCGCTCGATCCCCGCGCTCGTACAGCCGGACCGTCTCGACCGAAAACGTCGAGAAGGTCGTGAACGAACCGCAGATTCCGGTGCCGAGCAGTCGAAGCGTCGACTCGGTCGCGCCCGCGAAGACCGCGAGTCCGAAGACGAAACTGCCGACGACGTTGACCGCGAACGTCGCCAGCGGGAAACGGTCGCTCGAGGCCCGATCCGAGACGCGCTGGCCGACCCAGTAGCGGAGGATCGCACCGATCGCGCCGCCGGTGCCGACGACGTGGGCCGGCTCGAGGTCGACGGTGACGACCGTTCGGGTG
>NZ_JAQIVI010000771.1 GCF_028618695.1 Natrinema soli | reverse complement strand
CGGGGCCGACATCGTTCGCGTCCACGACGTCCGCGAGAACGTCGCCGCCGTCCGGACGGCGCTGGCGGCGCGCGATCCGGACCGATTCGAGTGGGACTCGTAATCTGTCCGCCGTGAGTCGTATTCGGCCACCGTCCTCCAGCACCGGAGAGACGTGAACCTCGGTATCGCGAGCCCGGTAGCAGCCCTGATCTCCGATTTTCCGGGTCCGACTCAGTCGTCCCCCGCCAGATCGATCTCGGGCGTGTACTCCGTCGGTCCACAGCCCAGCGATCGGTGCGGGCAGTGCCGGCAGTGCTCACCCGGCGTCGTCTCCGCGAACGACGGCTCGTCGACCGTCTCGAGCGTCTCCCGGACCGCCTCCCACGGCGGGAGATCTGCGGGCTCGAGGAGATTCACGCGGGGATCGTCGTCTCCGTCGAGGTCGCCGACGTACACGTAGCCCACTGCCACGATCGGTTCGTCGAACCGGTCCTCGCAGGCCCGGTGGTAGAGCGACAGCTGAACGGCATCATCGGGCGCGATCCGCTCGGCGGTGGCCTTGTAGTCGAGGACGGCGAGGCCGCCGTCGGGCAGCCGCCGGATCGAGTCGACGTAGCCGACCACGTCACCCGTCACGCCGGCGACGTCCTCGAGCGAGAAGGGGAGCTCCGCG
>NZ_JAQIVI010000770.1 GCF_028618695.1 Natrinema soli | reverse complement strand
GTCGACGAGCACGCCGGGGGAGCCGGCCTCGACGTCGTCGTCGATCCGGTCGGGGACGAGCACCTCGAGACGGCGTTCGAGGCGGTCCGGCCCTACGGCAGCGTCGTGACGACCGAGTCGAGCGCGGCCGAGGGACTGGATCTCGCGCCCATGCACGCGAACTCACTCGAACTCGGCGTCGTGCTCGTCATTCTGCCGGTTCTCCTCGGCGATCGACAGGAGCGCATCGGCGAGGAACTCGCGGAAATCGCGGCCCTCGTCGACGACGGCGCGGTCGCGCCACATATCGACGAGCGCTTCGCCTTCGACGAGGCCGCCGACGCACATCGACGCGGCCAGAACGGGGACTTCCGCGGAAAGCTGTTGCTCGTCAACGAATGAGCGTGCCGCGGACAGAGCGTCCCATCGCTGGTCGGGTCCGATCCGTCCACAACGCTCGGAGTGACCGAGCCTGACGTACTCGCCTACGCCGACTCGATTTTGGACACCGTGTGAATCTCGTCGTATCGGACGCCCCCGTTCTCGGGAGACTGACCGTCGATCTCGAGGTAGTCGGCCTCGAGTCCCGTCACTTCGCCGGTAACGTCGGTCTGGTGGTCCTCCGTCCGCTCCTCGTTTCGAACCTCGACGGTGTCGCCGATTTCGACGTGGTCCCGAACGAGCGCTCTGGTCCGATCCGTGTCGGCGTCAGGGGGGATCGTCAGATCAGTCATCGTGCGTTGGACCCTACCGCGGCTACGCCGGTAGTCTTTGAGCCGGGATACGCAACTCGAGACCCGTCGTTCGGACGACCGTTTTTGTACGAACCGGCCCAATGACGACCAATGAAGGTCATCAAGGACAGCGTCCACGACCACATCCAGATCGACGGGGTCGCTCGCGACCTGCTCGATACGCCCGCGGTACAGCGGCTCCGGAATATCAGTCAGCTCGGGACCGTCTCGCTGGTCTATCCGTCGGCCAACCACACCCGCTTCGAGCACAGTCTCGGCGTCTACCACCTCGCCTGCGAAGCGCTCGAGCATCTCAACGTCGACGGGAAGCGAGCCGCGCAGGTCCACGCCGCGGCCCTGCTCCACGACGTGGGCCACGGCCCCTTCAGCCACAACCTCGAGTCGCTGACCTACCGGCGAACCGGCCGATACCACGATGACGTTCACGAGCTGCTCGCGGACGGGACAGTCGGCGAGGTGTTACGGGAGCACGGTCTCGAGCCGGCCACGATAGCGGACCTGGTCGCCGGTGAGGGGCGGTTCGGTCAGGTAGTTTCCGGCGAACTCGACGTCGATCGGATGGATTACCTGGTGCGGGACGCACACCACACGGGGGTCCCCTACGGGACGATCGATCACGGCCGTCTCGTTCGGGAGCTGACGTTCGCCGACGGCGAACTCGTCCTCGACGAGGGGAACGTCCAGACCGCCGAGAGCCTGCTGGTCGCCCGGGCGCTGATGAATCCGACCGTCTACAGTCACAGCGTCGCCCGAATATGCAAGGCAATGTTGCGGCGGGCCGGCGAACGGCTGCTGGATACGCCCGCGGCCGACGTCGACGCCGAGACGCTCCAGCGGATGGACGATCACGACCTGATCGTCGCGCTGCGCTCGTGCGAGGCGACCGACGAGTTCTCCCGGCGACTGGATCAGCGCGATCTGTTCAAGCGTGCGGTGTGGGCCGAGATCGACGACGTTCCGGGCGGGATCATCGAGGCCGACCACGAGACGATCCGAGCGTTCGAGCGCGAGATCAGCGATCGGGCGGGCGTCGAGCCGGCTCACGTCATCCTCGACGTGCCGAGTCGGCCCTCGATGACGGAGTCGACGACGCGCGTGATGGTCAACGGCGAGATCCGGCAACTGGGACAGCAGTCGCCGCTGGTCGAAGCCCTGCGGGCGGCGCAGTACTCCCAGTGGCGGCTCGGGGTCTACTCGCCGCCCGAACTGCGCGACCGAGTCGGTCGGGCCGCCGTCCAGGTGCTCGGGCTGGACATCGACGGCGCGCTGGTCAGCGAGGTCCGAGACGGGATGGACGCGACGCTGGATCAGTTCGTGGACTGAGACGGACTGCTGTCAGTCAGTTCCGGCGCAATCGCAGGACAGTTCGCGGTTGCGCCGATAAATCGTTACAGCAAACCGTCTGAGGCGGGCCGCTCCCGCGGCTCCCACCCGCTCGAGCGAGGGGGATCGTGGTAGCTACTTCAGGCTCGCGGCTTATCCACGTTCGGCGGAGAGAACGACGCGATGAGTAAATTCATCGTTCAGCTTCTGACACTGCTCGTCGTTTCGACTGCGATCGCGGTCGCGCTGGTCGGCTGGGCGAGCGGGATCATCGGAATCGGAACCGTCGACAGATCGGTCTCCGCTGTCGTCGTCGGGCTCTGCCTGTTCGTCCTGTCGGGCCTGATCGCCGTGGTGTTCGAACCCCTCGAGATCGACGACGAATCGGCCTGATACTCAGCTTCGTCCCGACCGATCCGGTGACGCCGCGAACCGTTGCCGTTGAAGGCACTGGCCCCGAACTGGTTCGTATGGAACGAACGGGTACGATTCTCCGCGGCCGTGAGTTCGACCCCGTCGAGGGACGGGTGGTCATCGACGACGACGGCCGCATCGAGGCCATCGAGGAAACGACGGTCGAGAGCGACGACATCGTCCTCCCGGCGTTCGTCAACGCCCACACCCACATCGGCGATTCGATCGCCAAGGAGGCCGGCGGCGGCCTCTCGCTCGAGGAACTCGTCGCCCCGCCGGACGGGCTGAAACACCGGCTGCTCCGTGCGGCCTCCCGCGACGACCTCGTGAGTGCGATGGAGCGGTCGCTGGGGTACATGCAACGGGCCGGCACGGCCGCCTGTCTGGACTTTCG
>NZ_JAQIVI010000077.1 GCF_028618695.1 Natrinema soli | reverse complement strand
GCCGGGTGGCGAACCGCTCTGACGCTTCGTCGACAGCGCCGTCAGACGGTCGTGCCAACGCTCGAGGCGGTCCTCGGCCTCGTCCGCTCGGTTTCCGACGGCCGTCAACCACGTCTCGTCGTCGGTGCGGGTCACGAGAACCTGCGGAACGACGAACGAGGCCGCGTCGAAGCCGGCCCAGGGAACGGCCGGCTCGTGACCGTCGTGAAACGAAAATCCGCCGATCGCCCGCGGTCGGGCCGCCGCGGGTCCGTCGTGTGTGAGCCGGTCGAACGCTCGGCTCGCCTGCGATCGAATTCGATCGAACCTGTCGGTACCGTCCGCGGTAAACCGAACGGCGACACCTCGACCGGCGAGTTCGAGACCGTCGGGATCGGCCCACTGGATGCGCGAGTCCGCGTTTCCGTCGAGAATCGAACTGACGGAAACACCCCCCAGGTCGCGGCTTCGGCTGACGAGTTCGACGGCGCCGTCCGCCGACTCGGTCTCACCAGCCAGTCGACCCTCGCCCGACGATCGATCCATCGACACCACGTCGGGACCGCCCCGCCTTCAGCCTAACTATTTGCCGACCGATCGCGAAACGGGAACCCTTCGCAGTTCTCGACGGAATCGACGCTAGCTGTACCGCTCTTCCTGCCACGGGTCTGCCGTCTGGGAGTACCCCCGGCGCTCCCAGTACCCGCGCTGGGGTTCCGTGAGGAATTCGACGCCGTCGACCCACTTCGCGCCCTTGTAGGCGTACTTGTGAGGGGTAACCACCCGGAGCGGGCCGCCGTGATCCTCGGGGAGCGGTTCGCCGTCGAACGCCCACGTGAACAGGACGTCATCGCGCATGCAGTCCTCGAGCGCCAGATCGGTCGTGTAGTCGTCCAGCGCCGAGAACATGACGTGGACCGCGTCGTCGTGAACACCGGCTCGTTCGGCGATGTCGGGGAACGAGACGCCGGTAAACTCGCAGTCGAACTTGCTCCAGCCGGTCACGCAGTGAAAGTCCTGCCGTTGCGTGACCGTCGGCAACGCTCGAAACTCGTCCCACGAGAACGTCAGTTCCTCGTCGACCGCGCCAGTGACGGTAAACTCCCACGTCTCGGGGTCCCAATCCGGCGTTCCGCTCTTCGAGAGAACGGGAAACGCGGACGTCTCTCGCTGTCCCGGCGGCAATCGATCGTCGCCGAACTCCTGATAGAGGTCAGTCACGTCCGTCGTAGCCATAGTCGTGCGTACGCCGCGATAAACGTAGGTCTGACGCCATCATCTGAGAGTCGCGTTCGATCCGGCCTCATCGATGGCTCACGCTCGAGTCCGGGGCACCGATCGCTCAGAATGATTGAATCGGATGAACACCGAAACACGAGTACCACCGTTACTGGGACTCGCCCCGGAGCAATACCAAATTGGCACGAGGGAACCGGGACGACAACTGATCGAAACGATACAGTCACGGACACAACTCGGATGTTTCCGGCGAAACCCTCGCTATCCCTTAGTACAGTCTCGGCGACGGCTATCAATGCATGGCGAGTAGACAACAGCTAACGGAACGGGAATTGTCCGGACAGGAACCAGAAGAGATCGGCCAACAGGCGATGGGCCCCGCGTTCGTCGCGTCGGCCGCAGCGGTCGGCCTCTCGCTGTACTACTTCTTCTTCCGCGGAAAGCGCCAGCTCGGCGCGTTCGTCGGCCTCTGGCCGCCGACGATCCTCGCGTTCGCGAGTTACTTCAACCAGCGGAAAATGCGCCAGCAACTCGAGACGCTGACCCAGCCGGGGACCAAACTGAAAGATGCGTTCGATTCGATGATGGGCAATCGCTAGGGAAACCCACGACGCCGGCCCTCACCCGTACGGCCCCGCGTGACGGCTTCGGATTTCCGTTATCGGGGTTTATCGTTCCGACGAGACGGATTTTTGATTCCGATCGATGTGGACTCCCCGTCAAACCTAAATACCCCCTCGCCGAAAGCCGAATCAGATGCCGAAAGTAGAGATCACCATACCGGAGCACCTCGAGATGCAGATCGCCCAGATGGTCGAACGCGGCGAGTTCGTTAACCGCGAGGAGGCGATCGAGGACCTCCTTTCGACGGGCATCAAGGCATACAAGACCAGTGGACCCTCGGACGAAGACGAGGGCGCAGGAACCAGCTTCGAAGACGACGGCATGATGGGCCACGACGACGAGTACGTCTTCTAGCGTATACTCAGACCGCGAGCAACGGAATTCCGAAGGCGATCGCTGCGCCGACCAGTGCGACGAGAGCACCGACGAAGACGGCTCGCGACGAGTAGTCGCTCATCGGTGCGGTCGTTCGGTCGGCGTCGAGATCGTGACCAACGTCGGCTCCCGAATCGTCATCCTCGGGGGGCTCGGTGTCGTCTGCCATACGCGTCCCTTCTCGACTCGATCACTTAAGAACACCTACACCGATCGTCCGCGGTGGGAGCCGGCGGCCGGTCGTCTGGATCAGAAGTCTGGGTCCGTCGCTCGAGTCGGTGACCGGGATCGACCGGTCCGACGTCGCGTCATCCCGCGCGATCGATCCAGACCCCTTTACTACTCGGAGTGCGAATCGAGCGGTAGTTACCACATGGTCCTGACCAAGCGAGTCATCCCGTGTATCGACGTGGACCTCGACGACGACGGGAACCCGGCGGTCTACACCGGCGTCAACTTCGAGGATCTGAAATACACCGGCGATCCGGTCGAGATGGCCCGCGCGTACAACCGCGCGGGCGCGGACGAGTTCGTCTTCCTCGACATCACCGCCTCCGCCGAGGGCCGCGAGACGATGCTCGACGTCGTCGAGCGCGTCGCCGACGAGGTCTTCATCCCCCTCACGGTCGGCGGCGGCATCCGTACCACCGAGGATATCAAGGAGACGCTCCGGGCCGGCGCGGACAAGGTTTCGATCACCACCGGCGCGCTCGAGCGGCCCGAACTCATCAACGAGGGCGCGAGAGCGTTCGGCAACCAGTGTATCGTCATCAGCGTCGACGCCAAACGCCGCTTCGACGAGGGGGGCGAACACTACGTCGAGATCGACGGCGAGTCCTGCTGGTTCGAGTGCACGAAGAAGGGGGGCCGCGAGGGGACCGGAATCGACGTCCTCGAGTGGGCCGCGGAGGCCGAATCGCGGGGCGCAGGCGAACTGTTCGTCAATTCGATCGATAAGGACGGGACGAAGGACGGCTACGACCTGCCCCTGACGACGGCAGTCAGCGAGACCGTCGACACGCCGGTCATCGCCTCCTCCGGCTGTGGCGGTCCCGAGGACATGTACGACGTGTTCACCGAGGCCGGCGCGGACGCGGGACTCGCGGCATCGATTTTCCACTTCGACGAGTACTCGATCGAAGAGACGAAGGCCTACCTCGACGAGCACGGCGTCCCCGTTCGTCTCTGAACTCGAGCGACGGAACGGCTTCGTGATCGACGTGCTCGCGACCCGACGTATTCGAGCCCAGACGTATTTGCGATCTACCGGCTCTGTTGAAATCCTCTTCTTTAGAGATTTGTTTACGTGAATCTACTGCACACTACACGTGCATACGTACCAGTAGTTGGTAGTACGATTTCGTTATCCAGAACTACGGATAAAAATGTAATTTAGTGAGTTAGTAATCGTTAAGTATAAAACTATAGGTACAGAATATATACTAATGAGTACACATTGCGCTAGTATCTTCAAATACATTCCATATGGCTCACGCCGAGATATTGGTGCAGGTTTTGTAATGACTGCTGCCGGTGTGCTAGCTACAATAGTATGGTTTGGTGGAGTGTTAGCCCTTCTCGCTGCAGGGCTTGTCTCGGATACCGTCGGATTTCTCTTCATCAGCGCATTATTCTGGGTTCCACTTGGGCTTCTATCTACATTCCCTGTCGGTATCTTGCTATGGCGGTTCATAGACTCAAGACCAGCAATTCCATATCGTGGTGCCCTCTTCGGAGGGCTAACAGCGATCTGTAGTTTATCTATCGGGTCTATTTTTCCTGCGCTGTTCAACCCAGTACTGGACGCATTTGCTGGAGAGATGGAACTGAGTGTAGCAATTGTGCAGTCAATAGTGCGGCTATCCCGTTCGTTTGGTATGGCACTCATAGTCGTGGGCTGGATAATTATTCCCCTCGGCGCTATCACTGGGTGGTGCTACAAACAATCAGAATAGTAGATATGGAAACAGATATTATCACGTCTTATGAGACGTTTGCTGTAGCAGCCGATTTTCGCGGTTCATGGAGTAGAGTCTCTTTGTATCAGATGGCTCCGTTAAAATCCTTGCAAGATTACAGGGTTGGACGTTACCTGATGAATATTTAACCTGTACTGATCGTTAAAGCGCTCGGTCGAGATTGTGGACGATACACGCAAGGGCGAGTTCACGAAACTGCTTCCACCAGCGTCGTGAACGGACGAACGCACCGTATCTTCGCTTGAGTCGAGAGTTCACCGTTTCGCTCTGGCTCCGTTGGCCATAGAGTTCAGTATCCAACCGAGCGTTCCACGCTTTCTGAAGTGAGGAAAACTCACGGTGTTTGATCAACGGACGAACCTCGGTCTCGCGGGCCATCGCCCGAATCTGCTGATCGTCGTACCCTTTGTCTCCAAGCAAAATTCCGATTTTAGCTGCGTTGCGGTTGATGAGCGATGGTGCGATCTGCGTATCGTGTTTTCGGGTTGTTGTGACGTGGAGATCAAGGATCGCGTTTGCTCTTGTATCGACTAAGAGCGTGACTTTCAGCTGCTGAATCGTCAGCTTCGCTCGTTTTGTGTAGTGCTTTGAGGCGTGGGTTCGGTCGAAGCCCGAAGCGTCGATCCCCGCAACACCGTTAGTCGGGAACAGTGAAACAGAGAGATTGAGAAGGACTCGCCAGACAGCCATATCGAGTCTGACGAACGCTTTACACAACGTTGACGGGTCAGGAAGTTCGGTGAGGTTGATCGCGTTCCGAATGCGAGGCATTTCAATGAGTTCGTCGAGGAGTGTTCGATAGGTCGTATTCTTCCGAACTTTGAGACAGAGCAGAACAACGTGCTGATGAAGCGTGTAGCGTTGTTTCGAGCACTTTGAGGAATATCGTGAGACTGCTCGCTGGGCTAGGTGAAATGCTTGCTCGACAAACCGGAGTAACTGCGACTTTGGGAGGGTCTGCATCCACTCACACTATCGACTGAATCTGTAACTCTCCAAGGGTTTCAACAGAGCCGATCTACCGTATTCGCGATCCGTCGTATTCAATACGTTTATTCCGTCGCGGTCCCGCTTTTCTGCCAGTGAAATGGCGGTGTACGTGGTGTGGGAAACCGCACGCGGAAAACGACCCTCCCTGTGACGCCTGCGGTCACAACACCTTCGAGAAGGCGGTCGTCCGAGCGGACGACGGGGGCCACGACGGGACCGAGAGCGGTACCGGTGCCGATCCCAATACCGAACTGACGGAGTCCGGAACCGTCGACACCGGCCCCGACTACGTCTGGGCCTGTCCCAACTGCGGCCGGGAGCACGTCCGGAACACCCCGCCGTGTTCCCGCTGTGGCAACCCGGACCTCGAGCGGGTCGAGCAGACCTACGAGGGGCTCGAGCGCGATCTGGAAACGCCGAGCTGGTTCGCGGTCGCGAAACCGTATCTGCCGATTCTCGTCGTGATCGGCGTGATCATCGCGCTGTTCGCGACGGGCGTGATCTCCCCATCGATACTACCGGGTATCGGGCCGCCGTCACCGCCGGACGCACCGGGTGAGGGAACCGAGGCTGCCGGAATCGATCTCGAGGCCACGACGGAAGAAGTTCACGAGCGGCTCGAAGCCGACCGCGACGAGTCGCGGGCCGTCGACGACGGGCTCGCGGCGTATTCGGAGTATTATAATCGCGCGTACGTGGCGAACGGGTACGGTGACGCGGATCACGAGCCGCCGGAATTGAGCGACTTCAACGCCGACTGCAGTGGCGAGCACGCCGTGAGACAGGTGCCGGGCGTCCTGACGATAGACGACTACGACGACGAGCGGGAACTCGTCGAGGACATCGTCGGAGCCCTCCGCTCGAACGATGACGTCACTCGCACCGGGTACGATGCCGAAGGATTGGATATACACGTCGTCGACGGATCGGTCTACGTGATCTATACGACGTGTTAGTCGGCCGGTGTTCGGTCGGCCGACAGTCCGGACCGGCGGCCATCGGTCTGCGTGTTCCCGGGGGTCGAGTCGTACTCCGGAGAAACGAGAGACAGAATCGGACGTGATCGAGCCGGATCGACGGGGGTTATGCGGCCGCTTCGAACGCGTCGCGGAACGAATTCGCTTTCTCGCGGACGGTTACCGCTCCCTCCTCGAGCGCCTCGAGCGGGTCAGCCCCGCCCTCAGTCTTGATGGTCAGGATCGGCTCGGTCTGGCCGCCGGACTGTTCGGGATTGACGTCGTAGGTCGCTGCGCTGACGTCGTCGTGCTCGAGCAGTGCGCCCTTGAGCACGTTCATGAAGGTGTGGTCCTCGCCGGCAATCTCGATGGACAGTTCGTTCTCCGTGCTCTCGGTGACCCGCAGTTCCATGGCGAGTAGTCCGGTCGTCGGCCGCTTGTACCTTTCGAAGCCGACGCTCGTTGCAGTTCGTGGCGGCATCGCTCCCTCGTCTCCGCCGGGGACGCGGCTCGAACCGGGGACATGACGACGGTCTTGATGGTAAACCACTATACGGCCCCGTTCGAACCACGGCATATGCGCTTGCTCGCGGCCCTGCTGGCGGTCGTCGTCACCGCGTCGCTGGTCGGGTCGATCGCGGTCGTCAGACGGGTCCACCGGCCGGCGCGGCGCTGGCGAGATGTGGCTCGGGAACGGCTCGTGTACGGCGTTCCGTGGGGTTCGCTCGTGGTGATCGCGTTCGTCGTCGGCGTCTATCTGTTCGTCCAGAGTGGGATCGCGGATTTCGACGATCCCGTGACGATCCCCTTCCGCACGTGGTCGTACTTCTATCCGCTCGGGATGGTGACAGCGGCGTTTTCCCACGCCGGCCCCGGTCATCTCATCGGCAACCTCGCCGGGACGGTCGTCGTCGCGCCGCTCGCGGAATACGCGTGGGGCCACTATCCGGACGAACGAGAGCCGGCCGATCTCGACTCGTGGCGCGCGAATTCGCGGGTACGGGCGTTCGTACTCTTTCCGCTGGCCGTCATCGGGGTCGGACTGGTGACGAGCCTGTTCGCGCTCGGCCCCGTAATCGGCTTCTCGGGAGTCGTCTTCGCCCTCGCCGGGTTCGCTATCGTCCACTACCCGATCGTGACGATCGTCGGAACGCTCGGCGTCCAGAGCGTCGTCCTGCGTCTCTATTATGCGCTACAGGAACCGATCGGTATCTACACCGCCCAGCCGAGCCCGCCGTCCGCGCCGTCCTGGGCCGGCATCGCCATCCAGGGTCACGCGCTCGGGCTCTTTATCGGGTTCGCCCTCGGCATCGTCCTCCTCGAGCGGCGGGGCATCCGTCCGAACCCGCTCCGGCTCTGGCTCGCCGTGTTGCTGTTTGGCTTCTCGAAGCGGCTGTGGGCGATCTACTGGTACGGAGCCGAGAACACCTTCGTGCTCTTTCAGGGGCCGGGCGTCGCCATCGTCTCGGTGCTCGCGCTCGTGGTCACGCTCTCGATGACCGCGTCCGAGCGTCCCCTCATCCCGGCGGAGATTCAGCAGCGATTCGCTCGCTCGGGGGACCGAACTGCGGGAGCCGCCGGTGACGCCGAGTCGTCGCTCGCTCGCTCGCTCGAGCTGGCCGACGGTGGCCGCAGTGACGGCATCGCCACGGCTCACGTCGACCGCGTCCGCGAAATCGTCGGCGAAAATCGACTGACCCCCGAGTTCGGCCCCCTCTCGAATCTGACCCGCAAGGGGGCCGCGTTCCTGACGGTTATCGGCATCCTCGCGATCGTCGCCGGGGTGGCCATCCCCGCGAACTTCCTCGTCGTCGACGAGTCGACTGCGTCCTCGGACGCGGCCGTCCAGATCGAGGATTACACCGTCGAGTACGTCGAGGACGTTCCCAACGGGCTCGTCACCGGGATCGGTATCGAGTCCCTCGAGGACGACGAGGGGCTCGAGTCCAGCGGGGTGATCGTCGCCAGCGACCGACGCGAGATCTGGTTCGAAGCGGTCAGCGCCCAGCGGCTCGCCTTTACCGGCGAGGAGACGGTTTACGTCGGCGGCCCCGGCTGGCGCGAAGCGGTCCACGTCGAGCGCACCGGCTGGGAGCCGGTCGGCAACGACGTCGTCTATCAGGTCTGGGTGTGGGAGGACGGCGCGGACCGACAGCTTGCACACGAATCCAACGACTCGCGGGCCGAAGCCCGGATCGCCGGCCGAACCGTGACGATCGGTTCCGACGACGGGACGTTCGTTCTCGGCGTCGGCTCGAGCGAAACCGACGCCGTCGCGACGGCAGCGATCCCCGATGAAAACGAGATGGTGACGGCCGGCGGGCTTACCTTCGAACGCGACGACGAGACGATCTACGCGGCCGCCGACGGGACGCGAGTCGCGGTCGCGAGTCAAGAAACGTACAACGGCTACTGATCTTCGATTTCTCTCCGAACCAGAGAGCCACGTGCGGTGGCGCACGCTGTCGGCCGACCGAACGCCAGTGAGGGCGGTCGATGACTTGTGCGAGGGATGAGCGAGGGAACGAAGTGACTGAGCGAATCGGCTGGGGAGGGTGTGGAAATTCCGTGTTGCCAGCAGTCGCAAACTACTTGATGCATCGGGTAGCCACCTGAGTAGCAAACCGCTCGATGCATCACTATCCGCTCGAGGTGTCATCGCTTCTCGAGACTGTCGGAATCGATCCGTCGGCCGTCACTTCTGAGACGACCACTCGATGCGAAAGACCTCGGCCTCGAGCGTCTCCTGTGCCGCGGTGTGGAACTCGAAGCGCTTCGGAATCGGGAACTCGGCCCGGAACGCGTGGGTCACCGTCCCGCCCTCGTCGTCGGCGAACGATTCGACGAACGCCTGGCTCCCCTCGTTGTGGATCGTGTAGGAGGCGGTCCCGATCTCGCGGGCCGTCTCGAGGAACGCCCGATCCGCGTGTCGGTTCCCGCGCTGTGCGCCGAAGGGCGGGTTCGAAAGCACGGTGGCGTCGGTGAGAGAAAACGGCTGGCGAGAGACATCGCCGCGGAGCCACTCGATCGGATGATCTCGGCCGCCACCATCACCGCCACCGCCCACAACCGCCCGCTCGTTCCGCCGAGCGATCTCGAGTGCTTCGGCATCCAGATCGATCCCCGCGACTCGATCGACGCCGGACAGCGAGGCTGCGATCGCGAGCATCCCCGTTCCGGTGCCGAGATCGACGACCTGCCCCTCGAGATCGCCCTGTAGCCCAGCCAGATGACAGAGGTGGGCGGCCAGCTCCGGCGGTGTCAGATACTGTTCGAGGTCCGCGGACGGCTCGGAAAAGTCCTCGATCGATTCGAGTCGACGGGCGAGCGTGCGCCGAGACGGGCCGGACATCCCCGGCAGTTCAGTCCGCGACCGAAATCGGTCCCTCGAGTTCGAACGCGAGCCCCTCACGGTCGGCTCGTTCGGCACACGCCGCCAGCGCGGGGCGGACCTTCGCGGGGTCCGCGA
>NZ_JAQIVI010000769.1 GCF_028618695.1 Natrinema soli | reverse complement strand
TCCCGGAGCGCCTCGACGGCCTCGACGAGGCTCGTTCCCGTCGTCACGATGTCCTCGACGATGACGACCTCCTCGCCCTCCACGCGGCGGCCCTCGATCAGGTTCCCCGTGCCGTACTCCTTGCGCTGCTTGCGCGCGATGACGTAGGGGACGCCGGCCGCGACGCTCGTTGCGGCGGCAAGTGGTACCCCGCCCAGCGCGACGCCGCCGAGTTTGTCGTCGGTCTCGAGTCGGTCCGCGAAGGCCCCGGCGACTACCTCGAGGCAGTCCGGGTCGGTCTCGAAGAGGTACTTGTCGACGTAGTACTCGCTGGTGCCGCCGTGGGAGAGTTCGAACTCGCCGAACTGGACGGCCTCGGCCGCGCGAAGGGCGTCGATGAGCTCCTGATTCGCCATTGCTCCAGAGAGCGCGCCGAACCGAAATAAGCGGTGTGGAACGGGACGCTGGAAGGGAACGAGCGGAAAATGCCAGTACATATATATTTTTATAGCTGCCAGCGTGTGTATTCCCTCATGACACCATCCAGTGCAGACGAGCCGCATCCGGACGTGCAGGCGTTTCTCGAACTCTACGAATCGCTCGACACGCCGGAGTTCAGCGAGATCACGCCCGAGGAGGCTCGACGGATGTTCGAGGAGATGCGCGTCGTGGAGGAGCCCGACATCGACCTCCCGTCCGTCGAGGACCACACTATCGACGGGCCACACGGCGATCTCTCGGTCCGGAGCTACGATCCCGGCACCGAGGGCGAGAACCGGCCGCTACTCCTGTACTTCCACGGGGGCGGGTGGGTCGTCGGCAGCATCGATACCCACGACGGCGTCTGTCGAAAGCTGGCCGACGACACCGGCTATCCCGTCGTCAGCGTCGACTACGGGCTCGCGCCGGATCACCCCTTCCCCGAGGGGTTACAGGACTGTTACGCCGCGCTCGAGTGGGCGGCTGCGGAAGCCGACGAACTGAACGCGGATCCGGAGAAGATCGTCGTCGGTGGCGACAGCGCCGGCGGCGGCCTCGCGGCGGGACTGTCGCTGCTCGCCCGAGATCGGGGCGGCCCCGAGATCGCGTATCAGCTGTTGCTCTATCCCAGCGTCGGCGACGCGACCGTGACTGCGGCCTACGAGGAGAACAAGGAGGGCTACTTCCTCACGGAAGACGACATGGAGTGGTTCCGCGGCCACCTCTACGAAAGCGAGATCGACCTCGGAAACGTCTACGCGCTGCCGCTCCGCGCGAACGATCTCTCGGAACTCCCGCCGGCGACGATCATCACCGCCGGCTTCGATCCGCTGCGCGACGTCGGTGCGAAGTACGCCGATCGGCTCGCGGACGCCGGCGTCCCCGTCGAGTACCACAACTACGACGACATGATCCACGGCTTCTTCAGCATGATCTCGGACCCGATGGATCTGGATCGGGCGCACGAAGCCCACGAGGCCGCCGTCGCGGACATAGACGCGGCGCTCGAGTGAGTAGCGATACCGCTCGAGACCGTGTTCGGTAGCGGACCCACTCGAGAGAGCGATCGCGCTTCGCGGACGGGACGATCCGACCCGCCGTCGGTCTCCGTCGACTGATCCTCGCTCCGGTCGGACTCCGTCTCTGTGGGTGGCATAGATGTGAGGGGCGTTCCGTCGTGCGCGTTCGAGGGGCCGGACGCCGCTACTCCGGGCGGATCCAGGCGAGGACGTCGCCCCGCTCGAACTCGTCGTCTTCCTCGAGGACGATCTCGTCGAGCGTGCCCGTCACCGGTGCGGGGACGTCGACGCTCACCTTTTCGACCTGATATTCACAGAGGGGGTCGCCTTCCTCGACGCGACTTCCGTCGCTCAGGAACCAGTTGATGACGACTCCCTCGTCCTCGTCCGCATCGTCGGGCCAGACGTCGGCCGTATCGACGGCGACGCGCTCGTCGTTCGCGCTCATTCGTTCGATCGAACGGTTCGAATCGCGTTCGTGATGTCGTCCGCGTCGGGAACGACCTCGTTCTCCATCGGCCGCGCGTACGGGATCGGGACGTCGGGAACGGCGACTCGCTCGACGGCCTCGAGGTCGTCGAGACCACTTTCGGCCACGCGCGCGATAATCTCACCAGTGACGCCGTAGGACTGGTAGTCCTCGTCGACGACGACCAGATGGCCGGTCTTGGCCACTGATTCACGGACGGTCTCGGTGTCGAGGGGAACGAGCGTTCGGAGGTCGACGACCTCGACGTCGATCCCGTCGTCGGCGAGCGATTCGGCGGCCTCGAGCGCGCGGTGGACGTGCAGTCCGAGCGTGACGACGGTCGCGTCAGCCCCCTCGCGTTTGACGTCGGCGCTGCCGAACGGGATCGTATATTCGTCTTCGGGAACGCCGGTCTTCGGGCCGTCCGGTGCGGGAAGCCAGCCGATCCCCATCAGCCGCTTGTGGAACAGGTAGACGACCGGGTCGTCGTCGCGAATGGCGTTGTGCATCAGCCCCTTCGCGTCGTAGGCGGTCGACGGCACGACGACCTTCATTCCCGGTAGATGAGCGAACGTTCCGTAGAGCGTCTGAGAGTGCTGGGCGGCGTCGTTGTACGTCCCGCCGACGGCGGCGGTCAGCACCATCGGGACGCTCACGTTCCCGCCACTCATATAGGTGTTCTTGGCCAGCTGGTTGTAGATCTGATCCATGCCGACGCCGAAGAAGTCGACGAACATGAGCTCCGCAATCGGCCGCATCCCCGCCTGCGCCGCCCCGACGGCGGCGCCGATGTAGGCCGTCTCGCTGATGGGGACGTCCATGATGCGGTCGTGGCCGAACTCCTCGAGCAGGCCCTCGGTGCTGTCGAAGATTCCGCCGTAGTCCGCGACGTCCTCGCCCATGTAGAAGACCTCGTCGTCGTCGCGCATCTCGTGGGCGATCGCCTCGACCATCGCCCGGCTCATCGTAAGCGATCGATCCGTCTGCCGTCCCTGTCGTTCCGGTTCCTCTTGTGCCATCAGTCGTCACCTCCGGTCTCCGCGACGGACGGCTCGCTCTCGGTCACGCCCGACGGCGGGTTCACGAACACGTCCTCGTAGGCCGCGTCCGGCTCGGGTTCGGGCTGGTCCTTCGCCCACTCGATCGCCTCCTCGACGCGCTCGCGGGCGCTCGAGCGAAGGTCGTCGATCGTCTCGTCGGATACGTCGTGGGCCCGAAGCTCGCTCGCCAGTCGCTCGATCGAGTCCCGCTGCTCGGCCGCCTCCTTGTCCTCGTCGGGGCGGTAGCCCTCCGCGTCGCCCATGAAGTGGCCCATGCGTCGGTGGACCTGGACCTCGAGCAGCGTCGGTCCGTT
>NZ_JAQIVI010000768.1 GCF_028618695.1 Natrinema soli | reverse complement strand
AGCGCCCAACTGGCCGTCCTCGTGACGACGACGACCGAGTCGGCCCTGACCGATGCGCTCCGGACGAAGCGGCTCGCGCTCGCTCTCGAGACGCCGATCGCAGCCGTCGTCCTCAACAGGGCGGACGCCGCGGCCATCGATCGGATCGGTGACCGCGTCGAACGGCACTTTAGCGCACCGGCGATCGGACTCGCGGAACTGCCGGCGGTCGCCGACGCGCAGGCCCGCCGACGTCCCGTTCGCGACGTCCATCCCGGCTGTCCCGCCGTCGATGCCGTACGGACGGTCGCTCAACGGATCGAGCGCTGCGAAAAACGACTGACCGATCGGATCGGCGTCCACTGATCGGTACGATGCCGGAACGGTCAGGGATGAGCCGGCCGCTCCCCAGAGAGCGAGTCAGAACCCGTCAGTAGCCGGGGAAACCCTCTCCTCTCCGAACTCGAGTTCGATCGCCTCCGTGGTCGCCCCGTCGGCTCTATACTTCGGAACCGACAGATAGTGTTCGACGGTCGCCCCTGTCTCGGGCGTGACCGCCGTTATCTCGAAGACCGCATCGGCCGCGTGCGTCGTCACTGTTCGATTCGACGGAATTGTGTGACCGTTCAGACAGTGTAACAGGCCGATACTCCCGGTTTCGACCAGTTGCTCTTTGAGGTCGTCGAGAAACGAGACGTACTCGTCACGACCGTCCCGCTCGAGCGCGTTCACGGGATCGACGACCAGCGTGGACGACGCCGGGAGTTTATCGGCCATCGACCTCGCCTCAGCGAGCCCGTTCTCGTCACTGAGACGGCGAACCGTCGGATCTCCCGTCGCCGTCGGAACGGACTCGAGCGCTCGCTGAACGTTGGCCGCCGACCGTTCGGTCGACAGATAGAGCGTGCCGCGGACGGCGGTCGTCTCGGAGAGAAACCGTTCGGAGCGACTGGCCGGGGCTGCCACGACTGCGACCATAGATCCCGGTTCCAGCCCGCCACCGAACGCCCGATCGAGTGGATCGTAACCAGTCCGCAGCAGGTCGTCGTCGTACGGTGGAGCCGATCCATCGACCGCGGTTCTCGTCGTTATCGTCGCCGCGATCTCGTCGTAGGCTGCTCGAGTCGCCTCGTCCGTCAGCGGTGCCGTTCCGTCTGGCACCCGGCCCAGAACCGGCACGTCGGTCCACGACCTGACCGTCTGCGGGACGCTCTCGCATCTGTTTACTACCGTTCCGAGTATCGGCACCTCGAGTCGGCGAGCCATCTCGATCGTCGTCTCTGCGGCGGAGATGCTGCGCTCGCTGTCAGTCGTGACGACGATCACTCCCTCGGCTGCCGAGAGCGGTTCGACCACGTCGATCCCCGCCCCCGACGGACAGTCCACGAACGTTCGGACGGTGTCGGACTCGAGCCGGTCGAGCGCCGCTTCGAAGTTCACCCGGTTCGACGATTCGGGGGCCGACAGCAGCCCGACGTTCGACGTTCGGGGACTCGGCTGGACGACCGATTCGACGGCGGCATCGGACTCGAGCGCGGCGAGCGTCGGCGTCCGATCAACGCCGCCCGCGACGTGCAGGTTCGGGAGTTGACAATCGGCGTCGATCGCGATCGACGTCGTTCCACGTCTCCCGACGGCCTCCGCGAGTCCGATCGTCGTTACCGTCTTTCCACAGCCGCCCTTCGCGCCGGCGATAGCGATCATACCGAGAGTGGTGCGGCATCCTTTTTGAACCTCCGTCCCGGCCCTGACTGGGGCTCTCTCCGTTTGGCGGGATGGCCGTCGCTCGAGGGGCGAATCCGACGATAGTCATCTACTCCTCGGTGAACGATCGCATTCGACGCCGGTATTTCTGATCGAGACAACATCCTAAGAATTATACTTTGTTGAGATAAAGTAACCGTACATAACATGAGTCGGAAATCGATTCGGACGCGCCGAAACTGGTTGGCGCGTTGTGTAAGCGTTACTGCGGGGCTTGCAACTTTGGCTGGTTGTACGAATAGTGACGAGACGAGTGACGAACCTGAAAACAGCGATGACCTCCCGCCTACTAAGTGGCCGATGTACGGTGTTGACCCACAGAATACTGGTCATCATCCGACGGCGACTGGACCGAGTGGTGAAGAGGTAGAACTGCGGACCGTCTTTGAATCGGAGGGAGTGATTAGTAACAGTCTGGCAATCGCTGACGGGATGTTGTACGTCGCTGCAGACAACCATCTCCACGCAGTTGATCTTGCAACTGAGGAACTCGAGTGGAAGAAACAGGTGAATGCATCACCTAGTGCTCATCCAACTGTTTCTGACAAAAGAGTGTATGCTGGTACAAAAGACGGAGTTGTCGCAGTAGAACGCGGGAGTGATACGGTGTTATGGAGGAACGATATTGGTATTAGTAGTGTGAATCCCGTAATCGCTGAAGAGGCAGTAGTCGGTACACAGAATCTGGTTCTCCATCGCTTTGATCCGGAGTCTGGTGACGAAAAACCTCTGCATAATATGCGAGATTATCAGGGCGGTGGGCCCCATACAAATGTTCCTGCTGTTACTGATGGAACTGTGTATTTTGCGGGTGAAAATACCCTCTATGCGGTAGATATCGAGACTGGCGAGGTTGAGTGGGAATTCGAGAATCCAGCAGGTGAACCATTAGGTGAGAGTAACCCGGCAGTCAAAGATGGGACAGTTTATGTTGGTGGTGAAGACCAGCGACTGTACGCAATTGATGCTAACAACGGGTCAGAAGAATGGTCATTTACAGTTAATGCTAGCGTGAAATGTAGCCCATCAATAGCAGATGGAACTATCTATTTCGGTGGAGCTGGCGCAGGTGCTCAGAAGCTTTTTGCTATTGATCGAGAGTCTCGAGATCATGTCTGGGGACCGAAGGACCTACGATATAGTGTACGCTCAAAGCCGATAATTGCTGATGGAATTGTCTATGTCTCTAGTTATCATGATTTGTTTGCCCTTAATTCAGAAGATGGAACTCTCAAGTGGCAGTTTGAAAGTCTTGGAGAAGGTGAATCAATTAGAGCGTCACCCGCTGTCTCTAATGGTTCTCTCTATGTTCCAACAGCTGAAGGTCATATATACGCCATAGATTCTATGAACTAGAAAATAGTTGGAATATCGTTTAACTATTCGCTGGTAGATTCCCATTTGAGATGCAATTTGTATTAGTAGTGTCAGGACTAGGGCCAATATTGTTCCAACCAACCGTACACTCTTCCTGTGGCGAATTCGAATTTTTATACCGCCATGTATCTCCAACACCAGGAGATCCTTTAGCTAACAGTTGCGGACTTGGAACAATAATCGGAATTACAAGAGTGTTATCAAATGAAATAGATTCAGCAGACCCAACAGCAAGTTTGTCTGCCTTGGCCCAGGGTGGTGTATCAATCACCACGTTCGAACTTTGTCGAACATAGGTCATTTCGCCTGTGTTTGTTGGATCTCCACTATTTGAACGTGCTTCGAACCGAGCATATTCTCCCTGTACTTCGAGATAATACGCATCGAGTTGCAGGTAGAACAGTGACGGCCACGGCATGAGAGGAAAGCCTGGGTGTCCGACGCTGTTGAGATATCCAGCACCCATTGGTGCATGTTCCGTTTCATTTATATTAGATATACTAAGGGTATTCCCACCCACCGGCCTAACTGCAGGAATCTTGGTCCGATTAACAGTCTCTAACGATAGATACGTTGGTGATGCTTCAACCTGATAGTTTACGTCTTCCATCAGTGGTGAATTCTTGAGTGATGCTCGTGCATCCTCAGGACGTGTTTTGGGATCCATCATCTGATCAATGAAGTTCATTGGACCCCCGAGGAGATCGTTACTGGTATCGAGAAGGCCGCCAAGGAGATCATTGAGTATACCACTACTCTCGCCGAGTGTCTTGTCGTGCCAGCCGCTGATCTGATCAATATTATCGTAAGTATTCTCGAAGTACCGTTTCCGAACCTCCGATCGGAGAAGGTCAGCTATGTTTTCATAGGGTACAGAGGTATTTCGATATACTAATTGATCCTCTTTCTGACGGACGTTTCCTTCAACTCTATCAAGTGGGCTCGGCTTCTCAACCATATTCCAGAGATCAGTCTGATGTGGCTCGACAGTCGTTATGACTTCATAATGAGTCTGATTGAGTTCGGACAATACCCACTCGTACAAGTCTTTCTTATTCCGAGGCTTGATATGTACATCTGGATCTGGGAAGTATGGAATCGCCCTCCCGAAATCATTCTCCGTGATTATCGAGTGACTGGATCGTTCGATTTCACGCTCGAGTTCCTGTTCTTGTGTCTGTACAGATGTTGAACTCAGATCGAATGTTTTTTCACTGCCCTTGTTTCAACACCTTTGAAATTATCGACGACACTATACTCTTCCTTCCAAGTATCCTCCTCAATAAGCGATTGAATACCGCGGGACTCACGATCAACTGTGAGATCATCAGAGACGAAGTTTCCACTGATTGCATAGCTAGCACTATACGTCGCGTTCTGTTCCCAATCCCAGGATGTGTATGACGACCTGTTTTTCTCCTTATGTTCCCATTCCGCTTCAACGCCGATCGAATTCTTATATGAGATATTGACTTCGGCGAGATCTCGATTATCGAACCCGGTATCGCCGTTATCGAATACTGTATTGATTGAGACTTCAGCTTCTGCCGGCGAGATACCAGCATGATAGGTGACATTAACTGGTCCAGACCAGTTGTCGGGATTCTGAGCCCATTCACTCGGAGGTATTGGATCCGGTAATCCAGTATGTTTATTTGGGCCAATCTCCGTCGTTCTTATATCTACGTTATATACGTCTTCTATAGAATTTGACAATATATCTTGTTGAGGAGCATTACTCAGAAATTCCTCCTCTATATCCCCCATAACACCCCCGTTATCATCACGAAGATTGCCAACTCTGTCAGCGATATCTTGATTGTCCAAACTATCTGAATAATAGCTAATAAGGTAATTTTTGTCAAATATACTGGTTTTCATGAGCGAGTCATTGAACTCCGATTCCACCTGCTCCATAGTCATCCCACTAACCATCTGCATATACGCAACATCGGCGAACGGATGTGCCTGAATCTCGACGTCGGTCTCGACGTTGTCCTCGAGCATGGTCAGCACAATATCCTGTACGGTTGGTGGATCCGGGAGTTCCCCCTCTTGGTCGATCAGACCGCTATCACAGAGATCTGTCCGATTAGAGAGATTACTCGCCTCGCCGTCCGAGAGGAAATCCGAGGTCTCGATATCGCCCGCACTCGAGGCGAGGTCGCCGGCCATACAGAGCGTCGGCAAGAGCATAGCCCGATCGTTGTACGGATCGGTTGTACCGAAGGTTTTCTCCTGAAGCCCGAAGACGGCGTCGTTGACCATGACTTCGGTGTGCTCGTTGGGTGTGAGGTTGTGAAAGGCACGGTCACCGCTGCCGAGTCGGTCGTAGTAGGCTTTCCCCCACGCGTACGGGTACATCCGAGCGGCGAAGTACCGCCCGAAGCCGTCGTACTGGCCATCGCTTTCGAAAAAGCCCGTGTTGAGCTGCGATTGGAACTCGTCGGTCCGGTTTTTGAGCTGGTAGAGCGGCGTTCCGACAGTCACCGTCAACTCCCGTCGCTCGGTGACTGGCTGACTCTCCGTTTCGTCGACGGTGAGTTCGATGCCGTCAACCGAGACGGTGAGGACGCCCGATTCGCCCGTTTCGAGAGAAACTCGATCGATCGCCGCCTCGAGGTCGTCGCTGTCGCTCCAGTCGATCCGTTCGACGGAGGCTTCGGCGGTCGTCTCCCCATCGAATTGCTGGTGGGCGCTCGCGAACGACTCCGAAACCTCTCGGTAGATGAGGAGTTTGAGATACTGGTCGAAGACGGCCTCGTCGTCGTCCATCGCGGCGCTGACGGGAGCATCTGCCCCGTCGGTTGACGTGACGGGGGCGCCGGCGGCATCCTCGGTCGCGCGGACGATCGCCTGTCGCAGTTCGGCGATCGCGACCGACTCGGCGCGATCCATGGCGAGCGCCCGATTGGTGTCGACGTCTGGGGTTTCTCTGGACTCCAACACGCCGACGATCGCGATGCTACTGACCAGTAGCAGTACGGCGATCAGGGCGAACGGAATCCGGGCTCGGTCGTCGTCTGCGATCGAAACTGTGTGGGGTCTGCGTGTCATACGTACCAGGTTTGAATCGTAATCGTGACCTCGTCGGTCGATACCTCGTCGGCGAGCAACGCCGCGATCTCCTCGTCGCGTCGCTTGCCGTCGTACTGCTCCTCGATCGTCGCGATTTCGTCTGCCAGCGCCGTTTGTAGGTCCTCCCCGAGCCAGTGTCCCAGCCCGCTCCGGCCGAACGTGTCCGCGTCCGCGATCCCGCGAACCACCTGCGCGTTCGCTTCGACCGCGTTCGCCTCCTCGCGTTTGAGCGGGCCGTGGTGAGCCGGAGCCGTCGTCCCCGTGAACTCGTACTCGAGCGGTTTCACCATCCGCTCGTACTGTGAGACGGTGAGCTCGTGGGAGAGCCCCTGACTCTCGAGGGATCGCTGGGTCGCCGCGGGCGGGAAGTAGCCGTCGACGATCGCGTTCCCGATCACCGTTCCAACTGCTTCGTACGCGTCTGCGTCCGCGTACGCGGTCTCGACCTCGTCCGAATCGACGGCGTGAATCCCGCTCGAGGCCGTCAGCGTGACGCTCGAGACGTCCTCGTTCGGCGGCGGTCGTTCACCGGCCGTCGCCGTACCGTTGATCGAGGCGCCGTCGTAGGGCTCCTACTCGGCGATAACGTAGAAATGGCGGTTCGACCCGATGAGGGCGCTTTCGACGGACGCACCGACGGCGGTTTCGAACTCGTCGCCGGCGGGACGAATTCGAGTGCCGTCGACGTGGACGTTCGCGACGGCCGCATCCGCGAGGAGTCCGGTGGCCGAGCCGTACTCGGTTCGGTGGTACTCTCCCTCCCGATCCGCGATCGGCGCAGCGTCATCGAGACTGTACTGAACGCTGATGGTCGATTCGCCGAGAAGTTCGGCCGTCCGATCGGCTCGATTCTCGTCGACCCCGTCGTCCGAGTCGTGCAGGTGGGTCCCGATCAGCAGGACGCTGGCGCTAACGAGCAGGAGGGCCATCGCGACGTCCATAACCGTACTCACGGCACGGTCGCCACTCATCCGTTCCACACCCCAACGAGTAGCGTTCCACCGCGGACCGCGCCGGGCCTCGTGGCGACGGCGACGGGACGGGTGGCAACGCCGGCCTCGGCCGGCGGCCCCTCTAGCTCGCCGCTCTCGATCGGATCGCGATTCGGCTGCCCGTCAGTTTCGAACAACGCGTCGGCGACGACGGTCTCACGGCCGTCATCGACGACCGTCACCTGCACGTAGACGTTCCGTCCGTGAGGGAGTGATTCCGTCTCGATCAGGGCCTCGAGTTCGTCGTGATCATAACTGCGAACAACACCATCGGTCTCGATGTCCCCTTTGATCCGAGTCACTGCCGTCTCTTCGGTCGTCCGGTCGGTGGTTCCGGGAAGCGTATCCGTCAGATAGAGGCCGTAGAGTCCGATACCGACGATGAGCGCCGAAACGGCGACGAGCGCGGCGAGCGGCTCGGTCTGCCCGCGCCGTCCGTTAGACGGTGACGAGCGTGACATAGAACGACTCCGAGTCGCGATTTCGGTTCACGTATCCGTGGGTCTCGACGATTTCGTCCGTGATGTCGATGGTTTCTCCCCCGGACTCACAGATGCGTACCATCTCACTGCCGCGGTCTGCTCGGATGGTCTCCTTGCAGAGGGTGGTGCTCTCGGCGGTAACCTCGACGCGGATTGGAAATTCTAACCAGCTGTTCTTCTGGAAATCGTACTGTCCAGCGGGCGCGGTTTCTCTCGAGGGGGTCGCTTCGACGGTTTTCTCGATGTATGCGTCCTGTTCCTCGCTTTGAACGTCAAAGGTCAGCTTCGTGTCAGTGTTCGCCTCGTACGCGAACGTGACGTCGTGGGTCGTTACCCCTGCAGAGATCGCTTCGACAGACGCGCGTATCGTCGGAACTGGCGTCGTACTGACCGTTCTGACCCGTAACTGATCGTCCGCGGTCCGCCATTCACCGGAGTTGTCCGCATAGGCGTCTTCGACGTCCTCGAGAAATACCTCGAGCGCGTTCGTCTCCGTGTCATCGAGTTCCGCCGCATACTCCGCTTCGAAGGGGCGTCCCGCGGAGAGGTTCTCGAGGCGTTCGTGCCCCATCACGGGGACGACGTGGCCGTAGCTGAGACTCGCCCGGGAGGTGCCGTGCTCGTTTCGCATCGCGAGCGTTCGGCCGTCGAACTTGATCTCGGTCGCGTCGTGATTGTACGTCGCACTCGCGTCGTACGATCTTCCAGCGGTTTGCTCGATCGTATTTGCGGCTCGGTTCGCGTCCGGGGGCGGTCCGGCCGGCAGCCCGAGTGCGATACCGGCGACGGCGGCGCTGATGGTCGAGACGGCGAGCCAGACGTACCACGAATCGATCGGGGCTTCCAGATCCATGCTGCTGGTGGCCGCGTATTCGTATTTAAATCCGAGTCCGGATCGAAACGAAGCTGAATCGAGAGCCGCGACTCGACGAGCGCGGGACCGGGATGATCAGAGCAAGACGCCGATGACGGCTACGGTCAGGACGTAGAGGATCATCGCGGAGACGAGCGTTCGACCGACGTGATAGCCGACAAGGGCCCGATCGAGACCGTGACGAAGCCCGATCGAGAGCGGGGTGATGATGAAACAGAGCGCGATCACGTAGAGACCGACGACGATCGCGAGCGATTCCGCGGGAAACGCGGCGGCATTCATCTCTCCCGAGGCGATGATATCCTCGCTCGACATCATGGCGGCCATGCCGACGGTCGCTCCGGCGACGAGCGGAGCGAAATACGCCGCCGTGTTGTCGAGCGTCCCGGTGACCTGCTCGAGGTTCCGTTTCGTCTCGGCTTCGACCGCCTCGAGTTCCTCCAGATGGTCGGCCATGGAGACGATGGCACGGCCGGCGGGTTTCCCCTCTTCCGAGGCGATCGCGAGCAACGCGGCGGTCCCTCGAGTCCGGGGGCTCGGAACGTTCCGAAGGGCACCGTACTGGCCGAGAAATGCCTCTCGAACGCCCGTATGGAGCCGTCGCTGAAGACCGGCGGCGTCTTCGAAGACGGCACCGGTCTCGGCGGGGACCCGGTCGCCGGCGAGTTCGACCGCCGACTCCACGGACTCGCCTTCGGCGACCTGTCGGCCGACGATGTAGAGCGCGTCGGTCAGGTGAGCTTCCACGTCGCGGACGTACTGCCGAACGGCGAGGACGGGACGATACGTTGCGACCAGTGCGACGCCGACCCCGAGGCCGATCGCCTCGTATCCCTCGAGGAGCCGTCGCCGGTCCGTGTCGGAGAGGGCCGTATCGACCGCGTCGAGGGCGTAGCGCGGAACGTCGCCAGGCCGGCCGTAGATCCGCGCCTCGCTTCCCGTCCGCAGCGACTGGAGGTCTCGGAGATGCGCGCCGTCGTCGATCGTTCGGTCGATGAAGTACTGGCCGATAGTGAGCCCGACGGTGGCGGGCAGGACCGTCTCGTCGCGCTCGAGATCGGTCGCCGCCGCGATCAGCCCCGATTCGACGCCGATATCGGCGATCGGTCCGGCTCTCGTTCGGACTTCCGAAGCGACGGCGATCGGGTCCCGTGAAGCGGCCGCGGCCAGCCGCTCGTCGCGCTCGCC
>NZ_JAQIVI010000767.1 GCF_028618695.1 Natrinema soli | reverse complement strand
ACCGCGCCGCTCGTCGTCCTCGGCCTGCTGCACGCACCTCACCTCGACGCCGCCCCCGCCGCCGGAACCCTCGACTACCCGCTCGGAATCGCCCTCGCTACGGCTGGCGGCTACGCGTCCCAGACCGGTTCGGTGTCGGCGTCGATCGTCGCGATCGCAACCGTCTTCCTGGTGTTACTCGCGGGGATCAACGTCTTGCTCGACCTGCTCGACTACGACCACGACCGGCGCGTTCCGAAGCGGACGATTCCCGTCATCGTCGGTCCGGACGCCGCCCGCCCCGTCGCCTGGGTCTTCGTCGTCGCCGCGGTCGCACTGCTCGCCTGCTCGAGCGTCGTGGGTGTGCTCCCTCCTCGAGCGGCCCTCGCAGGCATCTTCCCCCTCGGCGCCGCGGTCGCCTGCGTCGTTGGCGGACTCGCGACCGACCGCGCCGTCCCGCTGTTCATCGGCTCGACGTACCTCTTCGCCGCCACGCTGTTCCTGGCGGTTCGCCCCGAATTGCTCCCCTGATCCAACGGCGATTCGCGTTCGAACCGCGGGCTACCCGTACACCAGACGGAGTTCGATGTCGTCGACCGCCTCGAGCAGCGGTTCGGAGAGTTCCGCTTGGATGCGCTCCTCCGTGAGCCGGTTCGCGGCGCCGGCGATCGCGACCGCCGCGATCGGCCGCCCATCGCGGATCACCGGCGTCGCCAGGGCGTGCAGCCCGCGCAGATCCTCCTGGTAGTTCACAGCGTACCCGCGCTCGCGGACGCGCTCGAGTTCCTCGAACAGCGCGTCCCGATCGGTGATCGTGTTCTCGGTCCTGGCGGGCAACCCGTGTCGATCGATGGTCTCCAGAACCTTACGTTCCGGCAAGTGTGCCAGGATCGCTTTGCCTGCCGAGTTGGCGTGGAGCGGAACCCAGTTCCCGATCGTCGAATCGAACGAGAACGACTCGCTCCGCGGGACCCCGTAGATGAACATTCCCATGCCGTTCTCGGGAACGATGAGCCACACCGTCTCGTCGACGTCGAAGGCCAACTGATTGATCCGCTCTTTCGCCGCGTGGTAGACCTCGAACTGGTTCCGAACGGAGACGCCGACGTTGAAAAATTGCAAGCCGAGGCGATAGTGGCCGTCCTCGTTGACGACGTACCCGTGTCGCTCGAGACTCACGAGGTGTTTGTGCACCGTGCTCTTGGCCAGGCCGAGTCTGTCCGCCAGTTCCGTCACTCCAGCGCCCTCGCTCTCCCGAAGTGATTCGACGATAGCGAACAGGGTTTCGTTCGATTTGATCGATCGTCCATCGCTTTCGTCTTCTTTCATACGCATCTGCTACGGACACCGGATATATAATCTATTCCCTATAATTCATTGTCGGTTGGAAGCGAGAAAAGACTGTCGTTCGCTGATATGAAACGGCTCGTCAGCTGGGGAGGTGTATCCAATACAATCGCTATGCCCGATAATATACACCACTACGTCTGTAAACTGCTGTCGATATATGCGATTCTCTATCACGTTACTATCAACCGTTGTGAACGATATCGTTTCATAACAGCGAACTCATTATGCGTACTAATCTCAAGCGCATCGCAATTCGTATCGTCGTGGACACGAATGCCGCGAAACGTTCGCGCGCATCGGTCCGGCTGCAAGTGGGTCGTCGGAACAGCGATGGATGATGAGCTACGACTGTTTGCTGTTCGTGAGTGACGAGGCGTACGCCGGTCTTCGACGATCCTGCTTGAGGTAACGTGAGGCGCATCCTTATGAACGTGAGGGTTCCGATTCCGCTCATAGCGAGACCCGATTTGACCCATCTGACGCCGCGGTGTCCGTGCGACTGTGCCGTTCACGGAGAATCCGTTCTGGGAAGTCGCTGGAGCACTGCTGTGTTATTCTGTACGGTGTTTCGCTCATAGAAGCGGAACTCCATCTTCCACACATACATGGCCGGAATAATTGCCACAATTCACCTCATCTGTCCATATAAAAATTAGTTTCTAACTTTCTCCATTATTGATGAGAATAATTGTGCTAATTCTCTATATTCCTCGTCTGAAGGGAACTGGGCGAGTTCGATCTCCGTCAACCGCCACGGATCAGCGAGCGGTTTCCGGCCGGTATTACAACTGCACTCTTGTCATTCAAAACGCAGATCGAAGAATCGCCTTCTCGAGAGTCGACACTCGTTGCGATCGTCGGACGAACCTCGTCTGTGACGCACCGAAGTCCACTAGTGGGTGTCTATTCGCACAGGCAACCCATACACATTTCAGACGGGTGACGACGAGTAACCGACCCCGCGCTACCGTGGAGACCGCACACGACCTCACTCGTGAGCTCAGAGCAGAACCGAGGAGATGACTCGTATTTTTGTCGAACCCACCGACGTATCTCTGCCTTATCTCCTTGGACGCCTGGTCCCACTGACCGCGAGTCTGCGAAACGTCGTTCGACTGTCAACCGATGCGGTTCAGAACTAGATTCTCTATGTCTTCTCCCCGTTCTCTATAATCGGACTCGACCTTCCGACCGTGGCTCGTGAACTTCGTCGGGTCCGACCGAGGTGGATTCGTGTAGCCGATATTATTTACAACCGTATGCATGTAACCATTCCCGAGTATCCCATAAAATTCCTACAGAATGGCGGTCCTGTGCCTGACAGCGGTAGAGTTGGCGATGTATCCGGAGGACCTCTCCTCTGAGAATAACAAAACAATATTCTATATAGTAGAACAACTGGTCCCATAGACTGCTGCTCTCTTCGACCTGATTCGTCCACCGATCCCGACACGGGTTATCTGTCCGGACGTCGATCCGTTCGTTGCCGTAGTCTCGAGGAACGGAACGTCCTGATTGTCCACGGGTCGACGGGGCCGTGACGGTCGTCGAGAGCGGCGGAGACGATTCGTCTGCTGTGCCACTGCTACACGGTCTCACCGGTCGTTTTTTATTAGATCGCGAAAAAACGGCAGCCATGCTCGATTGGATCGAAAATTACGAAGAACGAACGTGGCAAACGACCGACGACGGAACCGCGAGGAGGGATACAATCAGCTCGTCGGACACCGCGTCTCCCGCGACGGCGGTCGAACGTGGGGCGAGGAGACGTTCGATGTCGCGATCCCCGACGGCGAGCAGCGGCCGGGAATGCCCGTCGTGACGAAACTCCCGACGGCAGTTACGCGATGGCCTTCGAGATCGTTGGGACGAAATACGAGGGTGGGATCTTCGTCAAGACCTCCGCGGACGGTCGGTCGTGGGGAGACCCGGCCGATATCGGCGCACCGGTCCGGACGGCGGAGGGGTATCAGCTCACGAACGGCCCGTACATCACGTGGACGCCCGCCGGCGGCGACGAGGGGACCGCGCTCGTCTCGGGGAAGACACTGCGCGATTCGGACGGGCGACAGGCCCCCGGAAGCGGCCGGACGCTCCTCGTCACGACCGATCTCTCGGAGTTCGACTCGTGGACGACCGTTTCTGCGCCGCTCGAGTTCGAGGACGCGATCGACGTCGATCACGAGACGGTCGGGTGGACCACGCCGTTACTGCCCTCGCGGGACGACGAACGGCTGCTCCGGCTGACCTCGCCATCCGTCGAGGGCGAACGCTACGAGATCAGCTACGCGTCCGGCCCGCTGACGCTGTAACGGTCGCACGTTCCGCACCGGAATCTGGACGGAGCTCATTCGCACTCCTCGGAGCCGAGATCGTCGACGAGCGCGGCGAGGGCCGCCGTCCCGACGGGCTGCGCTCCGTACGCGTCCGTGATCCGGAACGTGAACGCGCCGACGCGGCCATCGCAGACCTCGCGAACGACGGCCGCCGCCAACCGGTTCGCGATCCAGCCTTCGACGTAGCCGATCGACACGTCGTCGTCCATCGAGACATCGGCGACCACGTCGTAGGGGTAGAGACCGTCCAGCTCCCATCCGGGAACGGTATTCACGTACTCGGCTAGCGTATCGTCGGCGCAGTAAAACAGCGACGCCACGAGGTTCCAGCTCTCCCCTTCCGGCAAACTGCGGTACTCGAAGAACTCATCGTCCGCCATGTGTCCGCTTTCGTTGGGGAGACACACGGCGGTTCCGCCGCCTTCGACGTACGCTCGAACGGCGGCGTCGGGACGGACCACCAGCGCCACGTCGACGGTCTCGTCGAGGCTCGAGGCGACCTCGAAGCCGGTCTCGGACAGTCCGTCGGCGAGCCCCTCGGTGTCGGTGTACACCATCGTATCGCCGTCGACGCTGGGTTCGGGAACGACGGTGATCGATTCCCCGTTCGTCGGCGCGCTCGGTACCGAGACCGTCAGCTCGGCGTCGCGGACGCCGTCGACGGACGGAACGTCGATCGCGATCGCGTTTTCGACTCGTTCGACGCCGAATCCGTCGAGTTCCACGCCGACGGTACCGGACTCGCCGAAGATCGACCACTCGAGCGGACCGTCGACGGCGTCGGTGGTGTCGTTGCTGACGACCACGTCGGCGGTCAGCGTCCCGCCCGACGCGACGGCGTGGGTGTCCGGATCGACGCTGACGAGGACGTCACTGTTTATTCGGGCGACCTCGTCGTGGAACGTCTTCTCCTCGCGGCGATAGTCCAGCACCCCGTTGAACTCCCACTCGATGTCGGAGAGCTCCGTGAGCACGTATCCGGCGACGTCCTCGCGAGCACGCATCCGTTCGATGACGTCCTCGATCGAGCGGAATTCGCGACGCTGCCACGCCTCGGCCATCGCCGACCAGTCGTCGAAGGCGTTCGAGAGGGCCGATTCCTCGAACCGGTCGTACGCTCCCGCGGGACGCTTGATCGGGTCGTCGAAGAACTCGTAGTCGAACCACGGCGGTTCGCCGCCGTAGTACTCTTCAATCGCGGGCAGATCACACATTCCCCACGTCCCGAACTCGGAGACGATCCGCGGCGCGTCCGCCGGATCGGTCTCCGTCGCGCCGTAGTTGTCCGCCGGCGACGACGTCATCGACTCGAGGTCGTCCGCCCACGCAGCCGCGCGGTCCGGACTGACGAAGTACCGGTGGTAATCGTTCACGTCGGTCGCCACGTGGGCCCAGCCGGAGTTGTCGCAGACGAGCCGCGTGGGATCCCACTCCCGGGCCGACTCGTAGAGGCCCGCGAGGTACTGCTGTTTCGATTCGTCCTCCCACAAGGACGTCTCGTCATCGAGCCCCTGGGGGTTGCCGATCCCCCACTCCTCGTTGTACAGGCTCCAGACGATCACGCTGGGGCGGTTGTAGTCCCGGTCGATCATGCCGCGGATCTGTTCGCGGACCTCCCGCCTCGAGCGATCAGTGTGGACCGTCGGATTCGCGGGCTCCTCCCAGACGAGAATCCCGAGACGGTCCGCGAGCTCCAGGAAGTCCGGGTGGGCCGGCTTGATGTGCTTGCGGAGCAGGTTGAATCCGAGCTCCTTCGCCGTGCGGATCTCGGACTCGAACAGTTCGTCGTCGAATGGCTGGTACAGGGTCTCCGGATAGTACCCCTGATCGAGCGCGCCCCGCACGTAGAACGGGTCCCCGTTCAGGTACAGACGGCCATCGTGGGACTCGACGCTCCGCATGCCGAAGTAGTCCTCGTACCGATCGACGACCGCGCCATCGTGCGATAGCTCCACGATGACGTCGTACAGCGCCGGCGTCTCCGGCGTCCAGTACTCGGGATCGTCGATGGCCAGCACTGCGGTTCCCGAACCCCCGTTCACGTCGACGTTCGATTTCGCGACCGGCTCTCCGTCTCGCTCGATCGTCACGGCGGCGGTCAGGCCGGTCGCGCTCTCGGGCGTCGCGTCGAGATCGATCCGTACCGCGTCGTCGTCGAGATCCGGCGTCGCGCGAACGTCGGTGACGTGCCGTTTCGGGATGGTCGCCACCGTCACGCCCTGCCAGATTCCGCTGACGCGCTGGTACCACGGCGCGCCCTGCTTGCCGTGGGGGATCTCGCTCATATCTTCGGGGTCCGTTACCGCGACGACGATCACGTCCTCGCCGTCGGTCATAACCTCCGTGATATCCATCTCGAAGGGGAGATAGCCGCCGCGGTGACCGCCGATTCGTTCGCCGTTGACCCACACCGTCGCCTCGTAGTCGACGGCGCCGAATCGGAGGACCGTGCGGTCGTCTCCGGATCGCGGGAGGGCGGTGCGACGGCGGTACCACGCGGTCCCAGTGTACTCGCGGTACTCGTCGAGCTCTTGCCAGGCGTGAGGGACGTCAACGGTGCAACAGCGATCGGGCCAGGTCGCGTCCGGAGCGTACCAGCCGCTGGGGCGTCCGTCGGACGTCGGGTCGGTGACGAACTCCCACGGCCCGTTTAGCGTTCTCGTTTCTCGGTAACTATCTGTCATTGGTGGTCTGCGTACGTACTATCGAACTAGCCGCGGGTGAGTATCGACGTTCGGGCGGACGGATCGTCCGTGACTGGGAGGTCCCGTGCCATGATCCATCATTCACGACAATCGTTTGCACTACGATCGTATATATCTCTTCCTCCGCCATCCGTACGGAGAAGGCGCGATATCGCGATCGAACGGGATTCGAAGTACGTCCTCGAGGCCGATGAGTTAGCGGCGGCTCGAACGGACCGTATCCACAACGATTTATTGGCCGCCCCTCGTTACAAGGGATATGACGGCGGTACGCGACCAGAAATTGGCGCGCCTAGACGAGTACATGACCGAGCGGGAACTGCCCGAGCTCTGGTTCCTGAGACCTGCGAACTTCGCGTGGCTGACCGGCGGCGGGAACTCGACCGTCGATCGCGCGGCGGACGTCGGCGTCGCCGCGCTCGGCTACGACGGCGACGCGGTGCGAGCGCTCACGTCGAACAACGAGGCGGATCGGTTCCGCGAGGAGGAGCTCCCGTCGGGGGTACCCGTGGAGACATTCGACTGGCACGGGTCCTCGCTCGTCGAGGCGGTGGTGCGTGCGAGCGTCGACGGAGCCGGTACGGACGTCCCGTCGGTATCGGGACTAGAACCGATCGACGCCTCGCAACTGCGGCTCCCGTTTACCGACAACGACCGGCAGGTCCTCGAGCGGGCCGGCCAAGCCACCGCCGACGCGGTCGAAACGGTCGCTCGGGAGGTCTCCCCGGGAGACACCGAGCGCGC
>NZ_JAQIVI010000766.1 GCF_028618695.1 Natrinema soli | reverse complement strand
GGCGGCCGCGAACGCCGCTGCGCGCTCGTTGAACCGGCGGCGGACGCAGCGCGAATTCACCGTTTCGACCCCGTCGACGGCGTCCGCGAGCGCGTCGAGGTCCGTCTCGTAGTACTGTCGCAGCGCGTCGAACGGGTGTGAGAGGACGGCAACGCCGCCCTGCTCGTGGACGTCGTCGACCACCGTCAGCGGATCCGTCTGAGGCGGTGCCTCCGCGACGTCGAGTGCCAGAAGGTGGCCCTCGGTCGTCGTCACTTCGACCGCGGGGATCACCTCGAGGTCGTCCGGCGCGGCGTCCCGGACGGCATCGACGTTGGCGAGCGTGTCGTGGTCGGTGACGGCGATGCCGTCGAGCCCGGCGTCGGCCGCTGCTTCGGCCACGCGCTCGGGAGGTGTACTCGAGCAGGGCGACGCGTTCGTGTGCACCTGGAGATCGTATCGTCGTATCATGGTGGTCTCGGTGCGGGGAGTGAGGTAGTCACGTGATCGTCCCGATGAGTTGGGGCGGAACATCGTAAAGGACTGCGATAACGAGAAGTCCCCAGACGACGAGATTGACGAGAAACGGCCGGTCGCCGAAGAGGAATTTCGGGTCGCCGCCCAGATCCTGCGTGTGGGCGAGGAAGTGGTAGCGAAAGGCCGCGAAGACGGCGAACGGGAGCGTGGCCATCATCCACATCCCGCCGCGGTAGAACGTGTAGAGCGAGTAGGAGACGACCAGCGCCGCGAGGACGACGACGAGCAACTGATCGAGCGTCTCCTCGGTGTACTCGGCGAGGGTAGCGCGCGCCGCGGCCGGATCGTCGCTGACGACCATCTCGTGGCGGCGCTTGCCGAGCGCGAGCATTAGCGCTCCGAGAAACGTACAGACGACGAGCCAGGGGCTCAGGTAGACATCGATGGCGACGACGCCCGCGATGGCCCGCAGGACGAATCCGATGGCGATGACCATCACGTCGACGATGACCAAGTCCTTCAGAAACGAGGAGTAAAGCGCGTTCTGGGCGAGATACGTGCAAACGACGAGGAGGAACAGCGGGCCGAGATACCAGGAAACGGTTACCCCGCCGACGAAGAGCAGGAACGCGAACGACACTGCCACGGGAATCGGGACTTGACCGCTGGCGATGGGACGGTGTTTCTTCCGCGGATGGTTGCGGTCCTCCTCGATATCGAGGATGTCGTTACCGATGTACGTCGTGCCCGCGATGGCACAGAAAGCGACGATTCCGAGGGCAACGTTTGTGACGGCGGCCGGATCAAACAGGTTCTCGGAGAAGACGAGTCCCAAGAGCAGAATGCTCTGCTTGTACCATTGCCAGGGGCGCATCTCCTTTACCAGACCGGAGACGGTTCCGACGAACCGGTTCTGGTTCGCATAGGCGCGGGCCATCTGTCTATCTCCCCTGCCACACAGGCCGGCAAAAAGGCCCGGCTTGCTTTTACTGACTTGCGTCGATAGGTCGGTCTTAAACGGTGATGATCAACAGAGAGATGCTCGTTTAAACCGGGGGTGGTAGTATTAGTCGCGGCGGTATACTGTTTCGATGAGAAAAACCGAGAGACCGGAGTCCGATACCGTCTTTCGGAGACGATGCAACCATCCTGCGCGACGAGCGGGAGCCGCTCGATCGGGCAACGGCGTAGTTGTCGCGAGCGGAAGTGAACCGGTAGATCATTGCAGCGTGAACCACTGCTCGGCTCGCGGGCGAATGCTGCAATTTTACGATGACAACTGAGTACTCACCGCACCTCGAGCGTGCGCCTTATCGCGCTCCCGTCCCTCGGTTTCACGGACGTAAGAATCCTTAGAACAGCATAAGACTCGGTAACCGCCGATACACTATTGAGGCACCGTATTGACGTCTCGTGTGATATCACGATGAGCGATAGTGAGCGCGCCAGCGACGACTCGAGTGGCTCAATTCTCGTCACGGGTGGAACCGGGTTCCTCGGCCTTCACGTGTGCCAGTACTTCCGCGATCAGGGGTGGGACGTCACCGCGTTCGACCTCAAGCCGTTCGAGGCGGAAGACGATACGGACGCCATCGACTTCGTCGAGGGGGACGTCCGGAACGAGGAGGCCGTGGCCGACGCGCTCGAGGAGAGCGGCGCCACCGCGGTGGTGCACACGGCGGCTGCGCTCCCGCTGTGGGACGCCGATCGCATCCGCGAGACGACCATCGACGGGACGCGAAACGTGCTCTGGGCGGCGAAAGAACACGACGTCGAGCGGGTCTGTTACATCTCCTCGACCGCGGTGTACGGGACCCACGACACGCACCCCATCACCGAGGAGTCACCCTTGGATGGGGTCGGAGCCTACGGCGAGGCCAAGATCCAGGCCGAAAAGGTCTGTCAGGACTTTCGTCGTATGGGACTGTGCGTCCCCATCCTCCGGCCGAAAACGTTCATCGGTCCGCAGCGCCTCGGCGTGTTTCAGGTGCTGTTCGACTGGATCGAAGACGGCGCGAACGTTCCGCTCGTCGGTTGGGGAAACAACCGCTACCAGTTGCTGCACGTCCACGATCTCGTCACCGCCATCGAACTGCTGCTCACCGGCGACGAAGAGGAGGTGAACGACACGTTCAACGTCGGCGCCGACGAGTACGGCACGATGAAAGAGGACTTCCAGGCCCCCATCGACTACGCGGGGACGGGCAAGCGAACGATCGGGACGCCCGCCTTCCTCACGGTCGCGGTCCTCCGCGTACTGGATACGCTGAACCTCTCCCCGCTGTATCCGTGGGTCTACGAGACGGCCCACGAGGATTCCTACGTTTCCGTCGAGAAACTGAAAGACCTCGGCTGGGAGCCCGAGTACTCCAATCAGGAGGCGCTCGTGGAGACGTACGAGTGGTACCTCGAGAACTACGAGGCCGACGAGACGGCCGACGAGACCGGTCTCGACCACCGCGTCGCGTGGGATCAGGGCGCTCTCGCCGTCGCGAAGAAGATCTCGCAACGGATCTGAAATGTCCGTACGTTCACGCGTCGTGAGTCGTTCCGGGTGGCTCGTCGTCCTCGGGCCGTTCGTCGCCGCCCTGTTCGTCGCCGGCTTCGCCAGATACATGCTCGTCGACTGGCCGACGATCGCGACCGACCCTGCGTTCTTCCAGCACACGGGCTGGTACGTCCTCAACGGCGGCGTTCCGTATACCGACGTCTGGGACGTGAACCCGCCCGTTCCGTTCGGGATCGCGGCCGTTCTCTCCCTCCTCTCCGGCGGGGACATGCTCGTCCTGCACGGTCTCAGCTCGGCGTTTACGACGCTCGTCGCCGCTGCGAGCGTCCTGCTCGTCGGGTGGGTGGCATCCCTCGTCACCGAAGAGAACGCGGCGGCGGTCGCCGCCGGCCTGACGATGCTGGTCGTCCCGGAACTCTTCCTCCTCTCTCCGGAAGGGGTGCGAGCCCAGTTCTACGCGCTGTTTTTCGGCGTCCTCGCGCTCGCACTCGCCCTTCGCGACCGTCCCTTCCTCGCCGGGGCCATCGCGGCACTGAGCGCCGGTTCGTGGCAATCGGGAGGCGTCTTCGCGCTGCTGGTCGTCGGTATGGCCTACCAGCGAAGCGGACGAAGGGACGCGCTCTGGACCATCGCGGGCGGCGGCGTCGTGACCGCCGTCGTCGTCCTCGTGTTCGCGGCTGCGGGCGCGCTCGTCCCCATGTTCGTCGAAACGGTGGTCGCGACGCTGTCCGCCGGATCGTCGTACACCCTGTCCGAGCGCGTCTACTCGCTGCTGCTCGTGTTCGGCTACGGGTCGCTACTCCTCCCGGTGGCGCTCTACGGCTGGGCGCACGCCGCCATCCGCGATCGTTGGGAGCGGTGGTGGATACCGGTGGGCGGCGTGTTACTCGCCCTCCAGGTGCTGTTCGTCGACCTGGACGGCTCGACGGACGCGCTCCTGTGGCTCGCCTTCGTCGCACTTGGCGTGGCTGTCGACGTCGAGCGCGTGACGACGGTCCCCGACCGGGTCGGCGACATTGCCCGCGTCGTCAACGAGTACCGC
>NZ_JAQIVI010000765.1 GCF_028618695.1 Natrinema soli | reverse complement strand
CAGCACCTGCCGCTCCGGCACCCGCTGCGCCGCCGGCCGCACCGGCGTCCGCGGCACCGGCTTCCTGGTAGATCTGCTTGCCGATCTCCTGGAGCTCCTCGCTCAGGGTCTCGGTCGCCGTCTCGATGTCGCCGGCGTCGGCATCGTCGTCGTCGATCGTCGCCTCGAGGTCCTCGATCGCATCCTCGATGTCCGCACGAAGGTCGTCGTCGACCTGCTCGTCGTTCTCCTCGAGCAGCGTTTCGGCGCGCTGGATCGTGGCCTCGGCGGTGTTGCGGGCCTCGATGCGCTGGCGCTTTTGCTGGTCCTCTTCGGCGTGCTTCTCGGCTTCGCGCTGCATCTTCTCGATCTCGGAGTCGGAGAGCCCGGCACCGCCCTCGATGGTGATCTCCTCGGTAGTGCCGCTGCCCTTGTCCTCCGCGCTCACGTTGACGATGCCGTTCTCGTCGATCGAGAACGTGACTTCGATCTGCGGGGTCCCCGCGGGGGCCGGCGGGATGCCGGTCAGGTGGAACTCGCCGAGCATCTCGTTCTCCGCGGCCAGTTCGCGCTCGCCCTGGAAGACCCGGACCTGCACCGTGGTCTGGTTGTCCGCCGCTGTGGTGAAGATCTTCGACTCCTCGGTCGGAATCGTCGTGTTCTTCTCGATGAGTCGCTCGAAGAGGCCGCCCTTGACCTCGATACCGAGCGAGAGCGGCGTCACGTCCAGCAGGACGATGTCGTCGACCTCGCCGCCCAGCACGCCGCCTTGGATCGCCGCGCCCAGCGCGACGGCCTCATCAGGGTTGACGTTCTTCTGGGGTGCCTTGCCGGTCAGTTCCTCGACCTTCTCGGCGACCTGGGGCATCCGGGTCGAGCCGCCGACCAGGAGGACTTCGTCGATCTCGTCCGCATCGTACCCCGCGTCCTCGAGCGCCTGCTCGGTCGGCTCGACGGTGCGATCGATCAGATCCTGCGTCAGCGACTCGAACTTGGCTCGAGTCATGGACTCCTCGAGGTGGATCGGGCCGTCGTCGGTCGCCGTGATGAAGGGCAGGTTGATCTCGGTCTCCTTCCGGCTACTGAGTTCGATCTTGGCCTCCTCGGCGGCGTCCTTGAGCCGCTGGAGGGCCTGTCGGTCGTCGCGGAGGTCGATCCCGTGTTCCGCTTCGAACTCGTCGGCGAGCCAGTCGATGATGGCTTCGTCCCAGTCGTCCCCACCGAGATCGTTGTCACCGTTGGTGGCGACGACCTCGTAGACGCCGCCGCCGAGATCGAGAATGGAGACGTCGAAGGTGCCACCGCCGAGGTCGTAGACGAGCACGGTCTGGTCGGAGTCGTCGTCGAGGCCGTAGGCCATCGACGCGGCGGTCGGCTCGTTGATGATGCGTTCGACCTCGAAGCCGGCGATCTCGCCGGCGTCCTTGGTCGCCTGGCGCTGTCGGTCGGAGAAATAGGCGGGGACCGTGATGACGGCCTTCTCGACCTCGTCACCCAGATAGTCTTCGGCGTCGCGTTTGATCTTCTGGAGGATCATCGCCGAGATCTCTTCCGGCGTGTACTCCTCGCCCTCGATCTCGACGGTGTAATCCTCCTCGCCGATGTGGCGCTTGATCGAGGCGATCGTCTTTTCCGGGTTCTGAATCGCCTGATTCTTCGCGGGTTTCCCAACGAGGCGCTCGTCGTCGTCCGTGAAGGCGACGACGGAGGGCGTCGTCCGTTCGCCTTCGGCGTTGACGATGATCTCCGGATCGCCGCCTTCCATCACCGCGAACGCGCTGTTCGTCGTCCCGAGGTCGATTCCGAGAATCTTGTTGCTCGCCATAGTGGGCGGGTATTGTGCGCACTTTGTTTTAAAGGTTACTAGGCAGACGGAGGAATCGAATAAAATCCGGATACCGCGGCTCTCAGCCTCGCTCGAGACAGTTGGGTTGCAGTAAAAATCGCGGTTACATCCGCCCCTCCCTCGAGCGGCGGCCACTCCCGTTACTCGTCCGCTTCGTCTTCCTCGTCATCCGAGTCGTCCGGCGGTGTGCCCTCGAGATCGGCGTCGGTGACTTCGCCGCCGAGTTCGATCGCTTCATCGCCGTCTTCGGCATCGGTAGCCGACGACCCGTCGGTCTCGGCCGAGTCGTCGTCCGCGATCGTGTCGGCATCCGCATCGGACTCGTCAGCCGTCCCATCGGCAGCGTCAGCGTCGGTCGCGTCTTGCTGCTCGTCCGACTCGCCGGTCGATTCCCCCTCAGTCTCGTCTGCGTCGTCGCCGTCATCCTCGTCCGCATCGGCGAACTCGCCGTTCGAGACGGTCACCTGGGCGTTCTGGATGACCTTCTCTCCCATCTCGTAGCCGGGCGTGTAGACGTCGGCGATGGTCCCTTCGGGCTGGTCGCTGTCGACCTGCATCATGACCTCGTGGCGCTGCGGATCGGCCTCGCTACCCGGGTCGGGATCGATCTCCGAAACGTTCTCGTCCTCGAGAATGCGATCGAACTCGCGCAGCGTCATATCGACGCCGTCCCGGAGCGTGTCGACGTCGCCGCTCTCCTCCTCGAGCGCGCGTTTGAGGTTGTCCCGGACGCCGATGAGGCGTTCGACGAGGTCCTCTGCGGCGCGGTCCTTGATCTGCTGTTGGCGCTTCTTGGCGCGTTTCTTGTAGTTCTGGAAGTCCGCCTGTTTGCGCTTGAGCCGGCTCTTCAGGTCTTCTATCTCCTCCTCGTACTCCGCTATTTGCTCGTCGCGCTCGCTCAGGGCCGCCTCGTACTCGTCGAGTTCGGTCTGGAGTTCGCCGATTGTCTCGGCCTGGGACTCGATGCGCTCGGAGAGATCCTCGAGTTCCTCGCGCTGGTGTTTGACGGTCCCGTTGAGGTCACGGGCCTCCTCGACGATCGAGTTGACCTTGTGGGCGAGTTCGTCGTCGTACTCGGTGACCCGATCGAGTATGCGCTGGACGTCCTCGCTCGTTTCGGGTGCCTCCCCGGCCTCGCCGACATCGTCCGCGGTCGTTTCAGTCCGCACTGTCGCTGTCCCATCGTCTCCGTCCGCGCTCGAGTCAGTCTCTGTGGCTGCTCCTGCCGATTCCGAGTCGGTCGATTCGGATTCCTGTTCCGAATCCCCGTCCATCGACGTCTCATGATCGACGTCGGCCGTCTCGCCGTCGTCGGATTCCTCCTCGGACGGGACACCCTGGGCTGACGCGTTCGTGCCCTCGTCTTCGCTCATGTGGCAGTCAACGAACAGCGGTAATAAAAGGGTTGAGGTACGGCGGCTCGCATCGGATGAAACGGGAAACTGAACTGATCAGTACAGATGCGAAGTGAGCGCCAAAGATTATGTCATATTTAGATAGTATCTGGCGAGTCGTGCTAAACTGATAGCGCGAATGTGGCACTGATTCAGAGTCAATCTGGTTGAGGGTGATCGCTCAGTACAGAGGATTCATTGTCATAAAGTCCGCATCATATGTGGGTATAATCAACCTCCATACCGTGGGAGGACTTCTAAGATATCTTCCGACTAGTATCGGTCATCCCGATAATCCAAGGAAATTGGAGGGCCAGCGACTTTACGATATTGCCACGACGGGCAACGAGGACGAAACCAACGAAAACCGGAGACGTATTGACATGGCAGGTGCGTTATGAGCCATGGAAAATACATCCTTTCTCAAGCGCACTCCCGAGCACCTCGCCGAAGTAATCGCCCTCCTATCGATGGGATTAGTTATCATTGGCACAATGCTTGGAATCGAGTGGATCCTTCTCGTCGGTGTCATCGGGTTCATCGTCGGAACACCCCTCGTATTGTTCCTTGGGCCTGATTACGAGACGATGGCGGAGCGGAATGGTGATGATATCGATAATCCCTCGCAAGAAGACCCACTGGAGACCCTCAAAGCCCAATACGCAGAGGGAACGCTGTCTGAGGACGAATTCGAGCGAAAAGTGGATTGCCTCCTTGAGGTGGACAGCGCCGAGGCGATCGATCCGAGGACTCGAGAGCCGTCCATGATTGAGGAGACGGACCGCGATACGGGTACTGCTGACCTTGAGGAGGAGCAGTTACATCGTTGAATGACATAATAGCCCGACTGCCGAACAGTTCGCATCCGTATGTATCGGTTGATTCCGACAGAAGATTGTGAAACAAACGAATTTACTGTGCTGCATCCATCCTCTATATTCAGCAGGCTGTTCGTATCAGTCGCTACGGATTCCAGAGTGCCGACCGATTCAAAACGGCCCGCCACCGATGCCACCTGAAGAGGTTATCTCGCTTGACCACCGAGGACCGATATGCAGTGGTGCGACCAGCCAACGAGATCGTTCTGGAACGAGGGTGTGAAAGCTCGGAACCGAAGTCCGAGGGGGCGAGTGGCGTGACCGACAACCCACTCCCGGCCGAACATCTCTCACCGCTCGCCGCGCTCGTCGACGAGGTACTCGCGGGTGTCGGCTACGAGGTGGCAGCCGTCACCGACGCCATCGACGACGCCGTCCCCGGCTACGGCGGTCTCTTCGACCCCGCGACCACCCCGGGCGAATTGCGTCCCGCGCTCGAGAGCCTGCTGGAGTCGGAACTCACCCGGCCATCCGTCCCCGAGCCGACGAGCGACGCATTCGTCCTCTACGTCGACGGCAGTTCCCGCGGTAACCCTGGCCCCGCAGGTGCGGGCGCTGTCATCATGGACGCTGCGGAGGACCAACTCGCCCGTCTCGGCCGTCCCGTCGGCTCCCGGACGGGGAACAACACCGCCGAGTACGTCGCCCTCCAGCTCGGGCTCTCCGAACTGTTGGCTCGCTACGAGCCACGCAGGCTAGAAGTGCGCATCGATTCGATGACGGTCATCCGAGACGTCTGGGGTGGCGATGACCCGACGGAGCCGAGCGTCGAGACGTACAGCGAGGCCATCACGACGGCACTGTCGAGCATCCCGGAACACCAGTACACGCATCTGGCCGACAGCAACCCGAACCCCGCCGACGCACTGGCGACAGTGGGAGCCGATATCGCGGCCTTCGGACCTGGATAGGAGCGGTACGCCGCTTCCAATTCGAAACCCTGGCTCCGTTGAAATCCGCAGAAGCGACTAGAAACCACGTATTGACTCCACCCTGTCTGTTTAGCGGTGACAGTTTCCGTTGAACTCACAGGACTCGCCTTCGTTGATAAACGCACAGAAGATACCTATCGCCGTGGATACGTGTACGCTCTCCAACTGTACTCGCCACGTATTACGAGCAACAGGCTCCCGCGTCTGGGAGAATGGAGCAGTTCACGAGACCGATCAAAATAGCTCTCGTAGTGATCGATCTCGAGGACGCAAAATACCCGACCGTATATGTGGGTCTGCCCCCGATTGTGTCCCGTGACGCCGACACCGGCCGACGAATCGACCGCGATCGAACTCCGATACGAGGACGGGACGATCCGGATCGACGGCCTCGAGGAATCGTCGATCTCGCCGTCGTCGCTTCGGACGGCCGTCCCCGACCTCGAGACCGACCGGCGGACTGACGGCTTCCGCGTCCCGGCCGTTCGATACGCCGCCCTCCGAGCGGCGCTAGCGGAGACGGACGCCGCAGTCGACGATCGAGTTCTCGACCTCGAGTCCGTGTCCGCCCTCGAATCTGCGTACGAACTGCGCGGCTATCAGACGACGGCGCTCCAGACGTGGCTCGAGACCGACTGCTGGACCGACGGCCCGGCCGAGCCACCCGGGCGAGCGCCCGCCGGCGTCCTCGAACTCCCGACCGGGAGCGGCAAGACCGTCATCGCGCTGACGGCGATCGAGCGGCTCTCGGTTCCGACGCTCGTCGTCGTGCCCACGATCGACCTCCTCGAGCAGTGGCAGCGGGAACTCGAGCGCGAGTTCGACCGTCCGATCGGCCGCTTCGGCGGCGGCGAACAGCGCCTCGAACCGATCACCGTTTCGACGTACGACTCGGCGTACCTGAAGGCCGATTCGGTGGGCGACAGGTTCGGATGCGTCGTCTTCGACGAGGCCCACCACCTCGGCGGCGAGGGTTACCGCGAGATCGCGCGGCTGCTGGCCGCACCCGCGCGACTGGGGCTGACCGCAACCTTCGAGCGACCCGACGGCGCACACGAGGTGATCGAGGAAATCGTCGGTCCGCTGGTCCACCGCGTCGACGTGGACGAACTCGCCGGCGATCACCTGGCGAACTACGACGTCAAGCGACTCGAGGTCTCGCTCACCCCCGACGAGCGCGAGGAATACGAGCGTAATCAGGAACTGTTCACGGACTACCTCGCGCGCTCGAACATCGAGATGCGAAGCGGCTCGGACTATCAGGAACTCGTCAAGCGATCGGGCACCGATCCAGACGCGCGCGAGGCGCTGCTCGCCCGCCAGCGCGCGCGGGAACTCATGTTCGGGAGCGAGGCGAAACTCGAGGCGCTGGCGAAAATTCTCGACGATCACCGCGGCGATCGGACGATCGTCTTCACGGCCCACAACGACCTCGCGTACGACGTCAGCGAGCGGTTCCTGATCCCGACGATCACCCACCAGACCGGCGCGGCGGAGCGACGGGAGATCCTCGAACGGTTCCGCGAGGGGTCCTACACCCGGATCGCGACCTCGAACGTGTTAGACGAGGGGGTCGACGTCCCCGACGCGAACGTGGCGGTCGTGCTCTCGGGCAGCGGCAGCGAGCGGGAGTTCGTCCAGCGACTCGGACGGATCCTTCGCCCGAAATCCGACGGCGGACGAGCGATCCTCTACGAGGTCATATCCGAAAATACCGGCGAGGAACGGATCGCAGGCCGTCGTCGCGACTGACGATCGGTGGATGGCAGACACACGTCGCCGGGCCGGACGGCCACTTCGGCCAGGTCAACGGCTGCTGTGTCCTGTATTCACAGAGACAGTATTTGGCGGAGGCCGCCGGCTCGAGGATGTCGACGCCCGATCCGTTCGGACGGTGTGATTTCGGGGCGGACCTACTGATCATCGCGGTCGGTCTCGGACGGACGGTGCCGCTCGAGAAGTTGTTGCACCCCGGCCCGGAGCGCTTCGCTCCGGGAATGGTAGACGTCGGCGTCGACGAGCGATTCGAGGGCGGCGAGCTGTTCGTCGGTGGCCCGGAACGTCACGCGCTCGAGCGTCCGCCCGTCCGCCAGTCGGGAGTGATTGGGGTCGGCGACGACGTCCTCGGACGGCGGACTACGCGACATCTCCCGTCACCTCGTTCCGGTCGCGACCGGGGCGCAACGCCGCTCTCGTCTCGGCTTCCATACCTCTGAGTCCCATTCTCTTTTTCGCGAGGACCATGTGGCGAGAAGGGGGCGGCCGGTGAAAAGGGCTCGCGTAGCGCGGTGAAAGTGAAACTGTTCGACTCTAGCGCTGGCGGTCGGGAAGACGCTGGTTTCGGTTGTCACGGAACGTCGTTTAACCAGACGTCAAAACAGCGGGCCGGATCACGCGATTTCCGGCGTGACGGACAGCGTTATACTCGTTCGGCCCTTGCACGTGACGCGGGCAACCGCAGACACACACCATGCCCGAAGAGACGAATTCATCCACCCGGAACAGTGCATCCGAGTCCGATCGGTTCGAGCGACTCGAGAGCGCCGAGTACGACCGCGTCAACGAGTTCCTTCGCGATCGCGTCGCCTTCACGGCCCGCGAGTGGGCGATCGCTCGCCTCGGGGCCGACTTTCGGACCGGGACAGGTATCGAGATGACGACCATCGGGGAGAACCTCCCCGACCTCGTTCCCTTCATGGACGATCAGTACACGCGCCAGGCGGTCTACCAGTCGCGGAAATCCTTCGAGGAGAAGGTCCGGAAAGCGGGTGCGACGTTCCTCTACGGCGCCTATTCCGATTTCTTCACGGCCGACGAACTGGACGACATCGCCTACGAAGCGACGGAGATAGCGCGGTTCCTGATCGAAGTCGAGGGGGCCTCCCTCTCGCACGGGACCGAACTGGAGGCGGAAGAACGGATCAAAGCGGCGATGGAGGAGGTCCACCGGGCGAGCCTCGAACTCCGCTACGACCGCTGTCCGAACTGCGGCGAGCCACTGGGCGAAGACGCGGTCGAATCCGAGTGAATCGCTCCGCAGGGAGCGACGATCGCGACACGAACGTCGAGATCGACCTCGAGCGAGTGAACGAGGCAATCGATCAGCGCTCGAACGCCGTCGTGGGTCTCGTACGCGATACGGAGGTTCGAATCGGCCATACGGGCCGTTCGAGACCGGCGGCCGTAATCGCGCTGCGTGAACGTCACTCGGGCCCGCCACCGTCCGGGTGACTTTTGACGATGCCGCGCCGACTCGAGACAGATGCTGACGAAGGACCTGCTTCGCGTCTCGCGGGCCGGCGGCGGCTACCATCCACAGTTCGCCGACCGCGAACACCGGCCGCTCGCCGCCCGCGTCATCGGCACGTATCAGGGCCACGTCGGCGAACCGCGGGCGACGCTCGAGAACGCACTGACTGCGCTCGAGCGCGAGGCCGAGGACTTCAAACTCGCACGCGGCCT
>NZ_JAQIVI010000764.1 GCF_028618695.1 Natrinema soli | reverse complement strand
CGGAGGACGCCGGCGACGTCTTTGACCCTGACCGTTCCCGAGTAGGGTATCGCTCGATGGTCGCGGGCGGCGATCTCCTCGCCGACGCCCAGCGATTCGTCGACGGCGACCAGCATGGCTACGTCCTCGAGATCGGCGAGCTGAGCGAGCTTCTTCTCGACGTATTCGGGCGTCCAGAACCCCATGATCTCGAAGTAGACGCGGAAATCACCGTCCCCGCTGTCGGACTCGTCCGACGCGTCCCCGCGGCCCGTCCCCGCGGGAGCGTACTCGAACGCGAAATCGGGGATCATCACCCGCGTTCCCGTCGCGAGAGGCTCCGGTTCGCGGACGAGGTCCCAGTCCAGATCCAGATTCGTAAAGCGGGCCGCGAAATCGGCTTCCACACCGCTGTCGTAGGATATCTCCGCGATCGGCTCCGCGTCCGGTACCCGGACGGGATCCTCGTGCGACAGTTCGAGGGTCCGTTCGGTGCCGCGGTCGTCGATTGTCGCCTCGAGGTGCCACCGATCGGCCTTCGCAACGCTCCGAAGGAGCCGCGCGAAGCGCGTCCCGTACCGCCGAGTGGCGCGAAAGAGGTGGGTCGGACCCGTGACGACGACCTCTCGGTCGGATACTTCCTCGGCTCCGCCCGGGGATTCGCCGTCGACCCGGTGGATCTCGTACATCAGCCGCAACCGCTTGATCGCCGAAATTAACGCCTTCGGGTCGCTCGAGCGCACTCGAACCTCGGTCGCGTCGAAGAGCGCCGTCTGCGCGAGCGAGAGGTTGTACTGGGCGATCAGGCCGTCCGGATCCCAGCGCGACTCGACCGCGGTGACGATCTGTCGCTCCTCGAGATCGGCGTGCAGCGCGGCCTCGAGATCGTCCGCCGACACGTCGAGCGATTCGCTCGCGCGGATGAACGCCATCGCGCGCTCGTCCTCGGTGACGACGCCGTGCGTGAAGCCGACGATTTCACCGTCCCGCTCCGCGACGAGGAA
>NZ_JAQIVI010000763.1 GCF_028618695.1 Natrinema soli | reverse complement strand
GCGGCCGGCCTCGAGCGCGACGTGGTCGGGAGCGTGTCCCGGCGCGTCGAGGATTCGAACGTGTTCGTCGCCGAGCGGGATCGTCGTCCCGGGCGTGAACGTGCGGTCGGGATCACACCCCGTCGCGTCGCGAAAGCGGTCGGTCCGGCCGTAACGAGCCCAGACCGTCGCGTCGGTTTCGGCCGCGTACGTCTCGACGGCACCGACGTGGTCGGGGTGGGTGTGAGTGACGAGGAGGTGTTCGACGGTGTGATCCTCGAGCAGGCGATCGATATCGTCGGTTCTCGCCGCCGGGTCGACGAGTATCGCCGGATCGCGGTCGGCGTCGCGTTCCCCCCGCTCGTCGGGCGGAGACGACCGCGTCGCTCCGACGAGGTAGGCGTTGGTCTCCCCGCCGGGAGCGCGCGTCGCGACCGGGACGGGACAGCGAGTGACGTGCATAGCTCGACAGTACGACCGAGCGAAAAAGGATGTGTCGGGAGGTATCGACGCCGACCGGGCCACCCCCATTCTCTCGAGCAGTGGAGACCGTATTGGCGAGCGGTCGGGACGAGACGGTCAGTTCTTGAGGAAGTAAACCTGCTTACGTGCGTCGCGGAAACTATACCGCGAACCGACGAGGCCGACGTCCTCGAGCCGGTTGAGCGCGTAGCGAACGGTGCGGTCGGGGAGCAGCGATTCCTCGGCGAGTTGGCCCTGGGAAAGCGGCGAGTCGGCCTCCAAGACTTTCGCGACGAGCTTCGCGCTCGGCGGCAGGTCACGGAGTCGGTTGCGGTATTCGTCCTCCGACAGGGATTCCTCGGCTGCGGCACTACGATCGTCGGCTGTACTCGTGCTCATACGTACTGCAGCGAAACCGTCGATGGTAAAGCTTCCCTATATGTGGATACGAATAATGCAGTTTGTATAAGGCATATGAATGAGGTATTAACACAGGTGTGTGATTGCCGGTTTTCGGCATCGATCACCACACTGGATGGCAAAAAGCGGATTTCGTTTCGGCAGCAACTCGTCAACGGACTCCAGTATCGTTTTATCCCATCGCTACAGTAGATTCGCTCAGTGTGAAAGGACAGGAGTGGTACCAGGCCGACGACATCGCCGAGGAATACGACGACAAGCGATTCTCCCGGGGCGGTCAGCTGATCGACCGTCGGGAGAAAGCGGCCGTCCTCGAGTCCATCATGCCCGTCGAGGACAAGAAGGTCCTCGAGATCGCCTGTGGTACCGGGCGGTTTACGGTCATGTTGGCCCATCAGGGAGCCGACGTCGTGGGGCTGGACATCTCGGCGGCGATGTTACAGCAGGGACGACGGAAGGCCCGGAACGCGGACATCGCGGGCACGCTCGAGTTCCTTCGGGGTGACGCGGGACGACTCCCCTTCCCGGACGATCACTTCGATACCGTCATCGCGATGCGGTTTTTCCACCTCGCGGACGATCCGGAGGCGTTCCTGGCGGAGATGCGACGCGTCTCCCGCGAGCAGATCGTCTTCGACACGTTCAACCGCTTTTCGTCGCGGAGCATCTACAACTGGGCGCTCCCGATGGGGTCGCGACTCTACTCGAAGAGCGAGGTCGCGGTCCTGCTCGCGAAGACGGATCTGACGCTCGTCGACGTCGAGGACGATTTCCTCCTCCCCTACGGACTGTACCGGTCGATCCCCAACGGCCTCGCGTCGCCGCTGCGCGCGCTCGATAACGCCGTCGGCGAACTGCCGATCACCGACCACTTCGCGTCGGTATCGTACTGGAACGCGAACGTTCGCTGATCAAGTCGGGCTGAATCCCATCTATTTACTATCAGGAGCCCCTACCGGGGTGTATGGAGCTCTCGGTAGTCGTCTCGACGCTCAACGACCGGGAGCGATTGCTGTCGTGTCTCGACGCCCTCACGGAGCGAACGCCGTCATCGACGGAGGTCATCGTCGTCAACGGGCCATCCTCGGACGGGACGACCGGCGTCGTCCGCGACCGCGACGACGTCGACGTCCTCGTCGAAATCTCCGAGCGGAACTCGAGCGTCTCCCGAAACGCCGGCCTCGAGCTCGCGACGGGCGACGTCGTCGCCTTCCTCGACGGCGAGTACGCGGTCGATCACAGCTGGTATCCGGCCATCGCCGAGTCGATAACCGGCGCGACGAACGTCGTCACCGGCCCCGTAACGGGCGGTCCCGCTCGTGGGGACCGGCAGTCACCGCAGCAGGTCGCCGGCCGATCGGTGACTCACTTCCACGGCGGCAACGTCGCCTTCGAACGATCCGTCCTCGAGGCCCTGAACGGCTTCGACGAGTACCTCGTGGAAGCGAGCGAACGCGATTGCGCTCACCGTATGGCCGGCCTCGAGTACGAGGTGTCGTGGGATGCGGCGATGGCCGTCCGCCGCGAGATCGGGACCGACGGCGGCGAGCCGATCGACGTGCGGCGGTCCGCGTCGGAACTCCGTTCCGACGGC
>NZ_JAQIVI010000762.1 GCF_028618695.1 Natrinema soli | reverse complement strand
GCCTACATCGCACGCGCGCTGGCCTCCGAGGCCGACCTGCTGGCGCTGGACGAGCCGACCGCCGGCGTCGACGCCGAGTCCCGCGACGCGTTCTACCAGTTGCTCGAGTCGCTCAACGAGTCGGGGATCGCGATCATCCTGATCGAACACGACATCGGCGTCGTCACGGACCGGGCGAGCCGAATCGCTTGCATCAACACGGAGCTGTACCACCACGGCGACACCGAATCATTCGTCGAGAGCGACGCGCTGACCGAGGCCTACGGCGCGACGGGCCAGGTCGTCCACCACCACCACTGAGATCCGATGACGCGGCACCACTCTCTTCGTCGACGGCTCGAGCACGTCGGGATCGGCCTCACCGCGTTCCTCGCGGTCGCGATGGTCGGCCTGCTCGCGATCGACGCGCTACGCGACGCTCCGATCGTCGGGGTCCTGTACGAGCAGGCCCGAATCGCGGGCTGGTGGGCGGACCACTATCTCGGGACGAACGTCTTCTACCATCCGTTCATGTGGCGCTCGATCGCGACGGGGATTCTGATCGGGGTCGTCGCGCCGCTGGTCGGCACCTATCTCGTCCACCGCGAGATGGCACTGATCGGCGAGACGCTGGCTCACACTGCCTTCGCCGGCGTCGCGGTCGGCTTGGTAGTGAGCGCGACGACCGGCTGGGACGGTTCGCTGATGCTCGTCGCGCTGATCGTTGGCGTCCTCGGCGCGCTCGGGGTCCAGTGGCTGGCCGAGCGAACCGACACCTACGGCGACGTGCCGATCGCGATCATGCTGACCGGCAGCTTCGCCGTCGGCACGCTGATCATCAGCTACGGCCGCGGGATGACCGGGATCGACGTGGAGGACTACATCTTCGGCAGCATCTCCGTCGTCACTCCCTCGGGAGCGCGGCTGATGGCCGTCATCAGCGTGGTCGTCGTGGTCGTCACCGTCGCGACCTACAAACAGCTCCTGTTCATCACCTTCGACGAACAGGCCGCCCGCGTCGCGCGGCTCAACGTGACGTGGTACAACACCCTGCTGATCGTGATGACGGCCGTCGTCGTCGTCGGCGCGATGCAGATTCTCGGCGTGATCCTCGTCGCCGCGATGCTCGTCGTCCCCGTCGCCGCGGCCACGCAGATCGCCCGCAGCTTCCGGGAGACGCTCTACTGTTCGATCCTGTTCGGGCAGGTGGCTGTCATCGGCGGCTTCGTCCTCTCGATCTCGCAAGGGCTCCCGACCGGCGGCTCGATCGTCGTCGTCGCCATCGCCTGCTACCTGCTTGCGATCGTCGCCTCGAGTCGGTCGACGGCCGCCATTTCGACCCACTGACGGGCCGCCACTCGTTACGTGCCGGCTCGAGTCCGCGATCCGTCGAGGAGCTGAAAGACGACGCCGAGCACGGAGCAGGCGATACCGATCGGGACGAGTACGAGTCCGATTCCGGGCCCCCATGCGGGGCCGGGGACCAGTATATCGAACACTCGTGCGACCAGCACGGGGACGACCAGCAGGAGAACTGAGAGGCTACCGGCGACGGCCCCTATCGTGAGCAGCCGTCGCGACCGTTCGGACGGCTCCTGCAGACGCGTGACGAAATACAGCGATCCCGCTTCCACGAGCGCGAGGACACCCGTGATCACGGACAGCAGCACGAAGATGCCGGTGAGACCGGCTGCGAACCCGTCACCGGGCGGGTTTTCTGGAATCGCTGCGAACAGCAACGCCGCGGTCAGGAGGCTGACCACACCCAGCAGTGCGGTGCCGGCAGCGACAGTGCTGGAACGACGGAGTGATCTCGATGAGATATACACTACTACTGACAGGAGTGTGATAAGCGTTGGGCGTCACAGCAGACAGGTGTGGATCGAGAGCGTCCCGCTCGGCATCGTGAGACGATACCCGGTGTCTCGAGACGATAATCGACGGCCGTCGTTCGGAACCGTCCGACTTCCATTCGGCTGGAACACGCCGCACGCTTAACACGCTACTGCGCTAACCTGCGAGCGATGGGACGGTTATCCGCACTCTTCGATCCCGAGACCGTCGCCGTGGTCGGCGCGACCGATCGCGAGGGCGCGGTCGGCCGGGCGATCCTCGAGGACCTTCGCGACGAGTTCGCGGGCGAGGTCGTGCCGGTCAACCCGTCGCGCGACGAGGTGCTCGGACTCGAGTGTTATCCGGACGCGTCGAGCGCGCCGCCGATCGATCTGGCGGTGGTCGTGGTACCGCCCGAGATCGTGATCGAGTCGATCCGCGACCTCGCCGAGGCGGGCACCGAGAACGTCGTCGTCATCACCGCGGGCTTCGCGGAGACCGGCGGCGAGGGTGCCGAGCGCGAACGGCAACTCCGCGCCGTCGCTGATGAACACGACCTCAACGTCGTCGGGCCGAACAGTCTGGGGATCATGGCCACGTCGAACGACATGAACGCCACGTTCGGCCCCGAGAGCGCGCTCGAGGGCTCTATCTCCTTCATGAGCCAGTCGGGCGCGTTCATCACCGCCGTCCTCGACTGGGCCAACGAGCAGGGGATCGGGTTTCGAGACGTCGTCTCGCTGGGCAACAAGACCGTCCTGGACGAGACGGACTTCGTCCGCGAGTGGGGCGACGATCCGGACACCGACGTCATCATCGGCTATCTCGAGGACATCAGCAACGGTCGGGGCTTCATCGAAGCCGCCCGCGAGGTGACCGCGGACACTCCGATCGTGCTCGTCAAGTCCGGTCGGACGGACGCCGGCGCGCAGGCCGCCTCCTCGCACACCGGCGCGATCGCCG
>NZ_JAQIVI010000761.1 GCF_028618695.1 Natrinema soli | reverse complement strand
GCACGAGGCGCTCCGTTCGGAGGTGAACGGCTATGTCTGAGGCGTTCGCTCGAGCGGGACGGGCCGGTCGGCCCGCAAAATCGCGGCCCGTCGCTCGACCGGTTCGGCGGCGGTCCCCGCGGGGGGACAAATTACCCGCTTCATGATATGTCAAAGTAGACCTGCGGTGAAGTAGCCTCCACGGACCGATAGAGTGGCGTGCAGTTAGTATAATTTTGCTGTTAAGTTCGAAGGCTTTAAGGGATCCCGGCCCCCACGTGCGAGTACAATGACCGAATGCGTCGAGTGTGGGGCCGAGGTGTCCCTGCACGACGATCTGGAAGTCGGAGAGATTGTCGACTGTACGACCTGTGGAGCCGAGCTTGAAGTGGTCGACACGGAGCCGCCAGTCCTCGAGCGGGCCCCAGAGCTCGAAGAGGACTGGGGTGAGTGACCTTGCAGACGGGCGCGATTTCGCCGTCCCCCGCTCAGCCGGTTCGCGAAGCGCGTAGCGCCGTGACCCCGATGCAGAGGTGTCTCGCATGAACGTCGGCATACTCTACTCGCGGATTCGCAAGGACGAGAAACTCCTGCTCAACGAGCTTCGCGAGCGCGACCACGAGGTCACGAAGATCGACGTTCGCAAGCAGACCTTCGACATTTCGGAAGCGCCCGCGGCGTTCGACGGCCTCGACATCGTCGTCGACCGCTGTCTCGCCACGAGCCGGAGCCTGTACGCCACGCAGTTCTTCGAGGCCTACGGCATTCCCGTGGTCAACGGCCACGAGACCGCGGACATCTGCGCCGACAAGGTGAAAAACAGCCTCGCGCTCGAGGAGGCGGGCGTGCCCACGCCCGCGACGAAAGTCGCCTTCACGAAGGAGACAGCCATGGAAGCCATCGAGGACTTTGGCTACCCCTGCGTCCTCAAACCCGTCGTGGGTTCGTGGGGCCGTCTGATGGCCAAGATCGACTCCGAGTCGGCCGCCGAGGCCATTCTGGAGCACAAGGCCACGCTGGGCCACTACGAGCACAAGGTGTTCTACGTCCAGGAGTTCGTCGAGAAACCCGGCCGCGACATTCGCGTGGTCGCGATCGACGGCGAGCCCATCGCCGCGATGGTTCGCTCTTCGGATCACTGGATCACCAACGCGGCGAAAGGTGCCGAGGTCGATCCGTTCGACGTCGACGACGAAGCGCGCGAACTCGTCGAGACGGCGAGCGACGCCGTCGGCGGCGGCTTGCTCGGCGTCGATCTCATGGAAACCGGTGACTCCTACACGGTCCACGAGGTCAACCACACGGTCGAGTTCAAGGCCCTCGACGGGGCCGTCGAGACCGATATCGCGGGAACCGTCGTCGACTGGCTCGAGGCGAAAGCCGACGCCGCCGCCGGCGAGGAACTCGAGGTGAGCGCCTGATGGCGGTCGGCACCGAGACCGGCGCGGACACAAACGCCGAGACGGTCACCGCGAGCGTCATCGGCGGCTCCGGCTTCACGGGCGGCGAGCTTCTGCGACTGCTCGCGGGCCACCCGAACTTCGAACTCACGGAGGTCACGAGCCGCTCGAAGGCCGGCAAGAGCGTGGGCTCCGTCCACCCGCCCCTGCGCGGCTCGGACCTGCGCTTTACCGAGCCCGACGATCTCGAGAGCGTCGATATCCTGTTCGCGGCGACGCCACACGGCGTCTCCATGGGCCGGGTCGACGATTTTTTCGACATTGCGGACACCGTCGTCGACCTCTCGGCGGACTTCCGCCTCGAGAGCGAAGCCCAGTACGAGGAGTGGTACGACGGGCACGAGGCCCCGGAATACCTCGCGAAGGCCGAGTACGCGCTTCCCGAGATCAATCGCGAGAACCTCGAGGGCGCGGACCTCATCGCGGGCGGCGGCTGTAACGCCACCGCGACCATTTTGGGCCTCTATCCGCTGTTCGAGCACGGAATCCTCGAGGGCGGCGAGCGGATCGTCGTCGACGTGAAGGTCGGCTCCTCCGAAGGGGGAGCCGGCGGCGGCGAGGCCTCGAGCCACCCCGAGCGCTCGGGCGTCGTGCGACCCTAC
>NZ_JAQIVI010000760.1 GCF_028618695.1 Natrinema soli | reverse complement strand
TGCGGGGGCGACGACCGCAACGACGGCAGCGTCGACCGGGAGTCGCTCCGCGTCGACCTGCCGGCCGACGAGAACGGGCTCGAGGAACTGGTCGCGGGGCTCGAGGCGGAACTCGGGTTCTCGACCGAGACGGACCTGGGAATGTCCCGGTCCGAGGTCTTCGGCTCGCTGGCCGGCCTCGACCTGCGCGTCGTCGGCACCGGCGACTCGGTGCTGACCGTGGAGACGGTCTCGCGGGACGGCACGGTCGAGGAGACGACGGACAAGCAGTCGGAACTGCCGCTGGCGACGCTGCACGCGACCGTGCTGGACCTCTACGCGCTGGTCTTCGTGCTCGGCGGCGGGAACCGAGGGGGGATCCGACCGCGCGAGAAGTTCCTCAGCGGCGGCTTCTTCACGTTCCTCGCGCCGATCGATCGGGTCCAGTGTCTGCTGTTCGCGATCGACTCCTACGACGCGCTGGAGACGGTCGCCGACGTGATCCTGCCGGAGGCGATCCTGGCGAAGAAGATCTCCGGATCGCTCCTCAGCCTGACCGCGTACGGCTACTACTCCGAGTGGTCCGGATACGAGAACGGCACGGCGCCGATGGCCGAGCGAGAACTCGAGCGGCCCGCGGGCGCGGTGCAGGGCCACAGACAGACGGGCTATCCCGGGCCTGCGAACGGCTACGCGGGGCTCCACGAGGATCCGATCGAATCGTTCGACGACAACGACTGGAAGTGAGACACAATGACGAATACTCCCGACGTAATCGTAATCGGTGCAGGCGGCGACGGCCCCGCACTCGCGTGGCAGCTCGGCGCATACGGACTGGACGTACAGATCATCGAGGCCGGCCCGTGGCACGGCAACGAGAAGTGGCCCCGGCCCCACGAGCATCCGGGCGCGACGGAGAGCTCCGATCCCGACGACCTCAACGGGAAGCTCCTCGACCGGCAGTTCAACGGCCTCGAGGACGACATGAACAACTCCTCGGCCGGCAAACTCCGCAACGGTCCCGCCGATCGGACGCAGGGCGCGTGGGAGTTCGAGACCGGCGGCGACCTCACCGTCAATCAGGTCAGCGGCGTCGGCGGGACGACGCTGCACTACTACGCGAACCACCCGCGGACGACGGTGCCGTCGGTCAACGAGACCGACGACTGGCCGATCGACTACGGCGACCTGGTCCCCTACTACCGGCTCATCGAGGAGAAGTTCGACTTCGGCCCCGGCGCGACGGCGACGAAGGAGGCGGTGCTCTACGAGGGCGCGGAGCGACTCGGACTCGAGCTCAACGACGGGCTCAACGTGACCGGCGACGACCTCCCGAGCTACCGGCCGACGCCGAGTCTGATCTCCTCGCCCGACGAGAAACTCGAGGACGAGGCGTACGACGGCCCCTTCACCTACCCCGAGGTCGAGGGCAGCACGCTGGCTAACGATCACTACCGCGGTGCGTCGTCGCCGCGAGGCGCCCCCGTCAGTGAGAAGGCCCGCAAGTCCAGCAACGTCAGCTGGGTCCCGGAAGCTCTGGAGACAGGCAACGTGACGATTCGTCCGAACACCGTCGTGACCAACGTGCGGACCGAAGGCGGCGAAGCCACGGGCGTCGACTTCCGTGATACGTGGCGGGGAACGACCGGCAGCATGGACGCCGACGTCGTCGTCATGGCCGCCGGCTCGCTGCAGACGCCGCGACTCTGGCTCAACTCCGAACTGCCCGACAACGGCTGGGTCGGCAAGGGACTAACTCACCACTGGTTCGACGCCGTCCACGGCGTCTTCGATCCCGACGCGCTCGAGGACCTGGTCGGCGAGCGGGCGATCGATCCCCACGTCGGTCAGCCGTGGGGCGGCCGCGTCGAACTCAAGGAGGGAATCATCGGCGTCGTCAGCAACTCGCCGACCCAGCACGGCGCGCTGATGGGGACGAGCGCGGTCGGTTTGGCCGCGGACAACGACACCGACGGCGAGCCGTGGGACACCCACGGCCAGCTCGTCGGTTCGGAGCTGAAGGACAAGATGGCCGACTGGCGGCGGACGGTCACGCTCCTGCTGAGCATCGACGACGAGCCGCTCCAGCGCAACGGCGTGAGCCTGAGCGACGACGAGGACCAGAACGGCAACCTCGCGAAGATCGAGTGGCAGCCCAGCGAGGCCGACTACGTGAAACGCGAGACGCTCGCCCGGACCGGCTCCCAGCTCCTGCGGGCCGCCGGTGCCGAGCAGGTCCACCGGACGAACATGGCGCCGTATCTCATCCACATCCACAGCACGATGTCGATGGGGCGGGTCATCGACGAAGGCGGCGAAGCCTCCGACGTCGACCGGCTGTTCGTCGGCGACCACAGCGCGATTCCCAACGCCCTGGGCGGGCAGAACCCGACCCACACCGGGCAGGCGCTGGCTCTCCGCACCGCCGACGCGATCTACGAGCGGTACTTCGGCCAGTAGTCGGACCGTCGACCGATCGCGCTCTCCCTTCGGTCTCGAGTGAGCGCGACAGTCGGACAGTATTGCTGATTTCTGGGACGACTCGAGCCATCGATCTCGATGACTGGGACGCGACCGTGGTAGATATCGGATTTATAGCCGATAGATTGGACGATCGTAGCGTACCGGAACCGGTAAGGGGGGCGCAGTGCACGAACATTAAGTCCGTCCGGGACGTGTGCCTCGATATACCATGTCTACGTGTGACACAGCAGTGTCGCGGCTACGAGTGCGCGAGGTCGAGACGGTCGGCGCGGTCGACGCGGTCACCCACGTCGACGAACTGAGCGACGAGACGTTTCAGCGGTTCTACGAGGCCGTCGAGTCGGACTCGACCGCGGGCCTCGCGGACGCGTCTCTCGAGGCCGGCGAGGTAATCGTCTTCACCGACTACTACCGCGTCGAGCGCGCCTGATCCGGCGGCCGTCGGCCACGCGTTCGCGCCGCCCGTATCGAAGTCGTTTTCCCACGTGCGCGCCTTCGATGACGCATGAACGGCGACAGCGACATGACCCTGGCCTTCGAACTCGAGGCGCTGAAAGAGGTCGCCTCGCCCGAGCGCGTGTTCGAAGACGCCAGAGGCTGGACCGAATACATCGGCGTCGTCTCGGAGAAGCCGACCTACGTCGTGACGAACTTCACGCGGAAGAACCGCATCCGACAGGACTTCTTCTCCGGCCCCCGCGGGAAAGCGGAGAGCCTCGAGGGCGTCAAAGACCAGTTCGACACCGACCGGTACGTCTACGTCGGTGCTGACGAGGCGGACGAGCAGTTAGCCGACGAGGTCGGCTGGGAGTATCTCGCCGTCGAGGACGCCGCCGAGGCGGCCGACTGGATTCTGGCGACCCACGCCGAGGATGAGGAGGACGACGCGGAGCAGGTCCGCGACGACTGGCCCTGAAACGCGGCGCGGTGCACCCGCGTCGAATCGATCGTCGAACGTGACCGTTTTCGCGGGGTCGAAAATCTCCCCCGTTGCTCGATACAGGGAACCTACGTTTCACTTTAGACTGACCAACCGGCATGCGGTGGCGCGTGCTGGACTACGGTTCGCCGCTGGCGAACCGTCGTTTGAAGCCGCGCGAGGGATGAGCGAGCGACGGCAGGAGCGAGCGTTAGCGCGGGACCGACGGTCCCGCGGACCATACGAACGGGCCTTTGGCCCGTGAGTAGAAATCGGCTGGGGAGGGTGTGGCAATTCCGTGTTGCCACGATAGCAGGACGCTTCTTTCGCTTCTTTCCCGGTAGCATTGGGCTGTTCCATTCACAGTTCTACCGAGCACGGATTCCATCCGAATGCCACCTGGGAACCAGATGTCGGGCGGAGCCACCGAACGAATCGCTCATCGAGGCTCGAGCAGTGGGAGCGAGACACACCAGTCGACGAGCCGCCACTGACTGCCGTCTCGCACCCCAGTGATAGCCCGAGTCGTCGCCCTTATGCCCGACCCACACGAAGCGGTGGCAATGGCAGACGCCCCCGTTCCGGGTGCCGACGGCGACGGGCTCGAGCTTCCCTGCGGGGAGACCGTCGACCCCCACGAGATCGATCTGGGAATGCGCGAGTACAGCTGTCCCTGCGGCGATACCCACGCCGTCGTGACGGACGTTCATCCGCCCTCGCGCTTTTTCCCCGAATCGCTCGTGGCCGTGCTCGAGGAGACGATCGACACCGACGACGAGTTCGAGTCGTTCGGGACGCCGCACCTGCTGGGGATCGTCCTGGAGGAGTTTCCCGAGAAAGTGGCCGTCCACGACGCGAGCGACGACGGTGCCGTCGGCTACACGCTGTTGTGGATGACCGACTTCGACGCCCGGCGGCTCCACGAGGTCGTCGTCGAACTCGTCGTTGAACTCATGGAACACGCCGTCAGTCACGCCGAAGACGACGCCGCGATCACCGAGTTCGAGTCCCAGATGCTCGAGTTCGACGTGAGCGAGTTCGTCGACCAGTACCGGCGACAGCGCGAGTTCGAGAGCGAACACGACCAGGCCCTCTAATTACTCCGCGAGCGAAACGGCCAACCGAAGCCTGCCGACCGTGCTCTCGCCGACTGCGATCGACCAGCCGTGGGCTTCGACGACTTCGGTGACGATCGCCAGCCCGAAGTTGGTGTCCTCCGCGGCTGTGCTGTACCCCGACTCGAGGAGCGCCTCTCGTTCGGCGGGACGTCGGGCCGTCGTCTGCGATCGCGGATACGGGAAGACTCGAGCATCGCTCTCGCCGTCGGCTGTGGGCGAGAGAGGTTCACACGCAGTCGGTAGAATCGGCCGCTGGTCTGGGGAATCGATGTGTCTCGAGGCGAGTGGGGACTCCTGGGTTCGAATTTCGAAAAGCCATTTCGAGATTCGTACTGTATCGTGGGGCTTATTACGATGTACGAACTCCACTCCGACAAGACAAATGAGTACGGACACCGCCGCAGACGGCGAGACGGGGGACGGACGCACGATCCTGTTGATCGGGAGCGGCCCGATCCAGATCGGACAGGCCGCCGAGTTCGACTATTCGGGCGCACAGGCCTGCCGAGCACTTCGGGAGGAAGGTGCCCGCGTCGTCCTCGTCAACTCGAACCCAGCGACGATCATGACGGACCCGGAGATGGCCGACGAGGTCTACATCGAGCCGATCACGACCGACGCCATCGCCGAGATCATCCGCAAGGAGCGACCCGATGGCGTCATCGCCGGCCTGGGCGGCCAGACCGGGCTGAACGTCACCGCCGAACTCGCCGAGGAGGGCGTCCTCGAGGAGTACGACGTCGAGATCATGGGCACGCCCCTGGACACGATCTACGCGACGGAGGACCGCGATCTCTTCCGCCAGCGCATGGAGAAGATCGGCCAGCCGGTTCCCGCCTCGACCACGATTTCGCTCGACGAGGGCGAGGTGGTCTCGGAGATGACCGAGGAGGACCTGAAAGAACGCGTGCAGGCCGCCGTCGACGAGGTCGGCGGACTGCCGGTCATCGCCCGGACGACCTACACGCTGGGCGGGTCCGGTTCCGGCGTCGTCGGCGAGATGGACGAACTCCTCCGCCGCGTCCGCAAGGGACTGCGCCTCTCGCGCAACAGCGAGGTGCTCATCACCGAGTCCATCGCGGGCTGGGTCGAGTACGAGTACGAGGTCATGCGCGACGCCGATGACTCCTGTATCATCATCTGCAACATGGAGAACATCGACCCGATGGGGATCCACACGGGCGAGTCGACGGTCGTCACGCCCTCCCAGATCGTCCCCGACGAGGGTCACCAGGAAATGCGCACCGCCGCGCTCGACGTCATCCGCGAACTCGGTATCCAAGGTGGGTGTAACATCCAGTTCGCCTGGCGCGACGACGGCACCCCCGGCGGCGAATACAGAGTGGTGGAGGTCAACCCGCGCGTCTCGCGCTCCTCCGCGCTCGCCTCCAAGGCGACCGGGTATCCGATCGCCCGCGTGACCGCGAAGGTCGCGCTGGGCAAGCGCCTCCACGAGATCGAGAACGAGATTACGGGCGAGACCACCGCCGCCTTCGAGCCCGCGATCGACTACGTCGTCACCAAAGTACCGCGCTGGCCCAAGGACAAGTTCGACGACGTCGACTTCGAGCTGACGACGGCCATGAAGTCGACCGGCGAGGCGATGGCCATCGGCCGCACCTTCGAGGAGAGCCTGTTGAAGGCGCTGCGCTCGAGCGAGTACGAACCCGACGTCGACTGGGCCGAGATCAGCGACGCGGAACTCGAGGAGCGCTACCTCTCCCGCCCGTCGCCGGACCGTCCCTACGCGATGTTCGAGGCCTTCGAGCGCGGCTACACCGTCGACGAGGTCCAGGAGCTGACGGGCATCTTCGAGTGGTACACCGAGCGCCTCAAGCGCATCGCCGACTCGACGATCGCAGCCCAGGAGGGCGACTTCACCGAGGCCGCGATCGCCGGCCACACCAACGCGACCATCGCGTCCGCCGCCGGCGCGGACGTCGACTCCGTCGAGACCGAAGTTCCGGGCCGTACCTACAAGCAGGTCGACACCTGCGCGGGCGAGTTCGAGGCCGAGACGCCGTACTACTACTCCGCACGCAAGTCCGAGTTCGAGACGGGACCCCTCATCGGCGACGCCGCGTCGGGCGAACTCGAGGTCGACCGCGACATCGAGAGCGTGATCGTCGTCGGCGGCGGCCCGATCCGCATCGGGCAGGGCGTCGAGTTCGACTACTGTTCGGTCCACGCGGTCCGCGCGCTGCGCGAACTGGGGATCGACGCCTACGTCGTGAACAACAACCCCGAGACGGTGTCGACGGACTACGACACCTCCGACGGCCTGTTCTTCGAACCGATCACCGCCGAGGAGGTCGCCGACGTCGCAGAGGCGACCGGTGCCGACGGCGTGATGGTCCAGTTCGGCGGCCAGACGTCGGTCAACATCGGCGAACCGCTCGAGGACGAGCTCGAGCGCCGCGGGCTCGACTGCGAGGTCATGGGGACGAGCGTCGAGGCGATGGATCTCGCGGAGGACCGCGACCGCTTCAACGCCCTGATGGACGAACTGGGCATCGCCCAGCCCGATGGCGGCACCGCCTTCTCGAAGAAGGAAGCCCTCGAGCTGGCCCACGACATCGGCTACCCCGTCCTCGTCCGCCCGAGCTACGTGCTGGGCGGTCGCGCGATGGACGTCGTCTACGACGACGACGAACTCGCGACCTACATCGAAGAGGCCGTCCGCGTCAGCCCCGAGAAACCGATCCTCGTCGACGACTTCCTCGAGGACGCGATCGAACTCGACGTGGACGCGGTCGCCGACGGCCGCAACACCATCATCGGCGGCATCATGGAGCACGTCGAGACTGCGGGCGTTCACTCCGGCGACTCCGCGTGTATGATCCCGCCGCGCTCGCTCGACGAGGACACGCTTGAGCGCGTCCGCGAGGTCACCGAGGACATCGCCGAGGCGCTGAAGACGAAGGGGCTGCTGAACGTCCAGCTGGCCGTTCAAGACGGAGAGGTCTATGTCTTAGAGGCCAACCCGCGCTCCTCGCGTACCGTCCCGTTCGTCTCGAAGGCGACCGGCGTCCCGATCGCCAAACTCGCCGCGAAGGTCATGGCCGGCGAGACCCTCGCGAGCCTCGCGGTCGACGAACAGATTCCCGATCACACCTCGATCAAGGAGGTCGTCCTGCCCTTCGACCGCCTGCCGGGATCGGATCCGCGCCTCGGCCCGGAAATGAAGTCCACGGGCGAGGTCATGGGGACCGCCAGCGAGTTCGGCACGGCCTACTGGAAGGCCCAGCAGGCCGCCGGCAACGCCGTCAGCGAGGGGACCGCCGTCGTCGACCTCGATATCGACGGCTTCGAAAACCACTTCGAGGTGGCCGACTTCGACGACGTCCCGCAGGCCATCCGCGAGAGCGAGGTCGACTTCGTCGTCAGCCGTGACCGCGACTCCCTCGAGATGGCCGTCGAGGAGGAGATTCCGTATCTGTCGACCGAAGCCAGCGCCGAGGCCTACGTCGAAGCGCTCGATAGCTTCGAGGGCGGCCTCGAGGTCGAATCGGTGTCCGACCGCCCGAAGCGCGCGGCCGACTGGGGCCACGCGGAGTAACGCGGTCACGTCGCTCGCGTCGGTTCGCCCCGTTTTCCGGTTCGTTCGTCTCGCTCGAAAGTAGTCGATGGTGTGGCGTGAGCCGACCATTATGTGAGGAGTCTGCTCACCGATAGTAACACGAGAGCCACGAGCATTCCGATCGCTGTCACCCGTAATGCACCGGCCACGCGCCGTCTGTGCTTCGGGAGGAACTCCGCGACCCCGGGCAGTGCGGCCGCGATACCGATGGCGAGCGTGCTGGCGAGACCGCTGTTATGCAGGAGTTCGAAGTACGCGTAGAGACCGAAGAACGCGACCGCAGAGAGGAGGGACACTCGAGCACTCTCCCACCCGCTCGGCTCGGAAAAGAGTTCCATCGGACTGATTTCCATTGTTGTAGCTACCGCTTGACTCGTACAAAAGGTATTGGTTTAGGAACAGGTGTTCCGGGCGCTTCGATCACTCCGACGCTGAGTCAACGTGCGTGGTACCCCTGCGCTCAGCGTCCGAACCGGATGTCGACGGTCGTGCCGTCGGTTTCGGTTTCGACGACCCGCACCGTCGGGAGGCGCGCACGGAGTCTCGTCGGGACGAGACCGCCGATCCCCGAACCGATCGCGGCGAGTCGCTTTCGACACAGCGCGTAGCCCCCGGCGAAGGCGAGCAGACCGAGTAAGACGCGGTCGGCGGCCGGCGGCGTCAACGCCGAGGAAACCGCGACGATCCCCAGCGCCAGACAGACGAGGAAGTCCTCCGGCGCGCCCGAGTAGCGGACGTACCGCCGCGGTCGGTGCCACCGCCCGAGAGCGTGGTTGTAAACGCCGTT
>NZ_JAQIVI010000076.1 GCF_028618695.1 Natrinema soli | reverse complement strand
GCCGCGCTCGCGGTCGTCGCGTTCGCGCTGGGTGCGCGGTCGATCCCGCGGACGGACTGACCGTCGCGGACGATCCGAACGGACTGCTCCGCTCACGGACTGACCGCGACACACCGCGGCGAAGCCGCGGGCCATCGCTCGTCTCGAGAACGAACCGATTTACGCGCGGCACTCGAATCGACGGCAACCAGCATGCGCGCAGGCCACCCCACGGAGCAGGCCGTCGGTATGGAGTATTACGTCAGCGACGCGGACGGCGTCGGCGGCCGCCTCCGCGAGGACGACGCCGATTTCCGGGTGCGCGAACTCGAGCGCTTCGCCACGGAACCCATCGACGCGTCGACTGACGCCTACCCGCACCTCGTCTTTCGAGCGACACTGCGGGGGTGGGACACCAACGACTTCGCCTCGCGGCTCTCGGACGCGCTGGGCGTCTCTCGCGAGCGGGTCAACTGGGCCGGCACGAAGGACAAGTACGCCGTGACGACGCAGCTGTTCTCGGTCTACGGAGCCGACCCCGCGGACCTGCCCGAGATCAACGGGGTCGATATCGAGGTGCTGGGGCGTGCCGGGCGGAACCTCGAGTTCGGCGACCTCGCGGGCAACGAGTTCGAACTCGTGGTCACCGATCCCGAGCGGCCCGAAAACGCCGCGACGATCACCGACGAGTTGAGCGAGTTCGGCGGGCTCGAGGACGGCGGTGGCGGCGATTCGGACGGCGACTCCGCAGTTTCGATCGGCGTCCCCAACTTCTTCGGCCAGCAGCGCTTCGGGAGTCGTCGGCCGGTCACGCACGAAGTCGGGCTCGCGATCGCTCGCGACGACTGGGAGGGTGCGGTGATGGCCTACCTCGGGAATCCGACGGACGCGGAACCCGAGTCGACCCAGGAGGCCCGGACCTTCGTCGATCGCGAACTCCGACGGAGTTCGGATACATCGAGCGGGGAGCAGCGCGACCCGCGAGAGGAGACGAGAGACTGGCAGGAGGCACTCGAGCGCGTCCCGAATCGACTCCGCTACGAGCGATCGATGATCCACGCGCTCGCCGAGGACGACGGCGATCCGGGCCCCGCCGAATTTCGGGACGCCCTCGAGCGGGTCCCGTCGAACCTCCAGCGGCTGTTCGTCCACGCGGCCCAGTCCTACGCGTTCAATCTGATGCTGAGCGAGCGCCTCGAGCGCGGGCTGCCGTTCGACCGGCCCGTCGCGGGCGACGTTGTCTGTTTTTCGGATACCGACGCCCCCGACGGGCTCGAGCTTCCCGATACCGACCGACTCCAGCGCGTGGACGAGCGCCGGGTCGACTCGGTGACCCGCCACTGCGAGCGCGGCC
>NZ_JAQIVI010000759.1 GCF_028618695.1 Natrinema soli | reverse complement strand
CGACGCGGAGGTCGTACTCGACTCCGTCCTCGAGGTCGACCGCGGTCCGGACGGTGTTTGGGCCGGCGAAGCCACCGCCCAGGTTCTCCGTCACGACGTCGCCGTCGACGAACAGGGTGCTCGCTCCCTGACTGGTGAGCGCGAGTCCGAACGAGCCCGATTCGGGTGCGGTCACCGTCCCCTCCCAGACGGCGGCCCCGGCGTCGCCGTCGAAGTCGACGACGGGGACCGATCCGGTTTCAGTCGGCTCGCCGTCGACGTCGTCGCCGTCGTAGTACTCGTACGCGAATCCGGCGTCGGCTTCGACGAGCGTTCGGCGGTCCGTTTCGACCACCGTTACGTCGACCTCTTTTCCGACGACGTCTGTGATACCGTCGACGGGACCGTTCCGACGGATGGCCGGGACGGCGTCGCTCCCGCCGACGCTGTTCTTGAACTCCGCCGGGGACGGCCCGACGAGCGCGATTTCGTCGATCTCGCTCTCGTCGAGCGGGAGGACGTCGTCCTCGTTTTGCAGGAGCACCGTCCCCTCCTCGGCCATCCGTTCGGCGAGTTCGAAGTGTTCGTCGGTGCCGCGGGCGGGCTCGCTCCCGATCCGGTCGCCCTCGAGCGCGCCGATTTCGGCCTGCGACGTCAGCGTGCGGCGAACCATCTCGTCGACGACGGACTCCTCGAGGTCCCCGTCCTCCACGGCCGCCGCCAGCGCCTCCCCGAAGTACTCCGCGCTCGGCATCTCCACGTCCAGTCCGGCCTCGGCGGCGTCGACCGTGCTGTGGGTGCCGCCCCAGTCCGAAACGACGAACCCGTCGAAGCCCCACTCGTCTCTGAGCACGTCGGTCAGTAGCTCGGGGTGTTCCGAGGAGAACGTTCCGTTGATCCGGTTGTACGCCGGCATGATCGCACCGGCGTTCCCCTCCGTGACGCCGGCCTCGAACGCCGGGAGGTAAATCTCGCGGAGCGCCCGCTCGCCGACGCGGACGTCGTGTTCCGACGTCGAATAGTAGTCGTAGACGTCGCCCGTCGCCCGCGTCTGGTTGTACGCGACGAAGTGTTTCAGCGTCGCGACGACCCCCTCGGACTGCACGGCGCCGGTGAACGCCGCGGCCATCCTCGAGGCGAGGTACGGGTCCTCGCCGTACGTCTCGCCGGCGCGGCTGTGCAGCGGGACCCTGAACGCGTCCATCGACGGTCCGAGGAGCACCGAGACGTCGAGGTCCTTCGCCTCGCGGGCGATCGCTCTCCCCTCCGATTCGATCAGCGTCGGATCGAACGTCGCCGCCGCCGCGATCGGATGCGGAAAGTCCG
>NZ_JAQIVI010000758.1 GCF_028618695.1 Natrinema soli | reverse complement strand
CGCGGCCGGACCGTCCTCGTCGTCCTCGCGATCGCGCTGGCCGTCCTCGCCGTCACGCTGCTCGCGAGTCTCGGGCTCGGGGTCCTGCAGACCGGTGAAGAACGGTTCGACCGGGCCGGACAGGACGTCTGGATCTCGGGCGAGACCGTCGAACTGACGGCGACCGGCGGTCTCGAGAACCCGATCACGGACTCCCATCGGATCGCCAGCGACCTCGAGCAGCGCGACGACGTCGAGAGCGCCTCGCCGCTCGCGTTCTACGCGATCTACGTCGGGACGGAGCCCGACGACCTCGAGCTCGTGACGGGGGTCGGCGTCCCGGGATCACAGGACGCCCGTACCGACACCGGCGACGGCTTCTCGGCGGGCGACGCCCACTACGCCGACGGGAGCTACGACGGGCCGATGAGTCGGGAAATCATCATCGACCCGCAGACGGCCGAGGCGCTCGATATCGGCGTCGGCGACGAGATCCACGTCGGGACGAGCCGGGAGACCGCCGCGGAACGCGAGTTCGAGGTCGTCGGAATCTCCTCGACGTACTCGTCGTTTCTCGGCACGTCGACGGTGACGATGCCGCTCAGCGAGTTACAGGAGCTCGCCGGGACCACGGGATCGGATCGGGCGACGTTCGTGACCGTCACCACGGCGGACGACGCCGACCGAGGCGCCGTTAGCGACGACATCCAGCGGTCGTATCCGGAGTACGACGTCCGGACGAGCGACGAGCAGTTCGAGTCGATGCTGAGCGAGTACCTGCTGGTGCTCGCCAGCGGAGCGACGCTCGTCGTGCTGGCGCTGATCGCCGGGATCGCACTGACGACGAACACCCTCGTTCTCGTGGCCGTCCAGCAGCGCGAGGAGCTCGCGGCCCTGCGGGCGCTTGGTCTCTCGCGCGGACTGATCGCGGGCGTGGTCGGC
>NZ_JAQIVI010000757.1 GCF_028618695.1 Natrinema soli | reverse complement strand
CACGCTCAGGACGCCCTCTGGCACGCCGGCCGCCTCGAAGATCCGCGCGAGCAGCAGGCCGCCGGTGATGGGGGTGTTCGAGGCGGGCTTGAGCACGACCGAATTCCCGGCCGCGATGGCCGGCGCAACCGCCCGCATCGAGAGATGCAACGGGAAATTCCACGGGGAGATGACGCCGACGACGCCGACGGGAACCCGCTCGGCGGTGTTCTCCTTCCCCGGGGTAATCGAGTCCATGTGCTGGCCGCTCATTCGGAAGGGGTAGCTCGCCGCCTCCTGCATCATCCCGCGAGCGGTCTGGATCTCGGCCTCGCATTTGACCTGCGTGCTGCCGCCCTCGAGGGTCAGCAGTTCAGCGATCTCCTCGCGGTGCTCCCCGACGAACTCGATCGCCGCGTTGATCACGCCCGCTCGAGCCTGAGGCGGCTGCTGGGCCCACGACCCCTGTGCCTCGGCCGCGGACTCGTAGGCCGCATCGACGTCGTCCGCGGTCGCCGCCGAGACGGTCGCGATCTCCTCGCGCGTGTACGGATTCTCGTCGGAGATCGCGTCCCGCTCGCCGGCGGCGGTCCAGGTGCCCGCGAGATACAGCGACTCCCAGCCGCGCTCGGGTGTCAGCGGAAGGTCGGTCATACGGGAGGCCTATCTCTCGAATGGGGAAAAGTAACACACTCGCAGATGCAACGAGTCGGGGCCGGCGGACGGGTCGACGGTGATCGGGTCGGCCCGATCGGCACCGCTCAGACGGGCTGCTGTCACTGTGTCCCGGCGCACCCGTCCGACGGGTCGCGGATGTGCCGAGGGAGTAGGATGGGGTCGTTTACGCGAGGCGTCGCGGGAGCAACACCGCGAGCGGGACGTAGATCGCCAGCGCGATGATTACCGATCCGACGAGCCCGAACAGGAGCGTCTCGTTGATGAGCCGCCACGCGAACAGCATGATCCCCGCCGGCGGGAGCGCGAGTCCGGCCGCCGTCCGGTGGAAGCTCCGGACTCTGGTCCCGACAGCCACCGGCTCGAGGTCGTCGGTATCCCGTTCGCGATCCCTCGCCATAACCCCGGGAAGGAACAGGTACGTTCCGATCCCGAGGACGAGCCCGACGAACGCTCCGAAGACCGGGTCGTCGACCAGCTCGAGGCCGAGGTACGCGAACACCGCCACGTCGACGACGCCGACGCCGATCCCGAGCAAAGCGGGCGACAGCCCTCCCTCGTCGACCGACTCCGCCCCGGCGTCACGTGAACCGTTCATTCGTGTGCCGACCGATTCGCTACAGCCATATTATAGTTCTCTGTCGTCCCCGCGAGCCGCGAAGGGATCGACGTCCCGTCTCGACGACCACTGGACTATGTCGTCCCATGCGCTGATTTCGTCACTGGACGACCGCAACTGTACCGTTCTGCTCTCGCGTTCTACTGCGCCACGCTGCCGCGAGCTACTCGTCGTCCCGTTCGCGGAGTTCCTCGCTGGCCTCGCGCACCTCGCGCATCACGCTCGAGATGCGTTCTTCGGCCTCGAGTTCGTCCTCGACCGAGAGGTCGACGCCCTCGACCTCGAGCAGGAACTTGGCGACCTCCGTCGACTCGTACATGACGTCGTCGAGCTCCTCGGCGGTGAAGAAGTCGCACATCGCGCCGTAGAGGAAGGTCGCGCCGGCGGTTCGAACCTTGTCCTCGAAGGAAGAGCGGGCCTGGTTGACCGCTTGGGGGGTGTACGTATCGGTCATGAAGGGGATGAGCTCGGGCAGGTTCTCGCCGATCTTGGTCATCTCGACGCCGGTCTCGGTCCGGAAGTCCGAACAGAGGCGGGCGATGGCCCACTCGCGGGCGGTGATGTAGGTCCGATCCCGCAGGAACTCGTTGACCCGCTCGTACTGTGCACCGTCCATCTTTTTGAAGCGGGCGTACTTCCGGACGTCCTCCGGAACGTCGTGCTCCTGGGGCTCGGGATCCGGAACGCCCGGCATCGATCCGCCGCCGGGATCTTCGGGTTCGGTCTCGGGACCATTCGAATCGTCATCCCCGTCAGGAGCGTCGCCGTCTGCAGCGTCGCCAGCGGGGTCGCCAGTGGCGTAACCGTCTGCAGCGTCGCCGTCTGCAGCGTCGCCATCACTCGCCGGATCGGTGTCGGTCGGTTCCCTAGGAGCTGTCGAATCGGGGGCAGTATCCGAATCGGAAGCGGCCGCCGAATCGGATGCGTCCGAGTCGAGAGCGGCGTCCGCATCAGAAACAGTGGAGGTATCAGAAGCATCGGAAGCGGCATCCGCATCGGCGACATCGCCGTCGCCCTCCGCGTCGGCCGCCGATTCCGTATCGGCCTCGAGTCGAGCTGCGTTCGGTCCGTCCTCGTCCATGCCCGCGTATTACCAGCAATCCGAGATAAGGGTTGTTCTCGAGCGAGTTCGACCGTCGGGCGGCGGCAGTACCGGTGTCACTCGAGGCACGCGGTCGCTACCGACCGTAAACGGCTTGCGTATGAATGAGAGTTCGAGCGGATTTAAGTTCGTGAGGGATGTTCGGTAGTATATGTCACAGACGCCAGTCGTCGTGAAGGCAGTACGGACACCACAGGGGAAAGAAGACGGCGTGTTCGCCGACGTTCGGAGCGAGGCGCTCTCGGTGCCGCTAATCGATGAAATTCTGGCCGAAACCGGCCTCTCCGGCGAGGAGATCGACGACCTGATGTGGGGGTGTGCCCAGCAGCGCGACGAACAGGACAACAACCTGGCCCGCGTCATCGCCCTGCTCTCGGAGCTCGGCGAGAGCGTGCCGGCGACGACGATCAACCGCTGGTGTGCCTCCTCGATGCAGTCGGTCATCTCCGCCTCCGACGCCATCGCGGCCGGCAACCGCGACGCGATCATCGCCGGCGGCGTCGAGAACATGAGCCGCGTCCCGATGGGCGGCGGCTTCGACGGCATCAACCCCAAGCTGGCCGAACTGTACGATATCGGTGATCTCCAGATGGGGATGACCGCCGAGAAGGTCGCCGAGGAGTACGGCATCAGCCGCGAGGAACAGGACGAGTACGCCGCCCGCAGCCAGCAGCGAGCGGTCGAAGCCACTGAAGAGGGCCGCTTCGACGACGAGATCGTTCCGATCGAGACCGAGGACGGCACCGTCGAGGAAGACGAGGGGATCCGCCCCGGCACCACCGCCGAAAAGCTCGCCGAGCTGCCGACCGTCTTCAAGTCCGACGGCTCCGTCACGCCCGGGAACGCCTCACAGATTTCCGACGGAGCGTCCGCCCTGCTCGTCACGAGCGAGGCCTTCGCCGAAGAGCACGACCTCGAGATCATGGCCGAGGTCGGCATGAACAACGTCGCCGGCGTCGACCCCACCGTGATGGGGATCGGCCCGGTCCCGGCGACGAAGGGACTGCTCGAGCGCAACGGCCGCGACATCGACGAGTACGATCTGGTCGAACTCAACGAGGCGTTCGCGAGCCAGTCGCTGTACTCCCGCGACGAACTCGGTATCGACCCCGAGATCTTCAACGTCAACGGCGGTGCGATCGCGATCGGCCACCCGCTGGGCGCATCGGGTGCCCGCCTGCCGGTCACGCTGATCAACGAACTCCAGAAGCGCGGCGGCGGCCTCGGATTGGCGACGCTCTGCGTCGGCTTTGGCCAGGGTGCGGCGATCGAGTTCGACGTTAACTGAAGCGGGGTTCGGAGGCCAGCGGCCGAGAACCGCGGATCGCGAGCGGGGAACGGACGCGAGGCCCGAGCGTCGTGCGGGCCTCGAGAAGCGAACGGCGTCCGCCGTGAGCAGTGACCTGCGAGCGGCCGATCGATCCGATTTTGTGATTCTTTTGGGCGGGATAGACGATAGCAACGGGACCAATCCACGTGCGGTGGCGCGCGCTGGGTCGCGGTGAGTCAGTGACGAACCGCGACTCAAAGCCGTGCGAAGGATGAGCGAGGGAGCGGAGTGACCGAGTGAATCGGTTGGGGAGGGCGTGGCGATTCCCTGCCGCCACGATAGCAGAACAGCTGCCTTCCTCATCTAAATTCGGTAGAACACTCGCCTCCTCATCCCAGTTTGGCAGTGCGGTCAAATGCGTGTCAGCACTCGAGCTGCCGACCTCCGATTCGTTCCAACCGACAGTATAGACTCGAGCCGCCGAGAACGAACCGATCACCTCGAGCGAGCAACCAGCGATTTAGGTGCCTCGAGCGCGTCCATAGGCGTATGGACCCGCTGCTGGCGGTACTCGTGGGGATCCCGCTCCTGTGGCACCTCGGGCTCACCGCCGTCGCCTACTACGACGCCGGACGAGTCGGCCTCGAGCCGCCGGAAAAGTGGGCGGCGATCACGTTCTGTCTCCCGCTGATCGGCTTCTTCATCTACCTGTTCGAGCGCAGCGAACTCTCCTACGATCCGGAGAACGACCCCTATCGGGGGAACAACTTCAACGTCCATCCCTCGAGAGCAGACGACACGCCGCTGCCCTCGCGCGGTGACGACCGGCTCTCGCCGGAGAACGACGAGGAAACGAGCGACGAGTGACCGTCGACGGGCGTCGGAGCGCCCAGGGTTCGACGGAGTCGGTCCTCGAGCGGTCGTGGATTCAAGCCGCTGGCGGACGAACGGACACGGGATGTCGGATCACGGAACCATCACCCTCGTCCCCAGCGTTCACTTCTCACCGACGCACCGGCGGCGCGTCCGAGCGGCGATCCGCGAGGCGGCCCCCGATGTCGTCGCCGTCGAACTCGACGAATCGCGCTTCGACCGCCTCGAGGGCGACACCGGCCCGGATCTCGCCGAACT
>NZ_JAQIVI010000756.1 GCF_028618695.1 Natrinema soli | reverse complement strand
GGTGCTCTCGGTCGACGAACCGCGGGACGAGTCGGTCGGCGCGTTCGCCGGGACCGAACCGGTCGACGTCGAACCGGCCGTCGGTGGCCTCGACGAGACGGTCGTTCTCGCGTTCACCTCCGGGACGACCGGCGACCCGAAGGCAGTCCGACTGACCCGGCGGAACTTTCTCGCCTCCGCGACCGCCTCCGCATTCCGGCTCGGGATCGATCCCGACGATCGTTGGTGCTGTCCGCTCTCGCTGTACCACGTCGGTGGGCTCTCGGTCGTCGTCCGGTCGGTCCTCTACGGCACGACGGCCGTCCTCACCCGGTCCCGCGGGTTCGACGCCACGGACGTACTCGACGTCCTCAACGGGTACGACTGTACCGGGGTCTCGGTCGTCCCGACGATGCTCGGGCGCCTGCTCGAGGCGGGCGACCTCCCGGAATCGCTCCGGTTCGTCCTCGTCGGCGGCGCACCGACCCCGAACGACATCGTCGAGGCCTGCGAGGACCGCGGCGTCCCGATCTACCCGAGCTACGGCATGACCGAGGCGACCTCCCAGATCGCGACCGCCCGGCCCCGTGAGGCGTTCGACGACCCCGACACCGTCGGTCGCCCCCTCCTCCCGACCGACATGACCGTCGTCGACGACGAGTCGGGCGAGCCCCTGCCAGCCGGCGAGATCGGCGAAC
>NZ_JAQIVI010000755.1 GCF_028618695.1 Natrinema soli | reverse complement strand
GCGGGGTTTCTCGCGACGTGGCTCGAGGGTGCTGACATCGACCGCTCGCTCGCGTACGGGAACGCCTGCGGGGCGCTGACCGCGAGTCGCGACGGTGCGCGGAGCGCGCCGACGGGAGAGGAGATCGAGGACGTTCTGGCTCGACACTCGTGACCCCGCTCTCCGCCCGTCAACCCGGTCGCCGAAATCACCGCAGTCGGTGGGTTCTCACCGGGTGCTGTCTGACGGTAGTTATATGGGCGGAGCCGTTGCCCACTTGAATAGACAGTCACGATACCGTGACTGAGAGACATGACGGAAGGAAGGGTTAACGAATCTAACGGATGCAGTCTCGAACGGCGCATCCAGTACGAGCGAGACGCGAACGAATCGCCGAGTATTGCCGCTGCGATGGCACTGGCCCAGTATTACGGTGACGACGTCACTGCGACCAGTACGCAGCTGTACGACTACATCGATCCGGACGCGCTCGACAGCCTCTTCGCCGAGACGAACCGCGGTGATGCGCGGGCGAGGGGAACTGTCGAGTTCGATATCGACGACGTGGTGGTCACGATCGAACCCGACCGCGTCGACGTTCGTCCGACCGGCTGATACGGATTGCTGTAACGGTTTACCGGTGCAACCGCAGGACAGTCGCGGTTGCGCCGGAAACGACTTACAGCAGTCCGTATGAGCGACGAGCGATCGAGAGCCGGCGGACGGACGCGGGAAGATGGGTGGTGTCGAGGATCGCCGCGACGAGTCGGCCGCTCCTCGGCCCTTCCTCGAACCTTTTTTCTCGCCGCCGCCGGAACCCGACGGTATGACGACGCAGCCACACCTGCTGGTCGACGAGGGAGACCTGACTGACATCGCGCTCATCCCGGGCGATCCCGGACGGGTCGATCGCATCGCCGACCACTGCGACGAGTCGGAGACGATCGCCCAGAACCGCGAGTACAAGGTCGTCAACGCCTCGTATGAGGGTCGTGAGCTTACAATCTGCTCGACGGGGATCGGCTGCCCCTCCGCCGCGATCGCCATCGAAGAACTGGCGAACGTCGGCGTCGAGACGTTCATCCGCGTCGGGACGACCGGCGCGCTCCAGTCGGGGATCGAGATCGGCGACATGATCGTCGCGACCGGCGCAGCGAAAAACGAGGGTACCTCGAAGCGCTACGAGGCCGTCGAGTACCCGGCAGTGCCGGACTACGAGGTGCTGTCGGCACTGGTCGATTCTTCAGAAGCTAACGACGAGGACGTCCACGTGGGTCCCATCGCCTCCGACGACGCCTACTACGCCGAGACCGACGACGCCGTCGACGACTGGGAGGCCGCCGGCCTGCTCGCCGTCGAGATGGAGGCCGCCGCCGTCTTCTCGCTGGCCCGCCGCAAGGGGCTCGCCGCCGGCGCGATCTGTACCGCCGACGGGAACCTCGTCGAGGGCACGCAGAAAGGAACCGACACCGAGGACGACGAACTGCCGGACAAGGCCAAGAACAACGTCGGCCGCGCGATCGACATCGCGCTCGAGGCCGCGACGAACCTCTGAGTTCGCCCCTCGTCTCCCCGCCCTACTGCGCAGTGAGTCGCTCCGCCAGCGCCGTCGTCCGATCGGTGAGCGTCTCGGTCGTCGCGGATGCCCCCTGCAGCGTCTCGTTGATCGTGGCGAAGAGTCGGTCGAACGCGAGCATCCCGTCCCCGCCCCGCCAGTCGTCCGTCTCGCGGACGGTGAGTCCGCAGGTCCCACACGTCGCGCCCGCGCTCGCCTCGCTCGCGTCGAAACAGCCC
>NZ_JAQIVI010000754.1 GCF_028618695.1 Natrinema soli | reverse complement strand
CGCTCGTTCTCGTGGACGCGATCACCGACCCGGACGTCGCCGGGTCCACCGTCGACGGTCGAGCCGGCACCGATCCGGACGCGGCGGCCGGTAACGCAATCGATCAGCGTCGCGTTCGACCCGATTCGCGCGTCGACATCGACGACGCTGTTGTCGACGACGGCGTTCGCACCCACCGTCGCGTTCTCGCCGAGGGCGACGTTCGGCCCGACGACGCTCCCCGGACCGACGACGCAGTCCGCCGAAATTACGACCGGTTCGACGACCGTCGCGGAGTCGTGGATCCGGGCGTCGGGTGAGACGGTACTTTCGACGCCGTCCGCGCTCTCGAGGAGCGTCTCCGTCACCTCGAGCAAGTCCCACGGATACGTCGCGTCGATCCAGAACCCGTCGGAGCTGACACCGCGGACGGTTTCGTTGGCGTCGATCGCGTTCGCGATGCCGTCGACGAGCGAGTACTCGTTGAACTGCGGCTCCGGGCCGCGGAGGTACTCGAATAGCTCTGGCTCGAACGCGTAGACGCCCGCGTTGAGGTAGTAATTCCGGTCGTCACGGGGCCGTTCGACGATCTCCGCGATACGGCCGTCGTCTACGAGGATCACGCCGCCGTAGTTGGCGACGTCCGCGTCCCGGACGAGGCCGACCGTCGCGACGGCCTCGCCATCATGTGCCTCGCGGACGTCCTCGATGATCCCGCGCTCGACGAGTTGGTCACCGTTGAGGACGAGCTGTGGCCCCGAAACGATGGATCCGGTTTCCAGGAGGGCGTGGCCGCTTCCGAGTTGCTTGTCTTGCACGACATAGTCGATCGATGCGTCGCGATACGTCGATCCGAAGTGCGATTGCACGTGCGTCCGGCCGTAGCCGACGACAACTGTGATCTCCGTGATACCGGCATCGACGAGGGCATCGAAGACGTGCTCGAGAATTGGCTTGGTCGCTGCGGGAAGCATCGGCTTCGGCCGATGTTCCGTCAGCGGGCGCAACCGGGCCCCCTCCCCCGCCGCGAGGACCACTGCAGAACGGATAGGCATGTCGACAGTGATAGTAATGAACCATTATGTCTCTTGTGGCCGGGGATTCCGTTTATTGCTGACGCGTGTTCTCATCTCGGCATTCGACTATTCGACAGAAACGCTCTCACAGTCAACAGGACTGTCAGACGGTGAGAACGTCGACGCGAGCGTACCGCGCCGCCCGCCAGCCGGCGACCAGGGCACCGAGGGTCCCGATGCCGATCGCGATCGCGAGCCCGGCCGCGTAGATACTCGGCGGCGTTCGCAGCAGGGTTTCGAATCCGACGACCCGGACTGCCACCTGATTCAGACCGAGCGCACAGACCGGCGTCGCGAGGAGGC
>NZ_JAQIVI010000753.1 GCF_028618695.1 Natrinema soli | reverse complement strand
AACCCGTCGGGGCCGCGCGTGACGACGTTCACCTCGGGGACGGTCACGTCCTCCATGACGAAGTGGGTCTGGTGGTGGTCGGCCATATTCTCGTAGTGCTGTTCGACCGAGACGCCGTCCCAGTCGAACTCGACGACGACCGAACCCAGGCCCTCGGGGAACTTCGTCCAGACGAGCGCCGCGCTCGAGTGTTCGACGTTGCTCACCCACGTCTTCTCGCCGTTCAGGACCAGTTCGGAGCCCTCCTCCTCGATCCGCGTCCCCATCGCGCCGACATCGGAGCCGGCCTCCGGCTCCGAGATGCCGATGGCAATGCTGTCCTCGGCGGCAAGCACGGGCGGCAGATAGCGTTCCTTGGCCGCGTCGGTGCCGAACAGCTCGATCGCGCGCGGCGCGACGAGCGTCTGATTGTAGAGGAACTCCGCGGTGTCCGGACAGACCCGACCCGCGGCTTCGATGGTGAGGATCGCGTCGAGTTCCGTCATTCCGCCGCCGTACTCCTCGTCGAAGTTGACGCCGAGGAAGCCCTGCTCGGCGAAGAGTTTCGCGTTTTCCCACGGCGGCTCGCCGTTCTAGTCGAACGCGCGATCGGCGAACTCGCGTTCCGCGATGTCTTCGACGGACGAGACGAGCAGCTCCTGCTCGGGGCTGAGAGAGATCATCGATACCGAATACCGTGTCGATCGGTATCAATTTACGGTACACGGGCGACGGCGCGGCGGCCGCGCGGTCGTTTCGCGTTCCCATCGCTCTCCCGAAGAGGGTCGTTCCGCTCACCCGTCTCTCCCAAAGGGAATCGTTATGTGGCCGTTCCGCCATCGATACCGTAGTTCAGCGCAGCTATGAGTAACGTTACGTCCATGCAAGACGCCATCGATGACGGCATCTCCGACGGTGATAGTGTCTATCTCGCAGGGTTCACGCACCTCATCCCGTTCGCCGCGGGACACGAGATAATCAGACAGGAGAAACGCGATCTCGAGCTGATCAGGGCCACGCCGGACCTGATCTACGATCAGCTGATCGCGGCCGGCTGTGCGCGCAAGGCGACGTTCTCGTGGGCCGGCAACCCCGGCGTCGGGAGCCTGCCGGCGTTCCGCCGCGCCGCCGAGGAGGGGATCCCGACCGAACTCGAGCTCGAGGAGTACACGCACTTCGGACTGGTCGCGGCGCTCGATGCGGGCGCGTCGAACCTGCCGTTCGCTCCGCTTCGCGGGTTCATCGGCTCCGACCTGCCCGAACACAACGATAACATCGCGCGCCTGGAGAGCCCGTTCGGCGACGACTACGTCTACGCCGTCGCGCCGATCGAGCCGGACGTGACGGTCGTCCGCGCCCAGCGGGCCGACGAGTCCGGCAACGCCCACCTCTGGGGAATCCAGGGCGAGGTGAAAGTCGCCGCTCTGGCCGCGGACACGGTGATCCTCGCCGTCGAGGAACTCTGCTCCGAGGAGACCATCCGCAGCGACCCGAACCGGACGGTCGTCACGAGCGACGACGTCGACTACGTCGTCCGCGACCCCTACGGCTCGCACCCGTCCTACGCGCAGGGCTACTACGGCCGCGACAACGAGGCGTACATCGAGTGGACCGAGATCGCGAGCGACGTCGATCGGGTCGAGGCATGGCTCGACGAGTGGGTCTACGGCGTCGAAAATCGTCGGGAGTACGTCGAGAAACTCGGCGTCGACCGCCTGCTTGACCTCAAACCCGACCGGGACTACGCCACGCCCGTGGACATGGGGGTGTACCGATGACGACCGCCCGCTCGAGCGCCGGTGGCGTCACCGCCACCGACCGCACCCGCCGGATCGCGACGACCGATCGACCGACCGACTACGCGGAGGCACACCGATGAACTACACGAACAGCGAGCTGATGGTGGTAGCGGCGGCCAGGGAACTCGAGAACGACGACTCGGTGCTCGTCGGGATCGGCAAGCCGAACCTGGCGTGCAACGTGGCCAAGCGCACGCACGCGCCGGAGCTGCAGATGGTCTACGAGTCGGGGACGATCGGCTCCGATCCATCGTCGCCGCCGCTGTCGATCGGCGATCCGGTGCTGGCGTCGGGGGCGGTCTCGATCGAACCGATGCGGAACAACTTCAACTACTACCTGCAGGCCGGCCGCCTCGACGTGGGCTTTCTGGGCGGCGCGCAGATCGACAAGTACGGTAACATCAACTCGACCGTCATCGGCGACTACGACGATCCGGATGTCCGCCTGCCTGGCAGCGGCGGCGCTTGCGAGATCGCCTGCCACGTCGACCGGACGCTGATGGTCACGCCCCACTCCGAGCGGCGGTTCCCCGAGGAGGTCGACTTCATCACGAGTCCGGGCTACGTCGACGGCCGCGAGGGACGGGCGGAACTCGGCCTCTCAGGCGGCCCGGAGGCGGTCATCACCGACCTCGCCGTCTGCCGGTTCGACGAGCCCGGCGAGATGTACATCGACGCGCTCCACCCGAACGCGACGCGCGAGGAGGTCCGCGAGCGGACCGGCTGGGAGATCCCCTTCGCCGACGACCTCGGCACCACGCCGGAACCGATGGACGAGGAACTCCGGCTGATCCGCGAGGACCTCGATCCGGACGAGATGTACACCGAGCAGGCGGAGTGAGCGTTCGGCCGCTCGAGCGGGACCGGTTCCCCGGACCGAGTGTCACGGGTGCAGCGTGATCTTGATCCCCTCGCGGTTTCGCGTCGCCGCGAAGGCGTCCTCGTACTCCTCGAGCGAGAACACCGGCCCGAGCGCCGGCGAGAGGTCGACGCCATCGGCGATCGCGATCGCTCGC
>NZ_JAQIVI010000752.1 GCF_028618695.1 Natrinema soli | reverse complement strand
GAGGGCCGCGCCCCCGATCGCGGCGAGCGCCTCTCGACGAGTGACGCGCCACCGGCTTCGCTCGCCGTCGGACGGCCGATCAGTGAGTCCGGGTGGCATGGTGTCGGGTTCGCTACGGCGGAGTCAGCCTTGATACCCAGTTCTGTATTTTCTGACTATATCGCAATCGGGCGGTCTACTGGTATCGTACAGCGGGCTGTCGCGGCTCGAGAACTGAGACGGATCCGACGTGTCCGCCCGGGAGTAACACGTTGCCAGCGGTTCCGACGGGCACCGCTCACTCGAGCGGGAACGACTCGACCGTCGAGTAGACCGGTCCCTCGTCCGTGAGAGTGCTCTCGGTCAGTCGAATCTCGTCGACTCGAGTCTCGCCGATGGTCGGATCGCGCTCGCGAACGAGATCCTGGACCAGTTCCTTCCCGCCGGCGTGTTCCATCCGCGCGAGCGTGACGTGGGGAGTGAAATCGTGGTCCTCGGCGTCGAACCCCAATGCCGTCATCCGGTTCTCGACAGACTCGTGGAGTCGAGTGAGTTCGTCGCCGCCCCGCTCGACGCCCAGCCAGACGACGCTGATGTACTCGAGACTCGGGAAGACGCCCAGTCCGCCGTAGCGGACGGTGAAGGGGTCGATATCCGCGTCCGCGACTGCGGCGGAGAGCGCTCGCTCGAGGTCGGGAACCCGATCATCGTCGATATCGCCGAGGAACTTCATCGTGATGTGGGCCTGCTCGGGGTCCGTGAAATTGAGTCCGCTCGCGTCCGCGAACTCGTCCTGGAGATCGGCGACCGGTTCGGCGAGGTCGTCGGGCAGGTCGACGCTGACGAACAGTCGCATATGCAGGGCTTCGACCGAGCAGCTATTGAACGTGTGGCCTCGGTCGACAACGGAGTGGAACGCGGCCGGCGACGGGGTGGCACGTGGCCGCCAACGGAATCGTCGCGTTCGGTGTGTGGAACGGACCGAACGGAGCGTACCTCTGTCGACCGAACGGTATCGGAATCTACGGTTCAGCGCGGTCGGGCAGGTTTAGGTGGTTGTTCTCCTCGATGGCGCTGGTGAGGAGCTTCGACTGCGCCTTGCGGAGGTGTTCGAGCGCCGTCGTCCGGCTGATGTCCAGTTCGTCGGCGAGCTCCTCGCTGCTGATCCGCCGCGGCCATTCGAAGTATCCTTCCTCGAGAGCGCGCGTGACGACCTCAAGTTGCCGGTCAGTGAGCATCGATTTCGACTTGTTGAACTCTGTAAGTTTGCCCAGCGTGACGGTGCCGATCCGGTTGAAATCGTCGATCATGGCCCGCAGGTCCTCCCGGCGGAAGAACAGGACCGTGTAGACGCGGCGGTTCGTGAGAACGCGACTCTGCCGTCGGAGGACGCCGTGGTTGCGGTCGATGGCGGAGTACGCACCGCACGATGTCTTCGTGATCAGGTAGTTCGCTTCGTCGAGTTGCTCGACGTGCTCGACCTGCTCGGAATCCGTGAAGAACTCGACGTACTCGTCGCGGGGCTCTTCCATCCGAATAGTAAACGTCACGAGATGATCGTGGAGCTCCTCGATGTCGACGTCGAACGACGTGTCGAAGTACTCTGCGAAGTCGTTGAGCACACACGCTTTCTCCTGTTGAAGGTGTATTTCGGCTTGAAACATCGGTGCCGGTCGGTAGCTGTATGGTAGCCGTCCGCACGACATAACCCTTGCCTAAATACGCCCGACCAGTGGAGGGGCGAGCGACAGCTCGATCGGCGAGCCGATCGTCTATCAGTCCCCGAACTCCCGCGTCGCGAGGGTCAGCGCCTCGTCCAGATCGAACGGACCGCACTCGGCCAATGTCGATTTGAACGACGAGAGCGTCTCGTCGTCGGTCTCGACACCCGCGCGTTCGAGGAGTTTGCGCGCGCCATCGTTCCCCGTCGCTTTGCCGAACACGAGTCGGCGCTCACCGCCGAAGGCGGCGGGATCGAACGGCTCGAGCGTAGCGGGATCGCTGAGCATCGCGGCGGTGTGGATCCCCGACTCGTGTTCCGAGATCGCCTCGCCGAGGATCGCCTTTCGGCCGCCGTACTCCTCCCCGAGCGTCTCGAGGACGTTCCGACAGACCGGAACGAGTTCGTCCGTCTCGATGCCGAGGTCGTCGCCGAGATCGACGGCACAGGCGACGATCACTTCCTCAAGCGAACTGTTCCCCGCCCGTTCACCCAGCGATGCGACGCTCACGTCGGCCTTCTGGACGCCGGCGTGGTATGCCGTCAGGGCGTTCGCCGTGCCACAGCCCATATCGTCGTGGAAGTGGACGCCGACGCGCGAGAAGTCGACGTCGTCCGAGAGCCGATCGAGGGACGACGAGACGGTCGCGGGCGTCCGTGCGCCGACGGAGTCCGCGAGGGTGACGAACGGGACGTTCGGGATTGTTTCGAAGACCTCGATCAGCGCTTCGTGATCCGTTCGGAAGGCGTCCGCGAGCGTGACGTGCGGTGTGACACCGCGATCGGTGATATACTCGACCGCCTCGGCTAGCATCGCCAGCATCTCCTCCCGGGACATCCCGAGGAGGTGCTCGAGATGTCTATCCGAAACCGAGACGAACGTTTCGACGACGTCGGCACTGGCATCGACCGCCGCGTCGATATCGCGCTCGAGCGCCCGCGCCAGCGCGATGATCTCCGCGTCGGTTGTGCCGCTGAGTTCCGCGACGACGGTCCTGTCCTTCTCGCCCGTCGCTGGAAACGCCGGTTGAACGAACGGAACGCCGAGATTGTCGAGCGCGCGGACGCACTCGATCTTTTGCTCGGCGGTGTACTCTCGTCCGGGCATTTGATCGCCTTCCCGGAGCGTCACGTCGTTCAGTTGCATCTAGATGATTCCCTCCTCTTTCAGTTCCGTGTACTCCTCGGCCGTCATCCCAAGTTCGTCCCGGTAAACGTCCTCGTTGTGCTCACCGTGTTGCGGGCCGAGGAACTCCACCTCGCCCGGCGTTCTGGAGAACTTCGGGATGGGGGCGAACGTCTTGATTAACCCGACGTCCGGATCTTCGACCTCGACGAAGCTATCGCGGGCCCGAAACTGCTCGTCCGCGAAAATATCCGCCATGTCGTAAACGGGGCCGACGATGGCGTCGTGGGCCTCAAGCGTCTCGGTTGCCTCGGCGGTCGTGCGCTGTTTCGTCCACGCCTCGATCACCGCGTTGAGCGGCTCGTTGTTCTCGACGCGGGTCGAGTTGTCTTCGAATCGTGGGTCGTCGACGAGTTCGGGCTTGTCGATAGCCTCGGCGACGCGCTCAAAGATCTTCTGATTCGAAGCGGACATGGTGATGTGCCCGTCGGCGGTCTCGTAGATATTCCGCGGGGCCGTACTCGGATGCTGGTTGCCGGTCCGTTCGCGGACGTGTTCCATCCGGTCGTAGGCCTCCACCTCGCCGAAGAACAGCCGCCAGAGGGGTTCCGTCAGCGACACGTCGATGACCTGTCCCTCGCCGCTTCCGCCGCGGCCGATGTCGCGCTCGAAGATCGCCATCATGGTCGCCTGCAGGGCGAACTGCGCGGCCGTCAGATCCGCGAGACTGATCGGTGGCAGGAGCGGTTCGCGGTCGGGGAAGCCGTTCGCGTGCGCCCAGCCGGAGATACCCTCTGCGATCGTCCCGAACCCAGGTTTCTGCGACTTCGGGCCCGTTTGCCCATACCCGGAGAGCCGAACCATGATCGCCTCTTCGTTGACCTCGTGAACGTCGTCGGGGCCGAGTCCCCACCGCTCCATCGTCCCCGGACGGAAGTTCTCGAAGACAACATCGGCTTCTTCGATCAGTACGAGGGCGATCTCGCGACCGCGTTCGGAGCCCAGATCGAGCGTGATACACCGCTTGTTTCGACCCAGCGATTTCCAGGCGAGCGATTCCCCGCTCTCGGTCTTCTGGGGCCACTCGCGGATCGGGTCACCGGTCCGGGGATGTTCGATCATCACGATGTCTGCGCCGAAATCACCCATCATCGTCGTCGCGAACGCGCCGCTTATCATTCCGGACATGTCGATGACGCGGAGCCCGTCGAGCGGACCCGTTCGTTCTCGTGCTGTCATTTCCGTGTGCTACATCACGTCGACGAAAGACAGTTGGTCCACCCAGTGTTGGCTGTTTATATACTCCGCCGGACCAGTCGGGGCGGGACGCGTCGGAATGCTAAAACCTGGAGATTCGGAAATCACCGCTCTGAGACGAATTGAACACCACCCTCGGCTAGGACGTCAGTCGGAATCGAAACCGGTTCTCGTCGCGATTTCGCTCGAGAGCGAGGAGGCACATATAAACAGCCACCACTGGTTGGGAGAACGTTTACTCGAGGTGCTGTGGTCTTGATACACGTACGATAACAAATGGCACACAATCTAGGAGTGGACGTGGGTGGGACGTTCACCGACGTCATCGTCTTCGACGAGGACACCCACGAACTCACGATCGACAAGGTGCTATCCACGCCGTCAAACCCGTCGGAGGGCGTGATCAACGGGATCGGGGAAGCCGTCGACAAAGCCGGCATGACCGTCAGCGACCTGAACCTGTTGTTCCACGGCACGACCGTCGTAACGAACATGCTGCTCGAGGAGACCGGCGCGCGAGTCGGCCTGATCACCAGTGAGGGGCACGAAGACATCCTCCACCTGGCTCGAGCGTGGACGCCGGGGCCGCTCTACGGGTGGATGGATATGGAGAAACCGGCTCCGCTGGCCGATCTCGTCGACACGCGGAGCGTCGGCGGGCGAATCGACTCTCCCGAGGGGAGCGAGCAGGAGCCGATCGACGAGGACGAGGTACGAGCCGCCGTTCGGGAACTCGCCGATTCGGGAGTCGAGTCGCTGACCGTCGCCCTCTTGAACTCGTATCTGAACCCGACGCACGAACGGCAGGTTCGGGACGTCATTCGGGACGAGTGTCCGGAGCTTCCGGTCTCGATTTCTGCAGAGATCGTTCCGGAGTACGGCGAGTACGAACGGGCACTGACGACGGTCATCAACGACTACGCGCGACCGCAGGTCATCAATTATCTCGACGACCTCGACGCCTCGCTCGAGGACGCCGGCTCGACGGCAAAGATGAACGTCGTCCGCTCCGACGGGGGGCTGATGAGTTCCGGCGCCGCGAAACACCGGCCGGTCGAGCTCGCCCTGTCTGGGCCGTCGGGCGGTGTCGTTGGTGCAGCGACTATCGCCGAGAAGAAGGGGGTTCCCGACGTGCTCACGCTGGACATGGGTGGCACCTCGACGGACGTCTCGCTGGTGGAGGACGGCAAACCGGGGACGACTCGCCAGACGAAGGTCGGCTACAGAGAGTTTAAATCCCGAGCCGTGGACGTGAACACGGTCGGTGCGGGCGGTGGTTCCATCGCTCGCGTTCAGCTGTCCGGTTCGCTCCAGGTCGGCCCCGAGAGCGCCGGAGCCGATCCGGGGCCGGCCTGTTACGGTCAGGGGGGCGACGAGCCCACCGTGACCGACGCGAACGTCGTTCTCGGTCGCATTCCCTCGAACGTCCAACTCGGCGGTCAAATGGACCTCGACCGTGATGCGGCCCGCGACGTGATCCAGACAGTCGCCGACGAACGCGGCAGTACCGTGGAGGAAGCCGCCCAGGCGATCCTCGACATCGTCAACGAGAACATGTACAGCGCGCTCCGCGTCGTCTCCGTCGAGCGCGGCTACGATCCTCGCGACTTCGGGCTCGTCGCCTTCGGCGGCGCCGGTCCGATGCACGCAAACGCGCTGGCGGACGTGATGGACGCGTATCCGCTGATCGTCCCGCCGGGGCCGGGCGTCATGAGCGCCTTCGGCTTCCTGACGAGCGACGTTCAGAACGAGTTCTCCGAAACCTACCTGAAGACGGATCAGGATGTCGAGGGAGAGGCAGTTTACGATGCTTACCAGGGGCTGAACGACGAGGCGACCGACTGGCTCGCGTCCGAGGGCGTCGCCGAGGAGAACCACGCCTTCGAGTACTACGCCGACTGCCGGTACTACCGTCAGGACGTGCAGATGTCCATCCCGATCGACGCGTCGAACCTCCGGACGGAGGACGGCATCGCAGCGATCAAAGACGACTTCGAGGCGCGCCACGAGCAGCGCTTTGGCTTCTCGCTGGACGCGCCGCTCGAGATCGCGAACCTCCGCGTCATCGGCAAGGGGACCATGCAGGGAGTGACGCTCGAAGCGAGCGAACTAGGCGATGAGGACGCCAGCGACGCACGAGTCGGGACACAGGATGTCTTCTTCGACGACGCCTCCCACGACACGCCGATCTACGACCGCGAACGGATGCGGCCCGGGAACGTGATCGACGGACCGACGATCGTCACCGACGACGACTCGACCGTCGTCGTCCAGCCCGATCACACGGCGACGGTCGATCGGTACGCGAACCTCGAGATAACGCGGAGTGATTCCAAATGAGCCAGCACGCAAACGCCACGCCCGACTTCGTGGGGGACCACGATATCGACACGACGACCCTCGATATTATCGAGAACACGCTCTCGAACACGCGCTACGAGATGGATCGCGTCCTCGAGACGACGGCCATCAGCCCGGTCATTCGGGAGCAGTCGGATCAGTTTCCGCTCATCGCCGACCGGAAAGGCCGGATGGTGATGGGCCAGTTCGGCAGCGCGATCGACACGATAATCGAGAACGCGCCGTTCGGCTGGGACGATCTGAACGACGGCGACGTCATCGCCACCAACGATCCCTACATGTGCGCCGGTGCGGTCTCGCACACGCCGGATATGCTATTGCTCCGACCGATCTTCTACGAGGAAGATCTCGTCGGCTTCGGCAGCCAGTGGGGCAACCTGATGGACGTCGGCGGGAAGACGCCCGGCAGCATGCCCGTCCAGGCCACCACTATCTTCGAAGAGGGCATGCGTCTCCCACCGGTCAAACTCTACAAGGAAGGCGAGTTCGACAGCGAACTCCTCGAGACGTTCGCGCACAATACGCGTCTTCCCGAGCACGCGGAGGCGGACATCAAAGCGCTCGCGGCCGGGACGGCCGCCGCCGAAGCCCGCGTGCAGGAACTCTGTGACCGCTTCGGGAAAGAGACCTACCTGGAAGGGTGCGACGCCATCCTTGACCGTACCCGCGACGGAATGATCGATCTCATCCGGGAGTTCGTGCCCGAGGGCGAACGCTACACCTTCAAGGATTACGTCGACGACGACGGCATGGGTAACGGCCCGATCAAGCTCAACCTCGAGATCTATCGCGAGGGCGACACGGTCCACCTCGACTGGGAGGGAACCGACGCGCAGGTCCCCGGCACGGTGAACTTCCTGCTGAACGAGAAGATGTTCAAGATGTTCACCGGCGTCTTCCTCATTATGGCGTTTGATCCGCTCTTGACGTTCAACGACGGCTACTACGACCGCTTCGAGGTCAACCTGCCCGAGGGGAGCGTCGTTCAGCCGGAGTTCCCGGCCGCACTGGGCAACCGCCTGCCGCTGATGGCCCGCCAGTTCGACGTCCTGCAGGCGACCTTCTCGAAGCTCATCGACGACTTCAGCGTCGCCGGCAGCTATGGCACCTCTCCGAATCTGGTGTATGCCGGGACGGACTCCGAGGGCAACGACTTCCAGATGCTGGAGATTCTCTACGGCGGCATCCCCGCTCGGCCGGGCGGCGACGGCCTCGACGGCCACTCCTGGTGGCCGCTGTTTCGAACCGTTCCCGCCGAGTATCAGGAAGCCTACTACCCGCTCACCATCGACGAATACAGCACGCGCGCCGACACCGGCGGTGCGGGAGAGTTCCGCGGTGGACACGGCATCACGAAAGTCTATACCTTCGAAGAGGACGGCGCAGTCACGTTTCAGGACGATCGCGCACACACCTATCCGTGGGGAGTTGACGGCGGGAAACACGCACAGACCAGCGAAAAACGACTCGTCCGGACCGACGGGACCGAGGAGGAACTCCCCTCCAAAGTCGAAAACGTCGCAGTTTCGGCCGGCGACAAGCTGATCTTCCGGACCGCCGGCGGCGGCGGTCTGGGCGATCCGCTCGAGCGGGATCCCGAACTGGTCGCCGAGGAGATCCGGCAGGGACTCGTCTCCACCGAGGCCGCGCGCGAGGAGTACGGCGTCATCGTCAGCGAGGACGGAACCGTGGATCGGGCCGCGACCGAGGAGGCGCGCGAAACCGGGCGCGACGAACGAGACGAGCTCGAGGAGTTCGACTACGGCCCCCTGCCGGAGGAGGCCGAACTCGCCGAGCGGATCGCCGCCGAACGCCGCGAGTTCGACGACCGTCACAACTGAACCGGCCACCGACTGCTCCCGGACCCACCGGACAGCCCAGGAGCCACCCGACAGACCCGGAACGCGCCTGACAGACACAATTTATGGACTGGATCGAAGCCACCGAAGACCACTACGACGAACGAGAATTCGGCGAGACCGTCGGTATGGGAGAGCGACCGGCACTGGTTGTCATCGACCTCATCAACGCATTCACCGATCCGGACTCGAATCTCGGGTCGGACGTCGAAGCCGTCATCGAGCAAACCGACCGCCTCCTCGAGGCGTTTCGAGCGTTCGATCTCCCGCGATACTTCACCACCGTCGCGTTCGAGGAGTCCTACGGCGATGCGGGAGTGTTCATCGAGAAAGTACCCGCGCTCAGGGAACTCCGACTCGGCACCGAACGCGTCGAGGTGGACGACCGAATCGCACCGCTCGACGACGAGCGCGTCATCCTCAAGAAGTATGCCAGCGCCTTCTTCGGCACCGACTTGCAATCGGAACTGACCACCAACCGCGTCGACACCCTCGTCATCGCCGGTGTGACAACCAGCGGCTGCGTCCGCGCGACTGCGGTCGACAGCCTCCAGCACGGCTATCGAACGATCGTCCCCGCCGATGCCGTCGGCGACAGAGCCGAGGGACCACACCGTGCGAACCTCTTCGACATCGACGCCAAGTACGGCGACGTCGTGACGACCGATGCCGTCCTCGAGCAACTCGAGGCTCCCGTCGACGACTGATGACCGCGGCGTTTTCATCTCGATGAGCCTCGGCGGCGAGGCCGCGGACGCCGGGGGTTCCCGGACCGCGTTAGGAGAGGGACGCCCGTTATATAGATCAGCGACCAGAACACTCCAATGACCGACGTAGCCGTCCTTGGTGGCGGAATCGGCGGCCTCACCGCGGCACACGAACTCGCTGAGCACGGGGTCGACGTAACCGTCTTCGAGGCGAACGACCGCTTCGGCGGGAAGGCCCGATCGATGCCGATCGCAGACGACCCGGCGGCGCTACACGGCGAACACGGCTTCCGTTTTTTCCCGGCGTTCTACCGGCACGTCGTCGACACGATGAGACGGATCCCCGACGGCGACGGCACCGTCGCGGACAACCTCGTCGAGACCGAAGCGACGCTCATCGCGAGTACGACGGGCCGGAGCCGGATCGCCGAGACGCGCACCCCCGACACGATCTGCGGCTGGCTCAAGGCGCTTCGGCCGGCGTTCGCGGAGGACCTGCCCCGCGAGGACGTTCGCTTCCTGCTCGAGCGGTTGCTGTACCTGCTGACCGCCTGCGAGTCCCGGCGAGAGGGTGAACTCGACGACGTCTCCTGGTGGGAGTTCATCGACGCGGAGAACCGCTCGCAGGCGTTTCGCGATCGGGTCGCGTACACCACGCAGGCGCTCGTCGCGCTCCGACCGCAGGTCGGGAGCGCCCGGACAGTCGGGACGATCTACCTGCAGTTGCTGTTCGGCCAGCTCGATCCGACCGAGCCGACCGAGCGCGTCCTGAACGCGCCGACGAACGAGGCCTGGATCGATCCGTGGGTTCGCCACCTCGAGACGCTCGGCGTCGAGTTCCGGCCGAATACGCCCGTACAGGGTCTCGCGTTCGACGGGCAACGCGTCACTGGAGTCGAACTGGCCGGCGGGGCGAGAGTCGCAGCCGACGACTACGTGCTTGCCGTCCCGGTCGAGGTCGCACCCGAGTTACTCACGTCGGACCTGCGTCGAGCCGCACCAGAACTGGGGCGAATCGAGCACCTCGAGACGGTCTGGATGAACGGGATCCAGTTCTACCTCGCGGCGGATGTCGAACTGAGCCGCGGCCACCAGGTCTACGCCGACGCACCGTGGACGCTGACCTCGATCTCCCAGCGCCAGTTCTGGACCGGCTACGATCTCGAGAGTCGCGGCCCCGACGCGGTCGAGGGCGTCCTCTCGGTGATCGCCTCGGACTGGGACACGCCTGGGATCGTACACGAGAACCCCGCCAGAGAGTGTACGCGCGAGGAAATTGCCGAGGAGGTCTGGGTACAGCTGAAAGCGCACCTGAACGGGCCCGACGAGCGGTTGACCGACGAGTTGCTCGTCGACTGGTTCCTCGATCCGTCGCTCGTCGAAACGGACGACGGCGTCGAGAACCGGTCCCCCCTGCTGATCAACACCGTGGGCTCGCTCCGGAACCGGCCACCGGCGGATGTCGCCGTCCGCAATCTCATGCTGGCGAGCGACTACGTGCGAACGAATGCCGATCTGGCCTCGATGGAGTCGGCCAACGAGGCCGGCCGCCGCGCGGCGAACGCCGTCCTCGAACGACGCGGCGTTCGGAACTCGTCCGTGCGGGTGTGGGACCTCGAGGAGCCCGCGGTGTTCGAGCCGTTCAAGCATCAGGACCGGATCCGGTACCGGCTCGGGCTGCCCCATCCGGCCGCGGTGACCCAGTCGCTCCGGGGAGTGACCAGACGCCTCGACGAGCGGGTCTGAGAACCGGAGGCGGGCGGCGAGGCGACGCCATCGAAACGTCGCCGCTACCCGGGTCGCAGCCCTTAACAGTCGTCACCGCCAATTTACAGTAATGACTGACCGAGACGACGATCGCGATCATCACTTCTCCGAGGGAGAGGGATTCGGCGATCCGTACGAGGAATTCGACCTGGACCCGCCGGAACTCGGCGTCGACCCGTCGAAGGTCGATCCCGTCGACTCCCGCGTCGTCACCGACACGCTCGACCAGCACAACATCGATCAGGACGAGGTCGACGCGAGCGAACTGCTCGACGTCGGACTGAACTACATGCAGATCAATCGCTACGAGCAGGCCACCGAGGCCTTCGATCGGACGGCCCACTTCGCCGAGGACGACAAGCTCAAGCAGGAGGCGTGGGTGAACAAGGGCGTCGCCCACGGCGAACTCGAGGAGTGGGACGAGGCGATCGGGGCCCACCGCGAGGCCCTGCAGATCGACGAGGAGAGCGAGCACGCCGCGACTGCCGAGACGAACCTCGCCTACGCGCTCTGGGAGTTCGGCCGGACGAGCGAAGCGCTCGAGCACGCCGAACGCGCCATCGAGATCGACGAGCGCTTCGCCGCGGGCTGGTTCAACCGCGCGTTCTTCCTCTCGGAGCGCGGGCTCTCCGAGGAGGCGCTCAACTGCGTCGACAACGCGATCCGGCTCGGCCTGCGCAACGCGAAAGTACTCGAGACGAAAGCCGAGATCCTCGAGGAGCTCGGCGAGTTCGACGAGGCCGAGGAGATCGCCGAGGAGGCGAACCGGATGCGCGAAGACGCCGAACAGGAGATGATGGACGACCGCGAGGAGATGCTCGGACAGGGGCAGGGCGGAGCGGGCGGCCGTCCGGGAGCCGGTCGCGGTGGTGGCGGG
>NZ_JAQIVI010000751.1 GCF_028618695.1 Natrinema soli | reverse complement strand
CGGCGGCGCGATCGGCGGCTACCTGCTCGGCGCGCTCGCGAGCGGACTCTCGCTCGCGACGGCGGTCGGGTTCTGATACGGTCTGCTGTACCGATTTACCAGTGCGACCGCGATACGGCCCTGCGGTCGCACCGGAAATGACTTACAGCAGTCCGTATGAGCGTCGCTCTCCGTCGACCGTCGATTCGTCGTCATCACCGGTGTCCACCGTTTCACTGCCGCCGTCACCCGTCCGCTTCCTCTGTTTCGACGATCTCGACCTCGAGGTCGTCGTACTGCTCGAGGCCCCGAACGAGGGTGTCGATCCGGCCTTGCTCTGATTCCCCCTGAAGGACCTCCTCGGTGGGGTAGACGGCGACGATGACGAGGGGGTCGTCCTCGTGTTCGTCTCGGATGATATCGAGGGAGACGTCGACGTCGTACTCCCCGTCCAGCGTCGCAGTGCCCTCGGCGGACTCGACGGGGAACCGTTCGCCGAGCGTCTCGAGGGCGCGGCCGCCGACGGCTCGCTCGATCGATAGTCCGTCATATCGATTCTGGACGCGCTCGACGAGGACCTTGTCCGAGGGCTCACTGACGGGGTTGAACTCCTCGCCACCGACGGTGATCTGCGGCGTCGAGAGCACGCCGAACGCACCCGCCCGTACCGGCTGCTCGCCGAACCGTTCGGCCGGCAGGTCGATCGCCCGATCGTAGACGCTATTGTAGCTCGTCAGTTCGACGTCCTCGCCGCCCACTTGCTGGGTCTCGACCCGTTTTATCGTCCCCTGATACTCGTAGCCTGCCTCGGCGGCCGCCTCATCTGAAACACGTGCGGGTGCCGCCGAAACCATCGTCATATCGTCGGCGAAGCCGCTGAGACAGCCGGCCACCGTGCCGACGCCACCCGCCGCGAGCGCGCCGAGAAACAGCCGTCGATTCATGTTGTTCGATCCGACCAGACTCGAGGAAATAAACGCCGCGGTGGTCTTCACTTGCTGATTACAATTCGAACTGCATGGATGATGCAGTGACTGGAATAACTGGCGCTGTTGGAATCCGCTTCACGGATCCGAATGTATGCTAGCTAGTAACATTGCAGTTATATCCTCATCGATCGTTGTAATCTGCATGTTTACTCCGCTCGAAGACATCCGCTTTCTCGCGGACTCGGAGAACCGATTCACTGCGCTCGAAGCCCTCGCGGCAGGCTCCCGTACGAGGGCGGAATTACAGAGCGCGACCGAGGCCTCTAAAGCCACGATCAGCCGCCTCCTCGGTGATTTCGAGAGCCGCGGCTGGGTAGTGAGGAAGGGGCACCGATACGCGTTGACTCCGCTCGGAGAATACGTCGCGAGCGAGTTCATCGACCTCTACGACCACATGACGACCGCCAACGATCTGCGGGAACTGCTCCCGTGGTTTCCGCTGGGGGAATTGGATGTCGAATTCGACCTCGAGGTCTTGACCGAAGCGACGATCACTGCGGCAACCCCCGACGATCCGATGGCGCCAGTGGCCCGCGTGCTGGATATCGAACGTGAGTCAACCCGGACGAAGACACTGGCGGACAAGTTCCCCGAGCCGTGTGTCGATGCGAGATACGAGGCGGTCGTCGGCGGCACGCAGACGATGGAACTGGTGACCACCCCGGTCGTACTAGAGTCAGTGATGGCATCTCCGCTCGCCGACGAGTTCGAGGACATCGTCGCCGCCGACCGCTCCACGGTATACGTCTACGACGGTGACGTCCCGCCAGGGGGCATCTACGACGGGACGGCCTACCGTATCGTTCTCGACGATCGGGACATCTCTGTCGGTCTGATCGAATCCGACGATCCGGCCCTCGTCGACCGACTCACGGAGACGTTCGACGAGTACCGGGAAGCGTCGACCCGCCTCACCGCGTCGGAGTTGCGCAACGGCTGGGAATCCGTGTGGGCGAAGACGTAGCAGCGGCGTCCGAGACGACGGATTCGTGGCCGGCGTCTCACGACCGCAGACGATACGAGTCCCGGGTAGCCGACTGATCGAGGCGGTCTTTCGATGAGGACCGCCTCCGCCTCGCGTCGAGGGACGGATGAGGGTGGTGTACGCGTTGCACGGCGTGAAACGGTTACAGCAGATGCCTATACCGTGGTCGCAACCGAAGTCACTCGACGGGTACAGAGCCATGAAAACCGAGAACGAGGCGATAGATGCGGAGGCGGTAGTTGCGTTCGACAAATCGTTCCGCGGCCGGGTCGTCCTCCCGGACGACGAAGACTACGACGAGTGCCGTCGGGTCTGGAACGATATGATAGACCGGTATCCGGCGATGATCGCCCAGTGTGCCGGGGTCGCGGACGTGATCGCGTCCGTGAACTTTGCCCGCGAGAACGACCTTCTCCTGGCCGTCAAGTCCGGCGGGCACAACGCCGCGGGGAACGCGGTCTGTGACGACGGCCTCGTGATCGATTGCTCCCCGATGAAGTCGGTCCGGGTCGATCCAGATACCAAAACCGTCCGCGTCGAACCCGGCGTCACGATGGGAGACCTCGATCACGAAACCCAGGCGTTCGGGGTCGCTACCCCGGGCGGAACCGTCTCGACCACTGGCGTCGCTGGCCTCACCCTGGGGGGCGGGTGGGGGTGGCTGAGTCGGCGGTTCGGACTCACTATCGACAACCTTCGGAGTGTGGATGTCGTCACCGCGACGGGGGAACTCGTCCACGCCAGTGAGGACGAAAATCCGGACCTGTTCTGGGGGATCCGCGGGGGCGGCGGTAACTTCGGAATCGTCACCTCCTTCGAGTTCGACTGTCACGAGGTGGGACCGATGGTGCTCGGTGGGATGGTCATCCATCCGTTCGAGGACGCGGCCGACCTCCTCCGATTCCACCGCGAGTTTACGGCCGATATGCCGGACCAATGCTGCTGCTACGCCGCGATCATGACGGCACCGCCGGCACCGTTCCTCCCAGAGGCGGTCCACGGCACGAAGGTGGCCGCGCTCGCGCCGTGCTACGCGGGTCCCATCGAGACGGGCGAGGAACTCCTCCAGCCGCTCCGGGACTTCGGCGAACCGATCGTCGATCAGGTCCAGCCCATGCCGTATACGGGCCTACAACAGATGCTAGACGAGCCACAAGCGCCAGGATACCGGAACTACTGGAAGTCCCAGCTGGTGGACCCCCTCCCCGACGACGCGATCGACATGGTGGTCGAACGTGCGGGAACGCTTCCGTCCCCGATGTCGCAGATCGTCCTCGAGCATCTGGGCGGCGCGATTTCCCGTGTCGAGCCGGACGCGACGGCGTACCGGAACCGGAACGCCGAGTTCTCGTTTAACGTCTTTTCCCGGTGGGAGGATCCCGCCGAGGACGAGACCCACATCTCGTGGGCCCGGGAGTTCCACGGCGCGATGGGACCGTTCGCGACCGATGGCGTGGCCGTGAACTTCCTCAGCCAGGAGGGCGACAGGCGGGTCAGGGCCGCCTACGGCGACAATTACGATCGCCTGGTCGACGTCAAGGACGCGTACGATCCCGAGAACCGCTTCCGGATGAACCAGAACATCACGCCGTCCGCTCAGGTTGACGGCGGCGCGAGTCACGAATGAGTACGACGACGAATAGACGACGGCCACATCACGACCGTCGGCGGTTCAGTTCGGACTGATGAGCGTGATGTGAGGGCCGCTGGGCCCGATCGCACAGCTATTGATTTTGCGAGCGTCGACGAGAGCGCACGATACTCACTCGCCCGACGGCAGCCGATACGTCGCCCCCTCGTCCGTGTCCTGCACTTCGATCCCGAGCGTCTCGAGTTCGTCGCGCAACTCGTCGGCGCGCTCGTAGTTGCCGGCCTCGCGCTCTCGCTCGCGCACGTCGAGGACGAGATCAACCACGTCGCCGGCGAGTTCAGCAGAGCCCGTCGTATCGCCCGTAAAGGAGAGTCCAAGGACGCCGCCGAGTTCCTCGAGGGTCTCGACGGCCCGCCGGAGTCCGCGATAATCGTAGCTGCCAGCGCCGGTTCCGTGCTCGGCGTCGCCACCGGCGTCGGCGGCCGACTCCTCCAGGTGCCGATTGATCGCCGTCGCGACCGACAGCAGCGCGGACTGCGCTTCTCGGGTATTGAAGTCGTCGTTCATCGCGGTTGCGAACGCCTCTCGCGAGCCGTCGATCTCGTCGCGCAAGGACTCGTCGTCGACTTTCGAGCTCGCCGCCGGGGAGTCGAGCGCCTCGACGGCCGCCTCGTAGGCCCGCTCGAGTTGGTCCCATCGCTCCTCGGCCTCGGCGATCGTCTCGTCGGAGTAGAGCTGTTTGCTGTTGTACGAGCCGGCGGTCAGGAACGTCCGCATGACGTTCGTCCCCCAACGATCGATCGCTTCGTCGACCGTGACGAAGTTGCCGAGGCTCGAGGACATCTTCTCCTCGTCCATCTGGAACAGTTCGCAGTGGAGCCAGTAGTTCGCGAACTGCTGGCCCGTCGCGGCTTCGGACTGGGCGATCTCGTTTTCGTGATGGGGAAAGACCAGGTCCCGGCCGCCGACGTGGACGTCCAGCGTCTCGTCGAGGTGGGTCATGCTCATCGCCGAGCACTCGATGTGCCAGCCGGGTCGGCCCTCGCCCCACGGCGAATCCCAGGTCAGCCCCTCGGGCGGATCCTCGCCGTGGTCGACGCCCTCGTGGCGGTGCTCCGCGACCGCGTCGGCATCGACGCCGCCGGCCTTCCAGAGCGCGAAGTCCGCCGGGTTGCGCTTCTCGGTGCGCTCGTCGGGATCGCCCTGGGACTCGATCTCGCCGAGTTCCTGGTTCGAGAGCTTGCCGTACTCGTCGAAGCTGCTCACGTCGAAGTAGACCGAGCCGTTGGACTCGTAGGCGTAGCCCTTCTCGATCAGCGTCTCGACGAGGTCGATGATCTCGGGGACGTGCTCGGAGACGCGGGGGTAGACCTCCGCCCGCAGGAGGTTCAGCGAGCGCATGTCGTCGATCGTCCGCCGGATGTAGGTCTCGGCCACGTCGGCCTCGCTCTCGCCTAGATCATCTTCGCCCACTCGGGCGACGATCTTCTCGTTCACGTCGGTGAAGTTCTCGACGTGACGCACGTCGTAGGAGCGGTGCTCGAGCCAGCGGTGCATGACGTCGACGTGGACCCACGAGCGAGCGTGGCCCAGGTGTGGCGGATCCGAGACCGTCAGGCCACAGTAGTAGAGGAGGACGTTCTCGGGGTCCCGTGGCTCGAACGGCTCTTTTTCGCCCGTCAACGTGTTCGTCACGTGCAGGGTCATTACGCTCACTTCCGCCGGACGAAAGTTAAAGCGTGTGATGGCATCCGGGCGCGGCGCTTGCTCGTCTCAAGACCGACATGTGACGATCACGAGAGCCAGCAGAACAACTGCGATTAGTCCAGATGGTCGAGCTCTCCGAACCGCTCGCGGTTCATCGTCGTGACGACGAATCGTCGCACCGTATCGATCAGTTCTGCTTCCGTCTCGTACGTTTCGATACGGAGGTCCCATCGGGCTCGTGCCGACCGAATCATCTCACTGGTCACGTTCGCCTCGTGGACGAAGACGATCCTATCAGCGTGTGTCTCTGCGACGTTCTCTAAGATACTGCCCGCCTCCTCTCCGACACCGAAGTTGTGGCCGAGGAACGGCACGATGAACACGGTTGCATTCGCGCACCGGGCGTACTCGATGCTCTGAGTCACTGCATCGATCTCATCGGTCTCGATATCGATGTCGACCGCGAGGAATGCGTTTACCTCAGGATCCGTTCGAAGCGTTCCTTGTAATCGTCGGAGCAGGGCTTCCGCCTCGTCGATTATGTCCTCGTTCTGGAAGAGTTTCCTGAGGGGACCGGGGAGGTCCCCAACGGACACGTTCTGCCGTTCCTCGTCGGTCAGCACGTAGTTCAGATTGAACGATTTATACGGACCCATTAGATAGAGGAGAAATCGATCGTATTTCACGGTCCCAAGCCGGTCCGCGATAAGATCCCGCGTAATCTCCTGCGTCATATTCGGAATAATCTGCCGACAGTATATAAAGAAGCGCATTTTCAGTAAATGCTGGCTTGACAAGGACTAAGAGACGAGAGCGAGTAGTCCGTGGTACGATGGGGACGAAACATACGCGGATCGCCGACGGCGATCCGACCGACCCGGACGACCTACTGCCGGAGCAGAGCGTCCTCTCCCTCGAGGAGTACCTCGAGATGCAGGCCGCGATCGGGAATCGAACCCGATTCGAGATCGTCTACCGTCTCTCTCACGCGGACGAGCTAACACCGACGGAGCTCGATTCGGTACTGGAGATCGACGATAGCACGCTCCACTACCATCTCAATAAACTCCGAGACGTCGGGCTCATCGAGAAGCGCGTCCGAACGGAACGGGACAGCGACGGGCTCTACACATACTACAGGGCGACGATCCTCGGTGACGTCCTCCTCGAACATGGCGTCGAAGAGCTCCTCCGTCGCGAGTGGGATTTCAGCGAGGCGTACGATAGTCGCGAAAACTAATTGCTCTCGCCCATTTCACCCGCCTCTCACTCCGTTCGAACGCCCACGCGGTCGAGCGCATCCTCGACCGCTCGCAGCGCGTTCGCCCCCTCGAGCCGAGCGACCACGACGACCAGCGTGCCGTCGGCGACAGCCG
>NZ_JAQIVI010000750.1 GCF_028618695.1 Natrinema soli | reverse complement strand
CGAGCAGCGAACACTGCAGCGTCGGCTCGTCGTACTCCCGGCCCTCGAGGGGCTGGCCGTAGAACGTCTGCTCGTAGAGGGACAGCGGCGGCTCCCAGACGACGACCCGATCCGCGAGCAGGTCGGCCTCGCAGTCCTCGGGCAGTGTGGCGTCGGCACCCGACGTGCCGGTCGGATCCCGCCGCCCCACCTCGAAGTAGGTAATTTCGCTCTCCTCGTCGACGACCGCCAGCACGCCCTCCCGGAGTTCGGCGGCCGGAATGTCGGTCCGCTCGCCGATGATCCGCAGCGCGTAGGCGATCTCGCCGTCTCGAGGTCCCTTTCCTCGCGGGAAGACCGCGAAGTCGGCCTCCCCGCTCGGCGGGTTCGGAACCCACGGCTCCGCGGCCGGCGAGAGGTAGAAGCCCCGCGACCGCAGGTCCGCGTAGACCAGAAATCGGACCCCGAAATTCTCGCCGGGCTCGCGGGCCACGAACGCCCGAAACCCGAGGCGCTCGCCGGTCGCGGCGTCGACGACCGCCTCGAGGTCCCCCCGATACAGGAGGTGGGCCGCTTCGACCGGCGCGAGGGCGATTTCGTTGCCCTCGAGCGGATAGCCGTAGCCCCGCGAGTCGTGATAGCGCTGGCGCGCGTCGCCGCCCACGCGGACGACGCCGTCGTCGAATCGCCCCTCGAGTGCCATGGCCGGGGTTTTGCGGGCCGTGACTAAGTGGCTACGGATCGATCCCTCATTTCAGCCGGAATCTGTCTGAACGCTTTCGGAGTGACGGCCTCGAGAACCCCGATGAGACTCGGTGAGGTTCCCGCTGCAACCACCTCGAAAGCCCCTGGCGGTCTCGGATCGCGCGCCTCGCTGCGCGCTTCGGTCGCTCGTTTCACTCGCTCCCGCCAGTGCTTGCGTCGTCGTGCTTCTCCGAGACAGCCAGCCCCTTTCAGTCCCACCCACCGTAGCGGCGGCTGGTCGGCAGGCTATCGCTCGGTAGGAGCGACCCCCTTTCCGGGTTGTAGTCCGTTCAATCGTCCGCCGCGGAGTCGGCCTCGAGCGGCGCTTCGAGCCCTCGATCGCAGGTCGCATCGAGACAGCGGATGCCGCTGGCGGTCTCGAAGGTCGGCAGCCCGCAGTTACAGTCGCTGTTGACGACGCCGGCGGGGACGGCGAAGCCGGTGTCGCAGTCGGGATAGTGCTCGCAGCCGGCGATGAGGCCGCCGCGCCGGAGGATCCGGAGGTCGCCGTCGCAGTCGGGTTCGGGACACGCCCACTCGCGGTCGAACGCTTGCTTGACGGCCGCGTCGAGGGACTCACAGCCTCTGTCGAGGCAGATGTTGAACGCCAACCCGCGTTCGACGCGCATCTTGGGGAGGCCACAATCGCAGCGCTCGTCGCGGATCGTCGCGTCCGCGGGCACGCCGTAGCGGTCGCCACAGCCGACGCAATGGACCCCGCTGG
>NZ_JAQIVI010000075.1 GCF_028618695.1 Natrinema soli | reverse complement strand
CCGCGAAGCACGCCGCGAACGAACCGGTGGAGAATCTCGCAGCGGGCTTCCTCGAGCGCCTCGAGATAGGCAGCCTCGGCTGGCGTCGCGAGGCCGTGCGCTCGAGCGTATCCGGTCGCGGCACCGAGGGCGTCCCGTTCCGCGGCCGTGGCGAGCGATCGCTGCTCCGGATTCCGTCGATTCGTCCCGTTCATCGTCGCGAAAGAACCAGTACGGGAGTTCGACGCGGACCGTGTTAACTCACGGGGGGCGGTCCGGTTCGTGAAAACGACGATTTGACGCGGATGCTGGTGCTCAGTCTCGTTCGACGCTCGGGTGCATCGTCGGCTCCTCGTCGAGCGGTTCCTCGAAGGCCTCGAGCATGCGGGCTCTCGCTTTTTCGTCTCGTTCCCGTCGTTCCGCATCGTCGATCTCTTCACACCCCGGCGGCACCTCGCGGTCGCGGCCGGTGAAGTAGCCTTCCGGCGCGACCCAGTCGTGGTAGAAGTTCGTGTCCGAATCGTGGATGACGGCGAGGCCGACCTTCGCGCCGTGGCCGGCCGCGACGATCGCCTGATGGGGCTCCTCTGCGAGTCGGCCTGCGGCGTAGACGCCGTCGACCGCCGTCCGCCCGGCCTCGTCGGTGTCGACGAAGTGTTTGCTCCCGCGCTGGATGCGACCCACGTCGAGCGGGACGAGGTACTCGCTGTCAGACCACGAGGCCGCGATCACCCGCCGCGCCTCGAGAGGGTCGTCGCCCTCGGTCTCGAGGACGAAGCCGGCCTCGAGAGCAGTCTCGTCGACCAGTTCCGTGCTCGTGACCCGACCGAGTTCGAACTCGGCGCCGGCGTTGCGGGCCTGTTCGCGGCTCAGGCGCAGGTAGCGGCGCGCGTCGACGCCCTCGGGAAAGCCGGGATAGTTCTCGAGGCTGGCGTTGCGCTTGAGGATCGATTCGCCCCCGTCGTCGCCGGACTGCGTCCGGCTACTCGAGGGACTTGGTCCCTCGCTGATGACGAGGGTGTCCAGTCCCGCGCGGGCGGTGAAGATCGAGGCGGCGAGGCCGGCGACGCCCCCGCCGACGATACAAACGTCTCGCATGCTCGCTCGTTGCCGGCCGCGGGTATAGAAGGTTGCCGTCTTTTGTCTGTTCGCGCTTCCTATTTCCGACATGTTCGTGCTCGCTGTCTCCCATCGGTTCGCGCACGGGACAGTTGTGAATGGAGCAGTGGGTTTTGGTGAGAATGAGTGAGACGAAGCGTTCTGCTACCGTGGCAACAGGGAATCGCCACGCCCTCCCCAGCCGATTCGTTCGCTCCTGACGTCGCTCACTCATCCCTCGCGCAGCGTCGTGCCGCGGTTCATTGGCATTCACCGCGGCACAGCGCGCGCCACCGCTTCCGGGTGACCAATTTGGAGCAATACGTAAATTATTGCTACCGAGCGGATATCGCCGACCGATTCTGGCTACAGACTCACAGCAGGAATTACGGCTCCGAATCGTGTGAGGGTGACAACACTATTTTTATCTGCGATATCGAATCGACGTCTATGCTCGCCGCTGTCGCGTTCGTCCTCGTTCTCGCGATCGGCCCGTTCCTCGGGTTTCGAGCGTACGCCCGCCGCGTCGAGGCGATGGACGAACCGATCGAAGACCGCTTGCACCGACTCAATCGCGTCCAGCAGGTCGGCGGATTCGGACTGCCGGTCGTCGCCATTCTGGCCGGCTACTCCCTCGGACTGATAGACCGGGCGGCTACCGCCGTCGGGACGGGCGGCGTCGAACTGTTCGGCATCGCTCTCCTCGAGTTCGGTACACTCATCGTGGTCACCTTCGGGATCGTCACCGTTCCGATCGTGTCGATGGCGCTCGGCACGTACCCCACGGTTCGCTCGCTGCGGGAGACGTCGGCGTCGATGTGGCGGGTCGCGAAAGGTGTGCTCACGGTGATGGCGGTCGCCGTCGGCTCGGCCATAATCGGGGTCGGGGGCTTCCTCGCGGTCATTTCGGTCGTCGGGTCGTCGACCCCCGTGCTCGTTGCCACCCTCGGCGCGATCGTCTTCGCCAGCTTCGGTCTCTCGCCGTATCTGATCGTGATTGTTCGGGATCGCGTCCCGCTCGAGGGGCAGCGCCGCGAGCGCGTCGAACGGCTCTGTACGGAGCTTGGCTACAGGCCCCGCGGACTGTTCCTGCTCGAGGGCGAGTCCACCAAGACCGCGAACGCGCTCGTCGCGGGCACGGTTCCCGGACTGCGATACGTCTTCCTGACCGACTACCTGCTCGCGGAGTGCGACGACGACGAACTGCGCGCGATCCTCGCTCACGAGTTCGGCCACGTCGCCGGCCGCCACCTCTGGCAGCGCGGCCTGCTGACGGTCGCCGTCTTCGGTGCCTGGATCCTCGGAGTCCAGCGGTTCGGACTCGGCGGGCTCGAGGAGCGCTTCGGTTTCGTCGGCTTCTTCGTCCCGTTCATGGCGCTGTACGCGGTCTATCACGTCGTCCTGCTGGGCGGCCTCGCGCGCTGGCAGGAGTTCCGGGCGGACGCGTACGCGGCCCGGGAGGCCGGTCGCGAGGCGATCAG
>NZ_JAQIVI010000749.1 GCF_028618695.1 Natrinema soli | reverse complement strand
GATCCGCGTCCTCGCGGCGAGCCGCCGCAACGCCGACGCCGACGGGACGGGGCCGACGAGCGTCGATCCGGTCGCCGAACGGGAGACGTGGTGTCTCGATCCCGACGTGGCAACGCTCGACGACCGGGACGACGTGTTCGTCGTCGGGGATCGAATCGCGTTACAGCGGCGGATCGACGATGATGGCGAACCGACGCCGCGTTCAGCCGTAATCCCAGCACTGGAGGGTGACTCGTGACTGGAGTCGTCGTCTTGCAGACGGCAGTCACCGAGTGGACCGAAACGGCACTGATCAATATACTCGGGTTCGCACTGATCGCCGGCATCGTCGCGACCACAGTTGCGTTCGGGTATCGGGCCGCGAGTACGCGAGGGGCTCCGATCGGCGTCGGCGCGTTTGCCGGACTCGCCGTCGTCGCGGGTTGGCTGAACGCCGCCGGTCTCGAGCAGGCGACGATCATCGACGAAACGCCGCTCGTCCATCACGCGACCGCGACGTACGTCCTCTGCGCGGTCGTCGTCAGTGCAGTCGCCGCCGAGATCGGCCGGCGAATCGGTGACGGGATCGCGCGTGATGTCTTCGATATCGACCGGCTGACGGCCACCGGCGAAATCGCCTCGCTCGTCCGATCGGCGCGGCTCTCGATAGCGATCCAGTTACCCGAACGGATCGATGATGCGGCGGGCTATCCGCCGGTCGATCCGTCGGTCAAACGAGATCTCACCGGCAGGACGGTGTTGTTTCCCCAGATCAGCGACGACTCGGCACTTCGCTCTCGGCTCGCGACCCGCCTCGAGCGCGATTACGGTCTCGGCCACGTGTCGATCACGATTGGAGCTGACGGGACGATCGAGCGGCTCGCGGTCGGCGGCACTCGCTCTCGAATCGGGGCAAGCCTTCCGACGGGAACCGTCGCGATGGCGATCCGCGCCGATCCGACACCGACCGCAAGCGTCGGCGATCCGATCGAGGTCTGGACGGCCGAGGGGGACTCGAACCGACTCGCGGCGACCGGAACGGTACGTGCTACTGCTGGGGATCTGGCGACGATCGCCGTGGACGCCGACGCTGCCGATCGGTTCGCGTTCGATCCCGGCTCGAGCTATCGATTGACGACGCGATCGGAACCGCCGAACGACGGCGACGCGCTGTGTGCCGTGCTCCGATCCGCCGACGAGACGGTACGATCCATCACCGTCGAAGACGGCGGCACCCTCGACAACGTGTTCGTCGGCTGGCTTTCGGGGATCGTTCTCGTCGTCGTCCGTGACGGCGAGGTAATTCCGTTCCCGGCCGACAACGAGACGCTACGGGACGGCGACGAACTCTCCGTGCTCGGGACGACCAGCGAACTGGCCTCCCTTCCGCCGAACGGGGTCCGTTCGGGGTCGCCATAGTCCCGGTCCGAGCATCGAACCGGAGGCGATCGCGGCCTACAGTCCGTCGGTCGACTCTCGGGCGGCCTCGAAGTGTCGTCGTTCGATTCGGACCTCGTCAGCCCTCTCGTTGGCCGTTTCGGGGTCTGACTCCGCGGCCACCTCTCGAATCGCTCGCATCGAGGCGTCTCTGACCAGCGCCTCGAGATCCGCGCCGGTGTATCCCTCGAGTTCGGCCGCGAGTTCGACGATATCGACGTCGTCGGCGAGGGGTTTGCCCTGCGTGTGAACCTCGAGGATCTTCTCGCGGGCGTTCGGGTCGGGCTCGCCGACGAAGACGTGGGTGTCGAGTCTGCCGGGCCGGAGCAGCGCCGGGTCGATCCGGTCCTTGCGGTTGGTCGCGGCCAGGACGACGAGATTGGGGTTCTCGCGCATCCCGTCGAGTTCGGTCAGGAGCTGCGAGACGACGCGTTCGGTGACCTCGTGGCCGTCGCCTCGGGAAGCCGCGATGGCGTCGAGTTCGTCGAAGAAGACGATCGACGGGGCGGACTGGCGGGCGCGTTCGAACACCTCGCGGATCGCTTTCTCCGACTCGCCGACGTAGCGATCGATGATTTCGGGGCCGTCGACCCGGACGAAGTTGACGTCGGTCTCGCCCGCCAGTGCGCGCGCGAGCAGCGTCTTCCCGGTGCCGGGCGGGCCGTACAACAGAACGCCGGATGGCGGATCGGTGTTCGTCTCTTCGAACAGTCGGTCGTAAGTCAGCGGCCATTCGACCGACTCCCGGAGCGTTTGCTTCGCCTCGTCGAGGCCGCCGACGTCCGAGAAGTCGGTCGTCGGCGATTCGGCGACGTACTCGCGCATCGCCGACGGTTCGACGGACGCGAGCGCGGCGTCGAAGTGGCGCTTTCGGACGGTCGGGTCGCGGTTCCACTCGCGGC
>NZ_JAQIVI010000748.1 GCF_028618695.1 Natrinema soli | reverse complement strand
TTCCCGGCTCGTCGACCGCGAGCGAGCGGGGATGCCACGCGACCTCGGCAGTGAGGTCGTCGGGCTCGAGCGCGAGGATGCCCGCTTCGATCGGCAGATCCTCGAAGAGAACCGGTTCGACGCGCTCGCCGGTTTCTCGGGTCGCAACCCAGACCTCGTCGGCTACCCCCATCGCGACGTCGTACTCGAGTTGCGCGCCGAGCGCGCGGGCGGCGCTGGCGTCGAGGTCAGGCTTGTTCTCGATCGCGACGATTCGCTCGAGCCAGTCCGGATAGGCCCACTTGCGCCGGATCTCGATGCGATTGCCGTTCTTTCTGGTCTCGAGGATGCCGCGGTCGTCGGCGCGATGGATCGCCTCGCGGACGTACCGCCACGGATAGCCGGGGTGTGGCAGCGCGTCGCGGTAGTAGGCCCACTCGGCGGGGGCATCGCGGACGAGATAGAGCAGATCGCTATCGAGCCGGTCGGGACCGAAGTTCGCGCGGCGGCGGAGCGCATCGGGATCGCACTCGAGAACGATGGTGTCCCAGCGCCGGCGCTTGGTGCCGAGCTGACGGGCGACGACGAACGCGCGGTCGTCGCTGGCGGACTCGTCCGGGGGCCACTCGCGTTCGGCCCACCGGCAGGTCCGCAGTTCGAACCCGAACTCGGCGGTGTGTGGGTCCACGCAGACCCTTGGGAACGCGAGTGCAAAAACGCTGCTCGATCGTATTGCCGTTTCCCGCCGTCCGGCCTTGAAACGCGCGACGAAATGTTGTTGTTTTTATATCTCCATTCGAGAAGAACAGGTGATGAGACGCCCTCATCCTCGCCTCGAGACGACCGGTGACGTGTTCGGCCACCGAGTACTCGCGCACGTGATCGATAACATCCTTCTGGCCGTACTTTTCGCGGCCATACTCTTCCCCGGGACGGTGTTCGGCGACCTCGGCGTTTCGATCGCGTTGATCGTCGGCTTCGCTGTCGTGATCACTTATTTCTTCCTGCTGGAGGGGTTTTGGGGGTATACGCCCGGGAAGTACCTGTTGGGACTGGTCGTCGTCAAATCCGACGGCTCGGACTGTACGGTCGGGGCATCGATCGTTCGGAACCTGCTGTGGCTCGTCGATAGTTTCCCGTTCGCGAATCTGGTCGCCGTCGCGTCGATACTGCTCACCGACGACGACCAGCGCGTCGGCGATCTCGCCGCGGATACGATCGTCGTTAAGCGCCACTAACGCGGCAATCGTCTCTCGGTCAGCGACGCCAAGCACTATCGAACGCCGATCACCTCGCGGGGAGAACTCGCTCCGGATTTACTCCTCGTCCTCCTCTTCCTCGCGTTCGTCGAGGAACTCGTGGGCGTCCTCGAGGATCTCTCGAGGCCCGTCCTGCGTGACGGTGTTGATCGCCTGGTCGTAATCGCGCCACTGGAGGTCGCGATGCTCGTTCGATAGTTCCGCGCTGGCCTCGAACGACTTCGCGATGAAGAGGTGAACGGTCTTGTGGATCGTCTTGCCGTTCGCCTCGAAGACGTAGTCGTAGTCCTTGCGGAAGCCGTCGAGTAGTCGGAACTGTTCGATACCTGCCTCTTCCGTTACTTCGCGGATCGCCGTCTGCTGAAGTTCTTCATCTCCTTCGACACCGCCCTTGGGAAACTCCCAATCGCCTGGGCGGCTCTTGAGTAGAAGATACTCGCGCCGGCCCCGCGTATCGCGGAAGAGGATCGCGCCTGCGCTCGTAGCTTCGACTGCCATTAACTGGGATAATAGGTGAGACGTTAAGAGAATATCGGACTGTTCGTCCAGCGTACACTGGTTCCGGACTCGATTTTCACGACGTCGTCGGGCGACCGACCGCAGTCGGTCACCGCTGGCGGAGCGACCGGTGCGTCTCAGCAGAGCGACCGATACGTCTCAGCAAGTTTTTACGCGCCGACCGTGGACGTATTCGACACCACCAGCCATGACCTTCGTCACCAGTCTCACCCTCCAAAGCGGCGATCGCGCTGCGCTCGATAGTATCGTCGAGGACATCAAAACCTCCGCGGAGCGGAAGGGGGCGGCATTGAAAGGTCCCCACTCACACCCGCCGGAGACGTTCTCGGTCCCCCAGTGCTGTCGGCTCCACGCCGACGACAATCGGCGCTTTTCCTCGTGGGAGTACACCGTTTTCACCCGCGAACTCGAGATTCACGGCCACGACAGCCTCGCGCGCAACATCGCTTCGCAGAACTTCCCCGACTCGGTTCACATCGAGGCCGAAGTCGAACAGATTCACGGCGCAGGCCGCGGCAACTGAGCGCGCCTCTGTCCGACCGTCTCCGCGATCCTCTCATCTCGTCGTGTGACTGTCGACAGCACTTTTCACTGTTCCCGACGAGGGCAAGATATGACCGCAAACGACCTCGTCTCGCTACGACGGGACCTCCATCGGAAACCCGAACCCGCCTGGCGGGAGTTCTATACCACCGCACGGATCGTCGACGAACTCGAGTCTCGGCTGGGCGACGAGCTCGCCGAACTCCACGTCGGCCCCGAAGCCATCGCCGCCGAGCATCGGATGGCGGTCCCTGACGACGCGGACCTCACTCACTGGTACGAGCGGGCGCGAGAGGCAGGGGTCGACCAGACCGTCCTCGAGCGACTCGAGG
>NZ_JAQIVI010000747.1 GCF_028618695.1 Natrinema soli | reverse complement strand
GATCACCGTCCGCCGGTTCCGTCTCCGGACCGCCGTCGCCGCGTTCGGCGTCCCCGTGCGAGCCGCTGACGGACGAGGCGATCCGCGCTCCGACGAGGCTGATCACGATCGCGGTGACGACGAACAGCGCGAGCCGTTCGCCGGCGACCATCACGAACTGCTCGTTCGAGAAGATCCCGAACTCGTTTTCGGGAACGACGAACGGATCGATCACGCCCTGTTCCTCGAGGAAATACGCGGAGAAGCCGCGAACGACCAATCCGACGGCGACGACGATAAACGGCAGGTTGAGGAAGGACCGGCGGATCGGATCCTCGCCGATCGCCTCGTCGAGCAGCCGGCCGGCGCTGGCGGTCAGCGCGGCCATCGCCAGCCAGGGGACGCTGTCGAAGGCGAAGCGCGTCGCCGGGATGACCACGCCCGGCGTCTCACCGAGGTTCGAGACGCCGAGTGCGCCCACGAACAGGCCGACGAACGTCAGTCCGGCGGCGACCACGTAGGTGACGACCGACACCTGGCCGGAGTACAGCGACTCCCGCGTCTGGCGGGCGAATCTCGCCAGGCGTTCGTCGACGTTGAACCCCTTGTAGAGCAAGAAGAGTCCGATGACGGTGGTGATCGCGGCCGCTCCCTCCGCGGGGCCGACGGTGATCGCGAGTAGCGGAAAGACGAGCAGCGTCAACCCGATCGGAACGAGGACGGTCTGTCGAAGTTCCTCGTCCGCCAGGAACTGCTTGAGCAGGTAGTAGGTCGACTCGATGTCGCGGGCCTGCCGGACGACGACGCGATCGACGGAGTCGACCCGAACGCGGCTCTCGACGATCGGAATCAGCCGTTCGTCGTCCGCGCTGTCGGTCACCACGACCGCCGAGTCCGGGTCGTAGTCGGCGATGAGGTCGTCGAGCTGCTCGGCAACCGCCCGATCGGCCGACACCATCGACTCGCGGTCGCCCGAGACGACCGCGACGACGACCTCTTCGTTCTCGTCGCGCAGGTCCTGGGCGACCCGCAGCGACTCGAGCAAGGTATTCACTCCCGAGTCCTCCGGATCCGCGAGGCCGACATCGGTCACGAGCGCGCGGACTGCCTCCCAGCCGACGACGGGCGAGCGGAGGCCGGTCTTCCGGCCGACATCGTCGGTCCGGTCGAGACAGACGACCAGCGTTGTCACGGTAGGCGATGCATTCCGTGCAACGATAAAACCACTTACTCGTTCGAGCGAGAACAGCACCGCCATCGGGCGACCGGCCCGTTCGGAGGCGGCTTCAGCTCCGCAGCCGGAACCCGCGCCCGTCGCCGAGGCCGGCGATCCCGG
>NZ_JAQIVI010000746.1 GCF_028618695.1 Natrinema soli | reverse complement strand
GACTCGTGTCGATGGGGGCCGCGACCCGGTCGCCCGATCCCGCCGCGTCTCGAGCGAACAGGGCCAATAACGCGTCCTTCGGGACGAAGGTTCCGGTCTCGTCGACGGCCAGCATCCGATCGGCGTCGCCGTCGTGACCCACCCCCAGCTCGGCGTCCGTTTCCGCGACGAGGATCGAGAGCGTCTCGAGGGTGTCCGCCGTCGGCTCGCTCGGCCGGCCGGGGAAGGAACCGTCCTCCTGTCCGTTGAGCGTCCGGACCCGACAGCCGAGGTCGTCGAGCACCGACGCCGTCACGCCGCCGGTACCGTTCCCGATATCGACGACGACGCTCGGCGACCGTTCGAGGTCCACCGCCGACTCGATCGCGTCCGCGTGGTGGTCCCGAACGCCGTCTCGACGCGTTCGGTCGCCGACTTCGTCCCACCCGGCCAGTCCGTAGTCGTCCTCGCGAATCCGTCGTTCGACGGCCGCGCGCTGGTCGGGGCCGAAGGCCTTCCCCGACGGGTTCCAGAGCTTGAGCCCGTTGTCGGACGCCGGGTTGTGCGAGGCCGTCACCACGACTCCCGCATCGGCCCCGAGGTGGTGGACCGCGCGGGCGATCGTCGGCGTCGAGGCGACGCCGACTTCGACGACGTCGGAACCGCACTCGCGCAAT